>NZ_NPKS01000039.1:0-58804 GCF_008329595.1 Methylobacterium sp. P1-11
GGTCCGCCAGTATTTACTCGCGGGCGCAATCGATGAATTGCACTTGGCGGTGTCGCCGGTCGTTCTTGGCCGGGGCGAGCACCTGTTCGCAGACATCGATCTGCCAGGCCTCGGCTATCGGGTGACGGAGACAGTCCCAACGGAGCTGGTAACCCACATCGTTCTGACGCGCTGACGTAGGAAGCGGCTCGACCGGCGCATCAACGTCAAATACCGATCCGAAGCAAGCCTTCTTGCGTCATATGGGCGCGTTGGGCCACGTCGCGGCAGACGCTGATCGACAGCACCTTGAGGCCGCAGCCGCCTATTTAAGAGGTTTGCGCAGTCCCGCGCCAACGACAGGATTTCGCCGTAAGCGGAATGGCTGCTCTGGAAAAGGTCTGCTCGAATAGCGGACAGCCTCCTTCCGACCCAGCGCGGACCCTCGGAAGGTCCGCTTCGGGACAGCGTGGCGGACGAAGACCTGCGACCTGAGCGGGTGGAGGCTGTGTGAAAACGCGGACGCGGTAGAAGGATCGCCCCTCGAAGACACCGGGTAGAGCTGGAACAGGCTTCCCGACTGCGATGTCGGAATGTGGCCGCGCAGGCGGGCACGTATGCGGGTCACTCTGATCGCTTGGCCGTCGCGCATCCGCTTAATTCAACCGAGTTTCTCGCAAATGCGGCACGCGCGGTGCCCAAGCGCCCAGCGAGATTCGGTCGCTGCTCGCTCCAGTCTGGACAAGGAGTGCAGAGTGGGCGTTTGGTCCGCCCATCTCCGCAATGGGCGTGCCGAAACAGGCGAGCCACGCGCGTCCTTCCTCGGTCACCTCGCCGGCCCCGTCGCCGAGCACCAAAAAGCTGCGCGCCACCAATGCGTCCGCTATCCCGACGCGTCCGCCGATAGAGTCGTAACAGGTTAGAGCCTCCCGCAACGCCGGACTGACCCTTTGGCACGAGGGGCCATCGTCATGGGGACGACATGCCGGTTTGGTTGCCGTGCGCCGCGTCGATGATGTCGTCCATGACCAGTTGGCTCAGCGCGCAGATGAAGGATGACAGCCGGTATCCGTCGTGGCGCGACAGCGCATTGTCGAAGGCGCGCACGTTCCAGAACGGGTCGTTGGCCAGCGTGACCGGGGCGATGCCGGTCAACGGCAGCCCGTGCTGGAAGCGCACCGCGGGTGACCCCTGACCCTCGGCCCCCGCCTCCGGCGGTGCCAAGTCCTGGCTGTCCCACCCGAGACCACCTTCCTTCACCCGCCGTCGACGCGCGCGGATCAACCAACCGTTCGCGCGCGGGCAGTCGATGTCCGCGTCGGCCAGTGTGGCGTAGGCGTGGTGCCGCTCTGAGCCGGTTGCCGCCAAACCGAGCATCTCGTGGGTCGTGCCGAACGGTGCGCCCGAGGGCCGCGCGTCGGCGAGCACGCCGGCGGCCGGTCGCGGCGGGTCGAGGTTACCGATCGTGTGCGACTCCTCCGGCAGGCTGATCTGGAACGGGAAGGTCGCGGCCAGGACCGACAGTGTCCGCAGGGGCAACGTGAGAACGCTATCGAGGAGGTCCGCCTCGCGTGGGACCGCGCAGCTCATGCCGCGGGGTGGCCTGTGTTCAATGCGCGCGGCCGCTCGTTCGAGAAAGCCCGCGGCGGGCCGGAAGTCGAACTTGAAGGTGGGGAACAGGTCGTGGGTCGCCCAATCGTAGTCCACGCCGGCGTTGAACATCGCGTCGGTGCCAGCGAGCCGCTGCCGGATGCGTGCCCGGGCGTCCTGGAAGCCGTCGTCGACGTCGAGGCCAATCCAGGCGCAATCGCCCGGCCGCAGCCCGCCCGCCGGGAAGGCGAGCGCCGCGGTGACCGACATTACCACCGGGCGCTGGTCCATCGGGAACAGGCCGCTGTCATGCGCCACCTCCCCGGGTGTGGCGCCCGAGTCGGCAGGCGTCGCGACGCGCTCCCACACGGCGCGTTGGACCGCCGTCCACTTGCTCGCTTCGGCGGCCGGGTTGATGAGCACCACGAGGTCGCCAAGCACCGGCGGCATCGCTTCGCCGAACCGATGACGCCGCACGGCCTTAAGGAGGTCGTCCTTGAGGCCGGTCGCCAGCATGTTGCCGCCGAGGCTATGGCCGGCCACGACGAGCTTGTTGTGCCGGTTGGCCCCGTCGGGGCCCGGCCGCCTCAACGCCGCCTCCAGAGTGCGCAGCGCGGATATGGCCGCGGGTGCGACCGCCTCGCTGACGGGTTTGCGGTCGAACAGGGTCGCAGCCGCGGAGAGCTCGCCGAAGAAGCCACCGAGCGCCGCCCCGAACTTGTCGCGCAGGCCGCGCTCGTCGACCCGGGCACCGCGCCAGCCGACGTAGACCGCAGTGACGTCCATCCCGCAGGCGGCGGGATCGCTCCGGCAGCGGTCGCGCAAGAAGCGGGCGGCGTGCGCTGCGTAGAAGCGCAGGTCCGCGACGTTGGCGTCGCCGACCTGGGCATCGTGGCGCCAGCCGTGGATGAAGGCGATGACGTAGTGACGTCCGGTGGCCAGGTGCTGCGTCAGAGCGTCGAGCTGCGTGATGACCGGCTTGAGCCCCGTAGCCGGCGCGCCGCGGGCATGCATCTCGCCCTCCATCGCGTGGCGCAGCATGGCGCTGTCGATGGCGACGTCGCTGCCGCCGGCGCGCGACACGAGGGCGTAGGGCTCGCCGTCCTCTTTGAACTCCAGGAAGCCGAGTGTGTACTCCAGCGGCCGCTCGCCGCGCGCGGACGGGATGACGTGGCGCTGCAGGGCGCACCGTAGTCGCGTCCGCCAGCGCCGGTCGTCGCGGAGCGCGCCCTCGTCGTTGGTCGTGTCGCGCCAGCCGTCGCCGTCGAGCATGGACGACATCGGGACGCCGCGGCCGACCTCACTGAGGACGGTCCAGCCGGTCCGAAGGCCCTCGCTGCACTCCGGGACAGCCGGATCGAGGTCGCGGTAGGCGCGAGCCTGCGGCGTCGAGAGCACGCCGTAATTCAGAAACAGGATGCCCAGGGCGAGCAGCGCAGTGGCGATGACGCCGAGCCTGAGCCCGCGGACAAGACGTCCCGCCACTCGCAATGCTCCGCCCAGGACCACACCCAGGCGCCCGACGGGTTTCGCGAGGTTCCGGTCGCGCTCCGGGCGGGCTCTCATCGGCGCGAGCGCTGTTGCAGGTGATCCTCAAGGATTTCGAGCGCCGCACCGCTGCCGCGCCGGCCGAGGCCGAGGCGCAGGCGGTCCGCCGGGACCGGCGCCAACGACGAACGCCACAACACGGAAGGCAATAGAAGCAGGCCCACCTCTGACGCGACCGCCCGCGCGAACGCGGCTGCGCCCTCCCGCCCGCGGAAACGGGGAAAGGCGAAGGCCAGATTCCTCGGTTCGTCCGGCTCGAACCGTTCTGGATGGCGATCGAGCAGGGCGCGCAGTCGGCGATGGTTGCCGCGACCTGTGGCGCGGGCGCGCCCGGTGATGCGCGGCTCGGCCCGCAACGCGATATGCGCGAGGACCTCGCTCGGGCCGGCGAGGCAGCTCGACAACAGGCTCTTGATGGCTAGAACGCGTTCGAGCACAGCGCGGTCTCGGCAGGCAACCCAGCCAACGCGCAGGCCCGGCAGCCCGAAACCCTTCGAAAGCCCGTTGATCGAGATCCCGCGCTCGTACACGTCGACGACTGGCGGGATGGCACCCTCCGGGTTCGCGTCCGTCTGGCGATAGACCTCGTCATTGACAAGCCAGAGCCCGTGCCGGCGGCAGAGGTCGATCAAGCCAGCCAGGGTCGTCCGGTCCAAGGTCGCACCTGTCGGGCTGTTAGGGAAGTTCACCAGCACCAGCCGCGTGTTCGGCCGGATCACGCTGGCGAGGTGGTCCAGGTCGAGCGTCCAATGCCGGTCCGAACTCAGGGCGACCCCATCCGCCGCGCATAAACTCGTCACGACAAGCTCGGAGGGTTGGTAGATCGGCACCACCACCACCGCATGGTCGTCCGGGCCGAGCAACGCGCGCAGAACGCAGGCCACCGCTTCCTGTGCGCCGGCACTGACGAGCACGTCATGGGCTTTCACGCCGACGTAGCGCTCAGCGACCGCAGCGCGTAACCAGGAGGCGCCGCGCGGGTCGGCATAGCCGAGGTCCGCGTTCCGCCAGCGCTTTACATCCTCCGGACCGGCGAGACGCAGCAGCGCGGCGAGTGAAAGCGACTGCGAGTCCGACGCGGCGAGGTCGTGGTGCGCGCATGTCGACCAACGAGCCAGGTATGCCGCCAGCGCGAAGGACCGCCCGGGCGTGGGCCCGTGTCTCGGCGATCTGAGGAGGGCGCGGTCTTCGCGCGTGTCGCCTGCCCAACCGCCCAGTGCGGAGTCTGCGTCGAACGCCATGACCTTACGCTCTCGGTGCCGGGCTCGCGGCGACGCGCAGGTAGGTCGCGCCGATCCGCGTTGCAGCCCGCACCGTGCCACCAAGCGAACCCGCGACCTTCGAGGATCCGCCCCGCCGGCGCCGGTAGGGCATCGGCACCTCGCGGATGCGCAAACCTGCGCGCGCGGCCTGCATCTGCATCTCGATGTTCCAGCCGTAGGTCAGCTCGCGGAGGTCGAGGGCCTGCAGCGCGGCGCGGTCGATGGCGCGGAAGGCGCACATGTCGGTGTAGCGGACGCCGTAGCGCAGGCTGATGCCGAGGCCGGCGAGCCGACCGGCGAGCACTTGGTGCCAGAGCATCGATCCGGGCTCGCGGCTCCCCAGGGTGCGCGAGGCGAGGACGAGGTCTTGGCTGCCGGCGAGCACCGGCCCGACGATCCGGTCGATCAGGTCTCCGCGATCGGCGCCGTCACCATCGAGGTAGACGATCACGCGCGAGGCCGGGGCGGCCGCGGCCGCTCCGAGCGCACAAGCCCGACCGTAGCCGCGCCCGGCCTCGATCACCCGGGCGCCCGCGGCCCGGGCGATGGCCTGCGTCCCGTCGGTAGAGCCGCTGTCGGCGACGACGACGTCGGCCGCGTAGGCCGGCGGGATCTCGCGGATCACCGCGCCGATCGTCTCAGCCTCGTTCAGGGTCGGGATGACGATGCTGACCGGGTGCATCGCTCAGAGACTCCAGCGCAGGCCGCAGTTCCGGCACGGGGCGGGCGGCGCGTCGGAGAGGAGCGATGTGCGGAAGTCGCGATAGGCCGCGCCGTTCCAGATCTCCCGGAGCGTGGCCTGGGTCGCATCGCCCAGTGTGTAGTTGGCGTAGCCGCGCACCGAGAACGGCGCGATGCAGCAGGGCAGCGCCCGTCCGTGGGCGGTGAAATACATCAGGGACCAGGGTCGCCGACAGGTGGCCCAGGCGCGGTCATCCTGCCGCTTCAGGCTGATCCCCGGCTCGGTCGCGCCCGAGGCGTCGAGCGTCACCCCCAGGGAGCGGCCCAGGGCCTCGGCCTCGGCGATCGCCGCGGTCTCCTCGGCCCGCGCGCTCTCGAACAGCGACAGGTCGGCGCGGGCCATACCGTACCCGGCCTCGTCGAAGACGAGGCGCTGCAGGTGCACCTCGGTCACGCCCATCTCGGCGGCGAGCCGCACGAAGGTCGGGAGCTGGTCCACGGTCTCCTTGAGGCCCGTCAGCCAGAGCGAGACCCGGGGCGTCGTGGCGCCGGACGCCTTCTGGAACGCGACGAACTTTCCGACGTCGCGCACGATGCGGTCGAAGAAATCCTTGCCGCGCACCCTGCGGTACGAGGCCCGGTCGGCGGCGTCGAGGGACACGCGCAACTCGTCAAGACCGGTGTCGATCAGCTCCCGGAAGCGCTTCGGCTGCATCAGGGTGCCATTGGTGTTGAACAGGACGTAGGTGCCGCGATCCTTGAGGTAGCGGACCATCCGCGGCAGGTCCTTTACCAGCATCGGCTCGCCGACCCCGTGGAGCACGACCCGGGCGACGTTCGGCACCTGGTCGACGATCCGCGTGAACAGATCCCAGCTCATGTCGGCCGGGGGCTCCAGGGTCTCGAAGGTGCGCGGGCAGGTCTCGCACAGCAGGTTGCAGCGGTTCGTGACCTCCAGATAGAGGCAGACCGGCGGCGCCAAGGCCTCGGAGGCGCGGTCGGCACCGATCGCCTCGAAATAGCGGCGCGGATCCTTCAGGGCGGCTGAGGCCGTCATCGGGCGGTTCCTTCCGGGAGAGCGGCGAGGGGTGAGGTGCGGGCCTGCCACAGCGCGCGGGCGGCCAGGACGAGGGCCGGGACGAAGACCAGCGACGGCCAGAGGAAGCGGTCGTTGAACGGATCGATCAGGAACAGGATCGGCGCCGCGCCGAGCCAGATCAGGGCCGGGGCCGGGGCGACCACCGCGGGCAGCGCCAGCCAGGGGTAGTACCAAGCGTAGTGCGGGCTCGCCGCGCAGGTGGTGAGGGCTGCGAGGAGCCCGGCATCGCGGCACAGCGCGACCGCGTCGGGCGCGGGTGCCCGGTCCCGGCCGAAGGCGATCCGGAGCGCGAGCGCCGCGAGCGTCAGGCCGGCGCAGACCAGATAGGTCCGCAGCAGGCCCGGGGGGCTGAGCCCGAGATGGCCGAGCCCGGCGAGCAGCCAGTAGCCCGCGCCGGTCTCGTACCCCTCCTCGGCCCCGTAGCCCCCGGCGAAGCCGAGCACGTTCGCGCCGGCGCCGAGATAGGGCAGGTAGAGGACCGCGATCACGGTCGCCCCGACGAGCATTGGCCGCCACAGCCGGCCACCGCGCACGAAAGCGGGTGCCACCGCGACGGGCAGCAGCTTCACCAGCGTCGCCGCGCCAAGCAGCGCGCCCGCGAGCCCGTACCGACGGCAGGTGCGGGCGAGCAGCGCGAGGCCGAGGAGGCCGATCGCCACGGCGTCGACGTGCCCGTCGCAGGCGAAGGACCACAGGGCGAGCGGGTTCCAGGCGTAGATCAGGATGCGGGCCGACGGCAGGCCGGCGCCGCGCAGGATCGCGAGCATCGCCAGCACGCCCAGGGCCTCGAAGCCCAGCATCGTGAGTTTCATCGCGGTGACGCCGTGCGAGACTTGGCCCACAGCGGCGAAGACCATCTGCGCCGCGGGCGGGTAGATCGTGCGGGCGTAATCCTTCCGGTTGATCAGCGGGTAGACCGCCGGATCGCGCAACTGTTCGAGGGCCGGATCGGCCGGGATGTAGCGGTAGGGGTTGATCCCGGCGGCCTGGACCTGCCCGTCCCAGACGTAGCGATAGATGTCGCTCGACAGGAACGGTGGCGCCGGCAGTAGCGCGGCTCGCATCAGCACGGCGACGCCGAGGATCGTCCACAGGGCGGCGCGTGGCAGCCGCTCCCGCAGCACCAGGCGCACGGCGAGGAGGTAGAGCCCGAGCCCAACCGCGACCACGCCGACGAAGACGTTGGCGCGGGTGACCGAGCCGACCGTGTCGGCGCCCGGCACGTGGATCGCGAGCGCGCCGACATTCACGACGAGCAGCGCGAGGCCGAGGGCCGCGAGCCGGCGCATGGGGCTGGCGAGAAGCCGGGTCATGCCGGCACGGCCTCCGACGTCTCCGCGAGCCGCGCCAGGACCGCGCGCGTCGCCGGGGCGGCGTAGCCGGTCCTGTCGGCGGTGAGCCGGGCGAGCGAGGCCGCGTCGTCGACGTCGTACCAGGGCTCCAGCTCGACGAGGGCGAGGCCGATCTCGCGCGCCCGGGCGCGGGTGGCGGCCGCGACGGTGTCGGTGCTCCAGGCGATGTCGGCGAACAGGCGGGCATGGGCCTGCTTGAGGCCGAGGATGTAGTAGCCGCCGTCGTCGCACGCGCCGAGCACGGCCCGATCTCCCGGCGCGAGCAGGATCCGGGCGGCCTGGACGAGGCGGCGCGTGGGCAGCGTCGGGATGTCGGCGCTGAGCACGCAGGCCGCCGCATGGCCCTCCGCGAGCATGCCTCCGACGGCCTGCAGCAGGCAGAGGCCGAAGCCCTCGACCGCCGCCGAAGCCGGTATGTCGCCGTCGGCCGGGACGAGCCGCGTTCGGCGGGCGAGGTGTGGGACCACCAGCGCCTCGGCGCCGCGCGGCGCGTAGGCCGCGTAGGCGGCGATCGGCGCGGCGCGCGCCGCCTCCAGGATGTTGGCGGTCGTATCGCGCAGGAAGGCAGCGCTCAGGAGCGCGGCCTGGTCGGGACTCAGCGGCGGGCACAGCCGCGTCTTGGAGCGGCCGCTGCGCGGCGCCTTGGCCATCACGCCGATCGCGCAGGTGGCGGACGATGCGGATGTCGGTCTCGGTAGCATCTCCAAGTCTCCTCCGCGCTCAGTGGAAGGGCCGGACGATCCCGATGCGGAGCGTCTCGTCCGGCGGGATCACGGTGGCCGAGTTGGGCGCGAAGGTCGGCAGCGCGTGCAGGCGCTCCGGCGTCAGGCCCATGAGGGCGACGTGCTCGCCGAGGAGCGCCACCGCCTCGACCGGCACGGCCACGAGCCGGGATCCGACCCCGCTCCAGGCGACCGGCTGGAGTCCAAGCCAGGTCAGCCCGAGGATGCCGTCGAGGCGCACGATCACGTCGACGCCGCCGTCGTTGCGGCGGACGAGCCCGGTCACGCGGCCGAGCACGGGCTGGGATTCCTCCGGCTGGAGCAGGAAGCGGCCGGGGAGATCGCCGGCGCGCACGGGCTGAGGAAACCGGTCGGCGGCGCGGCCCGCCATCTCGGGGGCGGTCATACCGGGCTTCGGCATGTGGTCGGGGGTCGGCGAGGGACCGGCCGTCTGCGCCCGCCCCGGCCCGACAAGGGCTAGGGTCAGCAGCACGGCGCCCAAGCCGCTCAAAAGCACGCGGGCGCTCATAGACCGGCGAACCAGCTGAATCCGCGGCTCTCCCAGTAACCGCCGGGATAGGTGTTGGTGACCTCGATGGCCGTGATCCATTTCGGGTTCTTGAAGCCGAGCTTGACCGCAGTGCGCAGGCGCAGCGGGTACCCGTAGGGGTCCGGCAGGTCCTGGCCGGCGTAGCGGGTGGCGAGCAGCGTCTGCGGGTGCAGCGCGCTGGCCATGTCGATGCTGCTCGGGTAGTCGTCCGCCGTCTTGAAGGCGACGTACTTGGCGGTGAGGTCGGCGCCGACCCGCTCGAGGAACGCGCGGAGCGGCACGCCCGACCACTGTCCGATATAGTCCCAGCCCTCCACGCAGACGTGGCGGATGATGATCTCGCGCTCGGGCAGTTCTGCGATCTGCCGGCGCGTCCAGGGCCGCTTGTCGGAGATCAGCCCGGCGAGCTCGAGCCGCCACACCTCGCCGTCGATCGGCTTGACGTCCTCGACATCGTAGTAGGCGTTGAAGCGCGGCGGTTTCAGCACCTGGGAGGCGGGGTACTCGGGCGCGAGCTTGTGGGGATCGAAGAGGGCAGCCTGGACGCCGTCGTTGAAGTCGGAGACTGCGCGCAGCGCCCGACCGACCGCGGTCGTGTCGGTCACGTCGCAGCCGGTGAGCATGGTGAGCGCGCCCAGCGTCAGGCCGCCGCGCAGCAGGCCGCGCCGCTCGATCTGCCGGACCAGGGGCCTGTGGTCGTCGAGGATGCCGGGATCCGGCACTTTGAGGGGGCGGAAGGGCGACCTCATCGCGTCGCCTCCCGCGCCACGGCCGGGAGGGCCGGACGGCGGACCGGGCCGCCGGTCAGCATCGCCCACAGCGTGCGCGGTACGAGCAGGGCGAGCACGACGTGGATGGCGAGGAAGCCCGCCAGCACAGCCATGCCGGCGAAGTGGACGAAGCGCGCCCCCTGGAAGCCGCCGAGCAGCGCGACGAGACCCGAGAACTGGACCGGCTTCCAGATGGCCAGGCCGCTGACGACCTGGCTGATGCCGGCCAGGATGGCGACGATGTAGAGGATCTTCTGGACAGCGTTGTAGGTCGTCAGGTCCTCGTGGGCGAGCTTGAGCCGCAGCGTGTCGCGGACCGTCTGCACGATGTCGCGTGGCCGGATCGGCAGGAGACGCTCGCGCAGGCGCCCGGTCGCGACGCCGTAGACGAGATAGGCGCCGCCATTGGCAACCAGCAGCCACATGGCGGCGAAATGCCAGAGCAGGCTCTCGGCCGCCCAGGACCCGAGCCGGATCGCCTTGGGGAAGTACACGCCGTGGATGATGACGGAGTCGTCGTAGATGCCCCAGCCGGAGCCGATCAGCACCACCATCGCCGCGGCGTTCGTCCAGTGCATGATCCGCACCGGCCATGGGTGCAGGCGAGGGGCGGATATGATCGAGTTCACCCTCATGATAACGGCATCCCTCGTGTATTTACATCGAATGTATGGATTTTTGGTGATATATGGGATCGATAAGCCTCATCAGATGACGCTTAATCAGATTTACGTCATCGTATTGACCTCTGTAATCCGTTTTTGACGCTGATATTTATGCACTGCTAGGGGCGTTCGGAGGTTAAATGTCCTGCAATATTCTTTCACGTCTGTTGACGACTTTGTCTGTGCAGGTTCATGCGTTCGCATTCTGTGAGATCCAGACCGGGTGGGAGCTGGCGAAGAACGGCATGGCCGACGCGATTCTGGTCCATTACGTTCTCGCGGGCTCCGGAATGATCGCGGTCGAAGGTCAGGAGCCTCAGAGCTTCGGACCGAATTGCATGGTGATCCCACCTCGCGGCATGCGGCACTCGATTGGTTTCGCCGGAGCCACCCGAACGGTTACGGCCGAAAACGCGCGCAGAACTCTTCCGGATGGCCTCATCGCATTGACCGCCGGAGATGGAAGTCGGGACATCTTGCTGGCCTGTGGATCCATCTCGGCGCGGTATGCCGGCGCGCTCGGTCTTTTCGACCGGCTGCACGATGCGTTGATTGAAGATTTATCTAACAGTGACAGATTACGTCACGCTTTCGCTTTCATGATCGAGGAGCTCGTCCAGCCAAGTCTCGGAACGCAGGAGGTGACGAGTGCACTCATGAAGCAGTGCCTGGCGATCCTGCTTCGGATCCATCTGAAGGAGAAAGGCGCGCGATCGCCGATCTTCGAAGCACTGCGCGATCCGAGGCTGGTCCCGGCGATCGCGGCTGTCCTCGATGCGCCCGGAGCGCAGCACACGGTCGATAGCTTGGCTGCGCTCTGTGGAATGAGCCGTTCCGGCTTCGCGGAGCGCTTCTCCTCCACCTTCGGTGAGGGTCCAATCGAGTATCTGCAGCGGGCGCGCCTTCAACTGGCAGCCAAGCTGCTGACGTCCTCGCCCATGCCCGTGAAGGTCATCTCCGAGAGCGTCGGTTACGCCAGCCGCAGTTACTTCTCGCACGCCTTCAAGGCCGCTTACGGGTGCGATCCGAGCGCCTACCGCGCTCAAGCCATGAGCGCAGCCCGATTGCTGGAACCACAGCCCGGCCTCGGGATCGATGTCGCTCGGCCGGACGCCGAACGGTCTTGAGCACGCAGGCTGGTGGAGTTCTTCCGGGTCGGACACGAGCACCAAGGGCACTGTCACCATCAACGTCGGACAGTCTCGTCAGAAATTCGCACCCGTGGAAGCCGTCCGGCGTGCGTTATCGTTCAAATCTGGTGCTGTGGCTCGGTCTAGCTGGTTTGAGAAAGCAAATCCGCCTATAGACAATGCGTGGAAGTGATGACCCGAATCTCGGCGGGCGGGCTGCATTCGCGAAACGGCTTACGGCCATTTGATAATGCGAGAGTCTGAGATCCGCGCTCTTTGATATGCACGGCGTTTCCGGAGAAATGCCGCTCATCAAGGCTGAGAAATCTTGGTATCAGGACCTGCCGCATCGCTCGATCATGCCCGGCGCGAACGAGTCGCCGATGCTTGGCTTGATTGGGCCGATGATCTGATCCGGTGAAATGACAGCCTACTAGACGAAGACGAACATCGAATGCTGCATAACGACCTTCTTGGCGGACGATCGAAGTCGGCCGCCTGAATCCGTGCCGTCCTTGGACATCATGGCGCTTCGGGTGTTGAGCGCGTGGGCGTACGGCTCCTGGCCCGCTGCCGAGTCAGGAACAGAGTCGCACAGTAATTCCTGCATGAACCTGAAGACCACAGATGCGGGTCTGCAGGCTGGATGTTCTGCCGCCCAAGATACGAAAGGACATGTCATGCCATCGGTCCTCGCGCCCGGCGCGCACAGCATCGCCGTGGACGGTATAGATCAACATTACCACGTCTCAGGCGCCGGACCCTATTGCATCGTGCATGCCGGTGGCCCCGGCATCGAGGCCAGCTACTTGCGATTGCCTCTGCTCGAAGAGAACCTGACCATGGTGTATCTGGACCCGATCGGCACAGGATCGTCCGGACACCTCGCGACCCATCCCCACGGATACAGCGTAAACCGCTTCTCCGAACAGCTGCTCGCGTTCATCGACGCGGCCGGTATTCCCGATCCCTACCTGCTCGGCCACTCGCACGGCGCCTTCGTGGTGCTGGAGGCGGCGCTCAAACGGTCGGGAGGACTCGCTGGCCTGATCCTGTATGCGGGCGCTGCCTACACGGGCGGCACCTTCATGACCGATGCGAGCGCTGAGATCGCCGCCTTCGTCGCACGCCATGCGGGCACGACGGAAGCCGAAGCGGTCGAGAGGGCCTGGGCCTCGATTCCCTCCATCCGCACGGACGCAGCCTACACGGCGGCCATGCGCGACCTCCTGCCGGCCTATGTCTCGGACTTCCGGCGCTGGCCCGACAGCCTCGAGACCCTGCAACGCCGGCTCCGGGCGACCCTGCTGGTCGGCGATGGCCAAGCCTTCGACGTTCGCGACCGCCTTGCCACTTTGCAGGTTCCGGCGCTCGTCGTCACCGGAACCGACGACTTCATCCTCGGCCCGCGCCACGCGGCGCTGCTGGCGGATCTGCTACCGCGGGCGCAGCTCAGGATCTTCGAGCAGAGCGGCCACTTAGCCCATATCGAGCAGGCCCGCGCGTTCGCGGAGGCCGTCCTTCGCTTCACGGGGAGTCCAGGCCGCGCGTTGCCCGGCGTATGACGGCCGTGCGCGCCTGAGGATCCCCGGCCTCGGGCGCTCCACCGAGGCGCTGCGGACCTGTCTAGGGCAGCGGTACACCGGACAGCGTCGCGCACCGGTGCAGCAGAGCCTCCTGCAGCCCGACGCTCTCGGTGCCGGGCGCCGGCGGTTTCTTGCGCTGGTGATAGAAGTACCGGCCCGTGACATGGGTGGCCGGGTCGTCCCCGACCGCCAGCCACGCCTGGGTCACGGGCGCGGCGGCCATATCGTCCGGCGCACTGGGACCGCCCATACGCGTCGGTACCCAGCCCGGTTCGAGGGCGTTCGACCGCACCGCGGGCCAGCGTCGTGCCACGCCGAAAGCCAGCAGGACGTCCAGGAACTTCGTTTCCGCGTACGCCTGCGATCCGCTCCAGCGCCGACTGCTCCATTGCAGGTCGTCCATGTCCGGGATCCCGCCCGGATGCATGCCCGAGCTCAGGTAGACGAGGCGGTCGGGCTTCTCCATCAAGGCCGTGAGCACGTAGGGCGCCAGGACGTTGATCGCGAAGAGATGGCTCAGACCATCCTTGGTTACGATCCGGTGCGCCTCGCGATAGCCGATGCCGACATTATGGATGACGGCGTCGAAGCGCCCAATCGCGTTGGCCTGCTCGGCCACGGATCGCATGCCGGCGATCGTGACGACATCGCCGATGACGATCTGGGCCGCGTTCGGAAGCGTCCGTCGCGCAACCTCGCCGCGATCGGCGTTCCGCGCATGCAGCACGACCTCATGGCCCTCGCAGGCCAGGCGCTGGCCCGCCATGAGCCCGAGGCCGTCCGACGATCCGGTGATGAGGATGCGGGTCATCGTCGGCCTTTCACCAATGCCTCAGCCACGACCGGCGTCGGCGGTCGCCACAGCGGCGCGGCTGCCCTTCTATCGTGCATCGCGAATGCCGGCTTGGCAGCACCGCTTCGTGCGATGTCGGGCCGCTCTGCGCGGCAACCGGAGCCGTTCCGGTCACCGACCGTCACCGATCCCCTCTGGTGGACGCTGCCTGCCGCGGTGCGTAGGTGGCGAACGTCCGGCTCGCCTGGCGGGCAGCCGGTCACCAGGGAAGCGGATTGTTGAACCGGTCGACGTAGCGCAGCCCGGCCAAGCCGCGGTTCGCCGCGATCATATCGACCACGCGCGGGATGCTTTCCTCGACAGACAGAGTCGCGTCGCCGCCGCCCATCTCGGTGCGCACCCAGCCGGGGGCGACGAGGAGCAGGGCGTGCCCGTCGTCGGGGTGCTTCGCCGCATAGCCCTTCATGAGCATGTTGAGGGCGGCCTTGCTGGACGCGTAGAGCTGCCAGCCGCCGGTGGCATTCGCGATGCTCCCAAGCTCGGAGCTCATAATCCCGAGGGTGCCGCCGGCCGGCACCAGATCTCGCAGCAGTTCGACCGCGCGCACTGGCGAGAAGGCGTTGGTCAGCATCATGTCGAGAAAGTCCGCCTGGCGCGCGTCGACCGGGCTGGCCTCGATCGCGCGCGCGATGCCGGCATTGATGAACAGGACCTCGACGCGTCGACCGCTCAAGCGCTCGCGCAGCGCGCGAACCGAGCCCGCGTCGTTGATATCGACCGGCTGGATCTCGAGGCTGTCGGGGAAGCGGTTTGCGAGCGTCTCGAGCTGGTCGGAGCGGCCGCGTGCCGTTGCGATCACGCGCCACCCGCGCCCAAGCCACTCCCCCGCGAGGGCGAGACCCAGTCCGCGCGAGGCGCCGACGACGAGCGCCGTGGATTGCCCTGTCATGAGAGCCTCCTCTGAATTGCTTCGGCCCTATGTGGCGCAGCAGCGCGCGAGAAATTAGCGTCGTTCTGTCAGATCATTCCGGACGTGGAGTCATGGAACGATGCCGTACGATGGCCGGCTGCTGGCCGGCGTGACGATCCTGATGGCGGTGGTCGAGGCCGGGACGATGACCCGGGCCGCCGAAGCCCTCGGGCTCACCCAGTCGGGTGTGGGACGTGCCATTCAGCGTCTGGAGACCCGCGTCGGCGTGCGCCTGCTCGATCGCACGACCCGGACCTTGCGGCTCACCGACGAGGGGCGACGCTTCTGGGAGCGGGTCGGCCCGCATCTCGACGGGATCGAAGCCGCGGCCCTGGAGGCGGCGGGCAGTGCTCAGACGGTGCGCGGCCGTCTGCGCGTGAATGTCGATCCGTTCTTCTCGCGCCTGGTCCTGTCGCGGGAACTGACGCGCTTCCTCGCGATCCATCGCGAGCTGCGGCTCGAACTGATCATGCGCGACCAGATCGGCGATCTCGTCGCCGACGGGTTCGATATGGCGCTCCGGTTCGGGGATCCGCCGGTGGCGGGCTTCACCGCGCGCAAGCTCCTGGAGACGCGGATCCTGACGGTCGCGGCGCCGGCATACCTGGCTGCGCATGGCCGCCCCGCGCACCCGCGCGACCTCCGCGAGCACGCCTGCATCGATTATCAGGATCCGTTGACGGGCCGTCCCTTCGCCTGGGAGTTCCGTCGTGGCGACCAGGTCGTGCCGGTGCGGCAGCCGGCGCGCCTGATGGTGTCGGACGTCGAGACGATGATAGGCGCCTGTTGCGAAGGCGCGGGGATCGCGCAGGTCATGCAGCTCGGCAGCCGGAACATCGTAGCGAGCGGCAAGCTCGTCGAGATCTTCCCGGACTGGCCCGACGAGACCTTTCCCCTGTACGCGATCTACCCGTCGCGCCAGCATCGCGCCGCCAAGGTCCGCTCCTTCACCGAATGGTGCCTACAACTGGTCGGCGGCGACAACGAACTCGATGCCGCCGCGACCCGGTGAGCCGCGTTCGGGGGCTACAGCGCCGCCCGGCCGATCGAGGCACCGCCATCGACGTAGAGGGTCTGCCCCGTCATGAACGCCGCACCGTCCGACATCAGGAACGCGATTGCTGCTGCGATCTCCTCCGGCCGCCCGAAGCGGCCCATCGGCACCCCGGCGAGGTAGCGCGTCTCGCCCTCGCTGCCCGGCGGGTTGTTCGCCCGGAACAGCTCGGTCTCGGTCGGGCCCGGCGCGACTGCGTTGACGGTGATCCCGGTCGTGGCGAGCTCTAGCGCCCAGGAGCGTGTGAAGCTGACGAGCGCCGCCTTCGCGGCCGCGTAGGCTGTGCGCTCAACGCTGCCGAGTACGGTCAGGCTGGCGATGTTGACCACCCGACCCCAGCCGCGCTGGCGCATGCCCGGCAGGGTCGCCTGCACGGTTTGGACCGCCGGGTGGAGGTTGACGCGCAGGACTTCATCCAGCGCGGGGATCTCGACCGCCCCGAGCCGCTGTGGCCGGACCAGTCCGACATTGTTGACCACGCCGTCGAAGGCGAAGCGCTCGGTCAGGTCCGCGAGGACCGCGGTGGTGGCCTCACCGTCAGCGAGGTCGACTGGCACGAGCGTGCCGGGGAAGCCGTCGAGGCTGCCGCGGGCGAGGCCGACGACGTGGTGCCCCTCACCGGCGAGACGGTGGGACAGCGCCAGCCCGATGCCCTTGCTGGCACCGGTCACGAGAAATGTGCGGGACATCCTGGATCTCTTTCGAGTTGCGTGGCCGCCGACGCGGCCCGGGCGCGGTGTTCGGTCAGGCGGGAACGGAGGCGACGCGGCGGAGCGCCGGCAGCATGTCCTCGGGCTCGGGGCGGCGGGTGTAGTCGGGGTTCACCTCGGCGTAGAGGATCACGCCGTCCTGCCCGACGACGAAGCGGCCGGGCATCGGCAGGGTCCAGCTCGGGTCGCCATTGAACGCCGGCAGGTCGTTCCTCAGGCCCTTGTAGAGGTCGACCAGGTAGTCGGGCAGGGCGAAGCGCAGGCCGAACGCGGCCGCGACGTCGTTGTTGGGGTCCGACAGGATCGGGAAAGCGAGCCCGTTCTGGCGGACCGACTTCCGGCTGTTGGCCGCCGTCTGCGGCGAGACGGCGACGAGGCTCGCCCCGAGCCGCTCGAAACTCGGCAGCGCCTCCTGGAGCGCCTTGAGCTCCATGTTGCAGTAGGGGCACCAGACGCCTCGGTAGAAGCTGATGACGAGCGGTCCGCGCGGCAGCAGGTCGGCGGACGAGACGGGCTGGCCGTCCGGGTCCCGCAACGTGAACGCCGGGGCCCGGTAGCCGGCCCTCAGGGCACGGGTCGCGGCCCCGGAGGCGATCAGCTCCGCGGTGGCCCGGTGCATCGTCGCGATGACCGAAGGAGGCACGTTGTAGGGGGGCTTGCCGGCCTCGAAGTCGGCCTTGAACGCGTCGAGCTTGGATTGCAGGGTCATGTGTCCGCTCCTCGGTGGATGGTGGTCGGAAAGGCGTCGCGGCTGCCCGGTGCGCCTCGACGTCCGGCTTGGGCCGGTCCCTCAGGCCTGGGGTACGAGGGCGTTCACCCGCTCGATTGCGCGGCGGACGGCGGGCCGCGCGGCGACCGCGTCGTACCAGCGGCCGACATGCGGCGTGGCCTCGAACCCCACCCCCGCGAACTCGCGGCGCCAGAGCCAGCCGAAATGGGCGATGTCGGCAACGGTGAAGGCGTCGCCGGCGACGTAGGGGCGCTCGGCCAGGATGCCGTCGAGCACGCCCAGCGTCCGGTTCGCCTCCGCCGAGAAGCGGGCGATGGCCAGCGGCTGCAGCTCGGCGGCCTGGCGCTGGAAGAAGCCCGCCTGCCCGAAGGCCGGGCCGAGCCCGGAGGCGTGGAAGAACAGTTGCTCGAACACGCGCGCCCGCCCCTCGCCGTCCGTTGGCATCAGGCGGCCGCTCGTCTCGGCCAGGTAGACCAGGATCGCGGCCGACTCCGTCAGGACCAGCCGGCCGCCGGGCGCCGCGGGGTCGACCAGCACCGGCACCTTCGCGTTCGCGTTCAGCGACACGAATTCGGGTGCCTTCTGCTCGCCCCGGCGGACGTTCACGCCGTGCAGGACGTATGTGAGGCCAAGCTCCTCCAGCGCGATGAGGACCTTGACGCTGTTGGGCGTGGCGAAGGCGTAGACCTCGAACATGTCCGCATTGCTCCGGGGGGCCACCGCGACTGCGCGGTGTGGATGTCCGGATTGATGCCTCATCCCCGATGGACAGGGCATGCGGCCGAAGGCGATAACGCTCATTCCAGGGAGGAATGGCTTGGACCGGTATCAGGCGATGGCCACCTTCGTACGGGTCGTTGAGTCGGGCTCATTCTCTGGCGCCGCCCGGCTCTTGAACGTCGGCCAGCCTGCCGTCTCCAAGACGATCGCGCAGCTGGAGAACCGCCTGCAGGTCAGCCTGCTCGTCCGCTCGACCCATGGCCTGAGCCCCACGGAGGCAGGCCTGCGCTTCTACGAGCGGGCCCAGGCCGCCATCGCCGAGGCGGACGAGGCCGAGTGCGCGGCCCGTGGCGCGGGCGCCGGGCTCTCGGGCCGGTTGCGCGTCTCGGCGGCGACCACCTTCGCGCGGCTCCATGTGGTGCCGATACTGCCGCGCTTTCTCGCCGAGCACCCGGACCTCAACATCGAGATCATCCTCGACGACAGGGTAATCGACCTCGTCAGCGAGGGGGTTGACCTGTCGCTGCGCATGGGCGCCTTGCCGGACTCGACAGCCGTCGCACGCAAGCTCGCGACCGGCGCGCGCTCGGTCCTCGCCACCCCCGGCTATCTCGCCCGCGCAGGCGAGCCGCTCAGCCCGGCGGACCTCGCCGGGCACCAGGCGGTGATCTACAGCCAGCTGCCCGATATCTGGTCCTTCACCCGGGCCGGGGCTGAGGCCTCGGTCGCGGTGCAGGGCCGCGTGCGGGTGAGCGCGGCCGAGGGCCTGCGGGCTGCAGTCCTGGCCGATATCGGACTCACCGTCACGTCGGACTGGATGTTCGCCCCCGAGTTGGCGAGCGGCGCGGTGCGGCGGCTGCTTCAGGCCTGGACGCTGCCCCCGATCGATCTCTGGGCGGTCTTCCCGACCGGCCGCATGGCTAGCGCCAAGGCACGGCTCTTCGCCGGCTTCGTCGAGGCAGCCATGGCCGAAACCCGGGCGGATCATTCCACGGCGGCATAAGCCTTATCGCTCCGCGCCGTCATCCGTCGCCAGACGGAGCCGTCTACCTCGTCTTCATGCCGACCGAATGGGGCCGGCCACCACGAGGACAGCACCCATGGCCCGTTTCGACACTTACCGCGACGCCTTCTCCAACGCCCGCCTGACCCGCAAGCCGAACGGCGTGTTGGAGGTCATGCTTCACACCGAGGGCGGCAAGCTCGTCTTCGACGGTCACACCCACGAGCAGTTCGTCGACCTGTTCCACGCCATCGGCGAGGACCGCGACAACCGGGCGGTGATCCTGACCGGGGCGGGCGACGCGTTCATGGACGCGATCAGCCCCGAAGGCTTCGATTTCTTCACGCCGCAGGGCTACGACAAGATCCTGCGGGAGGGCCGCAAGGTGCTCGGCAACATCCTCGACATCGAGGTGCCGATGATCGCCGCGCTGAACGGCCCGGTCCTGCTGCACAGCGAGTACGCACTGCTCACCGACATCGTGCTGGCGACGCCCGAAACGGTCTTCCAGGACAAGCCGCATTTCGAGTTCGGCATCGTGCCGGGCGACGGCATGCACATCCTGTGGCCCGAGGTGATCGGCTCGATCCGCGGGCGATACTTCCTGCTGACGCGGCAGGTTTTGGAAGCCGAGACCGCTAAGGACTGGGGCGTGGTCAACGAGATCGTACCGCGGGATCAATTGCTGGCGCGGGCGCACGCGATCGCGGACGGCATCGCTGCCCTGCCGCCACTCACCGGCCGCTACACCCGGATCGCGCTGACGCAGCGCCTGCGGCGGCTCGTCGAGGAGGGAACCGGCTACGGCCTCGCCTTGGAGGGCATCAGCGCCGCCGACGTGGCGCGGACCTTGGCCGCCCAGAACTGACTGAGCGCCCGATCCGAACCACCCCACGGCGTGTCGGGCTGCATCGCCGACACCGGAGGACAAACGATGACCCAGACCGCCTATCACACCGCCGACGTCGACGGCTTCGATATCTTCTACCGGGAGGCCGGCGACCCGGCGAAGCCGGCGCTCCTGCTGCTGCACGGCTTCCCGTCCTCAGGTCACATGTTCCGCGACCTGATCCCGCTGCTGGCGGAACGCTTCCACCTCGTCGCCCCCGACTTGCCGGGCTTCGGCCTGTCGGAAATCAAGCCGCGCGACACCTTCACCTACACCTTCGACGCTCTCGCGAAGGTCATCGGCCGCTTCACTGAGGTGGTCGGGCTGAAGACTTACGCGCTCTACGTCTTCGACTACGGCGCACCCACTGGCTTCCGCCTGGCCATGACGCATCCGGAGCGGGTGACCGCCATTGTCTCGCAGAACGGCAACGCCTACGAAGAGGGGCTGAGCGAGGGCTGGAACCCGATCCAGCGCTACTGGCGCGACCGGAGCGACGCCAACAGGCAGGCGTTGCGCGAACTACTGACCCCCGCCTCGATCCGCTGGCAATACGAGCACGGCGTGCCGGACACCTCTTTGGTCTCGCCCGACGGGAGCGCCCTCGACGCGTGGTACATCCAGCGACCGGAGGTCGACGAGATCCAGCTCGACCTGTTCGGCGACTACGCCAGCAACGTGGCGCTCTACCCCGACTTCCAGGCCTACTTCCGCACCCAGCGGCCGCGACTGCTGGCCATATGGGGCCGCAACGACCCATTCTTCCTGCCGGCCGGCGCGGAAGCATTCCGGCGCGACATCCCGGATGCCCAGCTAAGGTTCCTCGAGACGGGGCACTTCGCCTTGGAGACGCATGCCGCCGTCATCGCGGAGGCCATCACGAGATTCTTAGGCGCTTGAACGAAGATCTGCGCAGGTCTTCAGCGGCGTGCCTTGCTGCAGGCATTGAAGGAACGGCCGGCTCTGAATGGGCGGCCGTTCCCGGAAAGCCCGCTCGCGGCTGTGGCAAATCCGTAACCGACTTCCGCTTTCGAGCTACGGTCGCAAACCGCAGAACGACCGGTATGGGCGGATTTCGTTGAAAAACTCGGGACCGCGCTGAAAGAGCGCTGCGGCCCGCCCCAGAAGGAGAATGTTCTACTATAGCCTTGCCCGACACTCGCCGAAACGGCGGCAGTGATCAGCTATGAAAGACAGAAATTCTCCGGGGCGCCGCTTTGGATGAAGCCTGAAAAGCCGCCTCCGAGTTTTTCAACAAAATCGGCGCAATGCCGAAAGTCTGGTTCCTGGCCAATGGCCAAGGCCCATTCGCAACGCTAATCGGCCCGATGCGCCGAGGCCGCCATGTTGCCACGGACGAGGTCCTGGCTAGCGTAGATGCCGCCATCGACTTCCAGCTTCAAACGCTCGATATCGCGGCGGCGCACCGCTTCCAGGATCGCGCGTCTGGCTCGGTTTCACATCGCGCCCGACCTCGCAGCCGGATGGCTCGTTCCGGTGCTTGAGGCGTATGATCCAGGTGCGGCCGACGATGTTCGCGCGGTGTATGTCAGCCACGCGCGACTCTCACTGCGCATCCGCGCCTTCGTCGATTTCCTCGCCGCCTATGCGACAGTGGACGCGTGACGTCGTCGCCGGCCTCGACGTCGATGTTCCGAGGATCTGCGCCGAACGTTATGATCAGCCGGGCCGCAAGCGCAGGAGTGAGAGCCCAGTCGTCGGGGGATCCGGCGCTCCGGTCGTATGCGTGCCGGGCGGCGCGATCTACGTCCGAACGTGCTCCCACACCTTGGAGATGACCACCGATCCCTCGCCGACCGAGGCTGCGACCCGCTTGATGGAGTTGGCGCGCACGTCGCCGACCGCGAAGATTCCCGGATGCGACGTCGCATAAGGCGAACGCGCGCCGACCGCGTCCCCGGTCAGGACAAAGCCGTGGCCATCGAGCTCGACGAGCCCCGAGAGCCAGCCGGTATTGGGGGCGGCGCCCACCATGACGAACACTGCACAGGTCGAGATCCTGCGCGTCGTTCCGTCGGCGAGGGTGCGGATCGTCACCGCCTCGAGATGGTCGTCGCCGTGCAGGGTGGTGACTTCGGCCCCGTACTCGATGGTGATCGCCGGGTCTGCCTCAAGCCGGCTCGACAGGTACCTCGACATGGAGGTCGCGAGCGATTGCCCACGCACCAAGAGGCGAACGTGTCGCGCTGAGCGGCTGAGATACATCGCGGCCTGGCCCGCCGAGTTGCCGCCGCCGATGACGATCGTCTCGGCATTCCGGCAGTAGCGCGCCTCGATCTCTGTCGCAGCGTAGTAGATGCCTGCGCCCTCGAACGCTTCGAGGCGGTCGATCGGCAATCTCCGGTACTGGACGCCGGTCGCGACGACGACGGCCTGTCCCCGGACGCGCCGGCCGTTGTCGAACGTCGCACAGAACGATCCGTCCTCAAGCCGTTCCAACTTCGCCACGCGCCGCGGCATCGCGAAGCGCGTGCCGAACTTCATCGCCTGGATCTCGCCGCGCCAGACGAGGTCGGCGCCCGAGATCCCGGTCGGGAAGCCCATGTAGTTCTCGATCCGGCTCGATGTGCCGGCCTGGCCGCCGATCGCCACATCCTCGATGACCAACGCGCGCAGCCCCTCCGCACCCGCATAGACGCCCGCTGCCACACCGGCCGGACCGCCGCCCACGATGAGGACGTCGAAGGCCTCGTCGTCGACGAGGTTGTAGTCGAGGCCGAGCAGCCGCGCGACCTTGGCGGGCGTCGGCTCGGTCACGACCACGTCCCGGCCGAAGATGACCGCCGGTCGGTTAGCCGAGATCGAGCAGGCCGTGGCGACGCTCGCCGCCTCCGGGCTGCCTAGCGGATAGGTCCTGTAGGGAAGCCGGTTGCGGCTCGCGAACTCGGCGATCCGCCGTACGCTACGGTCGTCGTCCTCGCCGATGAGCACGAGCGTGCCGTCGTGCGAGTCGAGCTGCCGCCGCCGCCGTGCGGCGAGGACTGTGATGATGATGTCCGACATCTCCGGGATCTCGGACATCAGTCGCAGCATCTCGGGGCGCGGCACCTCGGTGACGACCGTATCCGCGCTCGCCCGCATGGGCATCGACCATACGCCGCCGTTCAGGAACGAGATCTCTCCCATGAACTGGGTCGGACCAAGGGTGGATGGGAGATGGCGCTCGTCGGTGAAGGGATTCACGACTTCGATCTCGCCGGCCTCGACATACATAAAGCGATCGGCTGGATCACCGGCACGGACGAGAAAGGCGCCGGCGGGGTAATGCTTTTCGGCCCCGATCGCCCGCAATGCGGCGACATGCGATGCAGTGAGGGGGATGCGCTGCATCTCGCGCAGGTCACGGCCGATCGTCTCCATGGGTCGCTCCGGTCGCAGGCCATCCGCTGCGGCGCAGCATCGATGGCTCGGCTACTACAGGCAAGACCCTCGGCGGGGGCGATTGTTTGATCGAAGCTGGTGGCCTGAAGTGACTTGCGTAGACCGGCAACCCAGCCTTGGCCAACGTCCGCTTTGGAGAAGTTGGCGAGAGTCCTCGAATGGCAGAGTTGGGCGCGAAGCCGAACGTCCGGTTCTGCGGACGTTGACGATCCGGCGTGACGTAGTCTGGCCGAAAGCCGCTGGTCCGCTTCGGAGCGTGGCTGCCGGAAAAGCGGACAGCCTCCTCCCGATCCAGGTCGGACGTCATGGACATGCATTAAGCTCTCGAAAGCCGCCAATCATCGGCCGCCACACACATCCTCTACAGCGTCGAGGGCACCTGAAGGGGCCGACCGGACTGCTTTCGGAGTGTATCCGCCCGACGGAGCTTCGCCGCATCTGAACCGCCGCGAGCAGACTCGGGCCGCCCATCACGTGGTTGGCGGCCGCCATGTTTCGGCGTCGGCGCACATGCCTTTCTCGGCCAGTTGGCCGCGGGCCTGCTCCGACCCGTCCTGAGTGTGGCCCATGCCGGCCTGCACCTCCAGCGCCTCGGTGAACTGGACGTCGGCGTACCTGATCACCTTGATGTGGTTTCCCAAGGGATCGCTGGCCTCCAATGCGAAGTGGTTCACGCCGACTAGGCGTGGATTCGGAGCGTCCTCGGTGCCCCAACCCATCGGAGTGTTCCACGCCCTTGGTGCGGTCGTCGCCGGGTGCCGTATTGGGCTCCAGCGGGGGCGGCAATCGCCCTGGAATCGGCGGCATCAGCAGCCCAGGGTCCTTGGTCAGCGCAGGCGCTCCGTCGGTGCGGTCCCTGTCCTCGCTCATGAAGGCATACAAGGTTGCGGGGATAACGCGCGCCGATATTTTGGGACCGGTTCCCTAGTCGGGACCGTATAAGAAGGCCGGCGCGCGGAACACCTCATCTGAACGCCCTCCGCGGCACGGTGTTGACCGTCGGAAGGTGGCGGGCGCGCTGCCGGAAGGCATGTTAGATCTTCGGCTTTCTGGGGGGCACCTTTGTCGGTGGTTCGGCGACACAATGCGAGGCTGGTCGGCAACGGACGGACCGCCATGGTGTTCGCCCATGGCTTCGGCTGCGACCAGAACATGTGGCGCTACGTGGCACCGGCCTTCCAGGACCGCTACCGCACGGTGCTGTTCGACCATATCGGCGCCGGTGGTTCGGACCTGTCGGCCTACGACGTTGGCAAGTACACCTCGCTCGACGGCTATGCCGACGACGTGGTCGAGCTCTGCCGCGCCCTCGACGTCAGGGACGGGGTGTTCATCGGGCATTCGGTGAGCGCCATGATCGGCATCCTCGCCTCGAAGAAAGCTCCCGAGCTGTTCGCGGACCTCGTGCTGGTCTGCCCGTCGCCGCGCTATCTCGACGACGATGGCTACGTTGGCGGCTTCAGCTCGCCCCAGATCGAAGAGTTGCTCGACTTCCTCGACACCAACCACATGGGTTGGTCGCAGGCGATGGCGCCAGCGATCATGGGCAATGCCGACCGGCCCGAACTCGGCGAGGAGCTTACCAACAGCTTCTGCCGCACGGACCCAGACATCGCCCGGCGCTTCGCACGCACCACTTTCCTCGCCGACAACCGCGTCGACCTGGCCGGCGTGAAGGCGCGTTGCCTCGTCCTGCAAAGCTCGGAGGACGTGATCGCGCCTCCGGAGGTCGGCGAGTACGTCCACCGGCACCTGCCCAACAGCGCGTTCGTCCTGCTCGATGCGACGGGCCACTGCCCGAATCTCAGCGCGCCCGGGGAGACCATCGCGGCCATCGACGGATTCCTCAGGGGGGGCGGAGCGTGGATGAGGTGACCCCTGACTTCGAAACGCAAGATGCGGACGACCTAGAGGACTTGTTCGAGAACGCGCCCTGCGGCTACGCCTCGGCTCTGCCGAACGGGCGCATCTCCAAGGTGAACCGCACGCTCGCGACCTGGCTCGGCCACACCAACGAGCATCTCGTCGGCCGCCGTTTCCTCGACCTGCTGAACATCGCCGGCAAGGTTTACTACGAGACCCACTTCGCGCCGCTCCTACGGATGCAGGGCTTCTTCAACGAGGTGGCCCTCGACCTCATGCGAGCGGACGGGACGACGCTACCTGTCCTGGTCAACGCCGTAGTGCGCCGGGACGAAGGAGGCGACATCCGGTTCATCCGGATCACCGTGTTCAACGCCTCCGACCGCCGGCGCTACGAGCGCGAGATGCTGGAGGCGCGCCGGGCCGCGGAGCGGGCCACGGCTGCGTTGCAAGACCTGAACGCCACACTGGAAGGTCGTGTCGCCGACCGTGCACGCGCCCTGGAGCAAGCCTGGCGGCTGTCACCGGATCTCCTCGCCATCGCTGATGGGCAGGGGACGTTCCTGGCCGTCAACGCGGCCTGGAAGACGTTGCTCGGCTGGGAAGTGTCCGACCTCGTCGGGCAAAGCTTCGTCGGGTTCACGCACCCGGACGACCTGGATGCGACACAGGCCGCGCTTGGCCGGGTCCTCACGGCCCCGATGGTCAAGCCCTATGAATACCGCCTCAAGCACGCGGACGGCACCTATCGCCGGTTCTCCTGGACGGGGGTGTTCGAGAACGGCCAGATCTACGCCACCGGCCGGAACACGACCGCCGAGTATGAGCAGGCCGCCGCACTGAGCCGGGCGGAGGAGGCGTTGCGGCAGTCGCAGAAGTTGGAGGCGGTTGGACAGCTGACGGGGGGAGTGGCCCATGACTTCAATAATCTGCTGACCATCATCCGCTCCTCGGTCGACTTCCTGCGGCGCCCGGACCTGCCGGAGGAACGCCGGGCCCGCTACATGGACGCCGTCTCCGACACCGTTGACCGGGCCGCGAAGCTCACCAGCCAGCTCCTCGCCTTCGCCAGACGACAGACGCTGAAGCCCGAGGTATTCGACGTCGGTGACCGCCTTCGCGGCATTGCCGACATGCTCGACACCGTGACCGGCGCCCGCATTCGCGTTGTCACCGCGATCCCGGACCTGCCGTGCTTCGTGAAGGCCGACGTCAGCCAGTTTGAGACGGCGCTGATCAACATGGCGGTGAACGCGCGCGACGCCATGGACGGAGCGGGCACGCTGACCCTCCGGCTCGACGACACCAGTAACCTGCCCTCCATTCGAGGGCACGCCGCCGCATCCGGCCAGTTCGCGTCTATTTCCCTGACGGATACCGGCACCGGCATCGCGCCGGACCAGATCGGCCGCATCTTCGAGCCCTTCTTCACCACCAAGGAGGTCGGCAAGGGCACCGGGCTCGGCCTCAGCCAGGTCTTCGGCTTCGCCAAGCAGTCCGGCGGTGACATCGAGGTCGAGAGCGAGCGCGGACGGGGCACCACGTTCACGCTCTACCTTCCGATGATCGCGGCGGTCGCCTTCGAGCGCCCGGCATCGGCCATCGACGGGGAGACCTTCCCGACCGGCGATGGCCAGTCCGTGCTGGTCGTCGAGGACAACGTCGAGGTCGGCAGGTTTGCGACCCAGATCCTGGAGGATATCGGCTACCACACGACCTGGGCGGCCAACGCCGAGGACGCGCTCGACAAGCTCGGGGCGGACGGGGCCGGCTTCGACGCCGTGTTTTCCGACGTGGTGATGCCCGGCATGGGCGGCATCGAGCTCGCCAAGACCCTTCAGCGTCGGATGCCGGCCCTGCCGGTTCTGTTGACTTCGGGCTACAGCCACGTGCTGGCCCAGGATGGGCTGCACGGCTTCGAATTGCTGCACAAGCCTTACTCGGCCGATCAGCTCGGACGTATCCTAGGCAGGGTGTTGCCGCGAGGCGGAAAAGACGTGGCCGGCCTTTGAGGCCGAAAATGCCCAACGGCGGTTGCTCGATGAAAACGGGCTGGGAAACAGCTTGGGGGTATGACGCGTGCGCCAGCCACTAGAGTCGATTGCCTAAATCACAAATTCGTCGAGTGGCAACCTTTCTGTACAGGTGCGACTTGAACTAGGTGACCCATGACGCTCCGGGCGATGCGCCCCATGCCCTCGTCGTCGATGACGATGCCCTGATCATAATGGACGCGACCAGCATCCTGGAGGATGCTGGGTTCAAAGTGCTTGAGGCGATGAACGTCGCGCAGGCTATGAAGGTACTCGAACAGCACCATGACGTGGTCCAACTTCTCTTCACCGACGTGCACATGCCGGGGGACGCGGATGGCTTCGACCTGGCGAGGCAGACCGCCGAGCGATGGCCGCATATTGCGGTCGTGGTCGCCTCCGGCCAAGCCGAACCCGGGCCTGACGAGCTGCCGGAGGGAGCGACGTTCATCGGCAAGCCGTTTAGTGCCGAGATCGTCCGGCACCACGTGCGTGAGACGATGCCGGACGAGAAGCACCCCGAGATGCTTAGGGAGTGACTTCCGCAGGCGTCGAGCAGACTGAGCTGGTCCTGAGCGACGCGCCAGTCTGGCGGTTAAGTGTACCCACTGGTGTTGGCCGGCCTACGATGGTGACACGATGTGATCACCCGCCGACGGTCGCGCCATTTGCGGAAAGTCTAGGTTCGCAACTCTGACACCGATGTTTGCAATGAAGAAGCGCCTGAAACGCCCCGGATAGCGGGGATAGCCGGGATGGGCGCCATGCCGAACGTCCGGTTCTGCATGCGATGGCGATCTGGCGTGACGTAGTCTGGCCGAAAGCAGCATGTCTGCTTCGGGTTAGGTCTACCGCGAAAGCGGGCTTGCATGTTAAGGCTCTGTCCTCACGGGCAGGGCTTTTGCATCTTGGTCCTGACACGCGAGGCGCATGGGGTGCTCGGCTTTCGAAGGAATGGCGGCTCCCGCTGGGCCGGCTTCCATGGCGGGTGCTTCCACGATGATGCCTTGCGCGGTGGCCTCAAGCCAACCGGCTCCGCGGTGGCTGGGCAGTCATCTCGTTCAGTGTATTTGGCTAACTGACCGCGATGATCATCGATCGGCGTACTGGCCTCATCCAACTGCTGCGCGAGGGCACCCCGGCGCTTCTCGTCCTCCTCGCCTGGGACGTAGTCGTCGTGATGGTCTTCCAAGTGGCTCACCGCCCCTGGATGGATCAGCCGAGCCTGCCAACCTCGCTGATCGGCTCCGCTCTGGTGCTGTTCCTAAGCGTACGCAACAACACCGCCTATGCGCGCTGGTGGGAAGCACGGACCCTTTGGGGCGCGATCACCAACAACGCGCGTTCCTTTTGTCGCCAAATGATGGAGCTGATCGGCGGCGCGCCCGATCTCACCCGAGCCATGGTGGCCTACGCGCACGCCCTACGAGGCGCCTTGCAAGAGGTCGATGTCACCGCGGAGGTCGAGCGCCTTCTCACCCCTGACATTGCGGCCCGCATCCGAGGCCGGCGCAACAAGCCCAATGCGATCCTGTACGAAGTCGGCGTGTGCTTGCGAACCGTAGCCCAGGAGCGGGCCGTCGATCCTGCTGCTCTCGCCGCAGTCGACCGCATCTTGTCAGATATCGCCAATGCCCAGGGTGGCCTTGAGCGGATCCGTAATACACCTCTGGCGATCCAGTTCTCGGCTCTGCCCGGCGTCCTGGTGCGGGCTTTCTGCCTCCTGCTGCCCTTAACCATGGTGCAGGAGCTGGGCTGGATCACTCCGCTGGGCTCATCTGTGGTCGGGCTCTTGTTCTTGGCGCTCAACCGGATTGGGCTAGATCTAGAAGATCCGTTCACCGCTGGCGTTCACGCGCTGCCGATGCGTGCCATGACGCGCACCATTGAGATCGACCTGCTGCAATCGATTGGTGAGGCCGCACCAGAGCCGATCCAAGCCACTCATGGCGTACTGCCCTAGAGCCTCCGCTTCGTGTGACCGCAGCAGCACAGTCCGGGTTCACGAACCCTCGGACGCGGCAACGGGGGCTGATCCGGTTCTGTCGTTGATGATGTTGAGGCCTCCGAACCACTCTACGATTTATATCGATGCCGCGTGAACCGCGCTGCCCTTGTTCCTATCGATCTGCCGGTCATTCGTTGGACGTCGAACTCGAAATGCCAGCGATTCCGGGACCAACATAGGCGTCAGTCAAGCCATAGGGGCCGGCCAAATAATACTTCGATCCTAGAAGCGACGCTTGATCAAATGGGTCATCGATTTCGAAAAATTCAATTTTGATTCTCAAGAGAGTTCGTTGCCGCATCTGGAAAGAGATGATATTATCCACCATTGTAAGTTCATCTCGCCGCACTGACTTTCAGGCAGTGTCCGCGCCTGCATTTAGTGAGGCGGCCAGATGGACCACGAGCTGATGCGTCGAGTCTCGGCGGAATCCCTAGATACCTTCTGGCTGACCTTCTGGCTGACCTTCTGGCTGACCTTCGGTGGCTGCGGTGCCGCTGTGTTGTCGGCGGATTATCTCGAAGTCGGCATCGGGTTCCTCGGCGTCGCTCTCGTGCTGATTTACCTGATTTCGATCCCTGCCACTAAAATTTCAGTGAGTCCCGCACGCTCAACCGGGCCAGTGCCGTTCACGGTGGGGCATACTTGGAGCTGTTCTGGCTCGCCGCTCGTTGGCGCGCTCCTGGCAGGCTTTGCCGCCCGCTGGCGCTACGAGCCCGCCGACATCGTCGACACCGTCAAAGTCGAAGAACATGCCGTTCCAGCGCGCTGAGCGCTGAGCAACGCCTGCAGGTCATCAGCACGTTTGGGGAGAACCGCGGGAAAAGACCGGACATTGACCGACCTAATGCCAACAGATGGCAGTGCGCCGACCCGTGCTGGGACCTCGCCCCGCCCTTCTTCCGTCCGACCGACGAAGCGCGTGAGGAGCGTCACCATGAAAGAGGCTCTACAAAAACTCGGTATCGGGTCGATGCTCGCGCTATCTGCAGCGCTGCCGACGAGGGCGCAGCAGAATGCACCGGACAAGCATGTCATCGTCCTCGATCAAGCTTGGTCCCAAGAAGACCGGGACTGGTACGATCATTTCTCGCAAGGTTCGGCCGTCCTCGCCTACGATCTTTTCCTGAACCTGGAGGCTGCAGATAGCCAGGACCTGTTTCGGTCCGGCCTGCACGATCCACGCTACGGCCTGATCCTTGCGGCCGCGAGCCCATCCAATCCGGACGGATTGCCGATCGGCATCAGCAAGACGACGGTCGCCACGCCCATCAAGGGTTGGCCGGCGGGCGACTACGCTGGCCCGACCTGCGCGGCGTGCCACCAGGGGCACCTGCGCTACAAGGGTCAGCTCATTCGCATCGAGGGCGGGGTTTCGGATACAGTTGATTTTCAGGGCCTGGTTCGCGGTGTCGACGGCGCGCTTCGCGCGACCTTGACCGATCCGGCCAAGTTCGACCGGCTAGCGGCGCGGCTCGGAGCGGCAACCCCGGAGGCAAAGGACAAGCTGCGCAACCGGGTCGAGAGCGAGGCGGTTCGGGTCCACGATTACGCCGACCGAACCTCGGTCACGCCGCACTCGTGGGGTCCCGGGCGGATGGATGCCCTCACGATGATCGTCGACCGAACGACGGCCACGTTGGCGGGTATTCCCGAGAACTGGTCCTCGGGCATCGCGCCGGTCAAACCGCCCTTCCTTTGGAATGCCCCGCAGGGATTGTGGACGCAGTGGAGCGCCTTTGCGCAGGATCCCATCGCTCGCAATTTCGGGGAGACGATGGGCGTTTTCCTGCCCGTCGACCTCAGCTCCAAAACCCCAGCCGAGGGGCTGTTCCAATCGAACGCGGCGCTACTTGAGCTTCAGCGGGTCGAGGGCATGCTGGACCGCCTGGCTCCGCCGAGTTGGCCGGAGGACGTGCTCGGCAGGATCGACCGCGACAAGGCCAAGGCGGGTAAGGCGCTCTTCGCAGAAAATTGCGCAGGTTGCCACAACATGTGGCCATATCGGATGACCGAGCCGAACAAGTTCGGCAAACAGTTCGTCCTCGTTGGGTTGACGCCCCAGACCGACGTTGGAACGGACAAAGCGCAGTTCGAGGCTCTCAGGCCCGTCGCGATCACCGGCGAACTCAGCAAGTTCCTGCCGCCGGAGTTCCGAGACAAGCCGTTGTTGCCGCCCTTCGTGTTCAGCACCGTCCTCGGTGTCGTGGTTCGTGAGGTGGCCGAGCGCAAACTCAAGCTCACCGAGGCCGCGGAAGCGGACCTGCATGGCTATCGCGAACGGTCGACGGCGCGGCCACCCGAGCACGTCTACAAGGCGGCGCCGCGGGAGGGAGTCTGGGCGACCGCGCCGTTCCTGCACAATGCGTCGGTGCCCAATCTCTACGAGATGCTGCTGCCGGCCGCCGAGCGCACGAAGAAGTTCTACCTCGGCGGCGACTTCGATCCGGTCAAGGTCGGTCTCGACACGAAGGCGCAGTCGGGGAGCTTTCTGATCGACACGACCCTGGTGGGAAACTCGAACAGCGGCCACTCCTTCCAGAACGGCCCGCGCGGCGACGGCGTCGTTGGCCCGTTGCTGACCGACGAACAGCGGTGGGCTCTCGTCGAGTACCTGAAGTCCATTCCCGAGATGCCTGGACGGATCACGCCGTTCGCCGGTCCGCCGGAGAGACGCGCCGCCCAGGATTAGCTGAGGCCGCCGTCGGGGGCGCGGCTCGCTTGACGGAGGGCGCCCCAGTCGTGCTGACCACCGACGGAGCCCAGCTATGTCCGACCATATCGACGGGCCGAGGCAGATCGGCGACCCCTCGGCCGACCTGACCGACCTGTTCGCCTTCACCAGCCCCGAGAATCAGGCGCGAACAGTGCTGGCCGCGGCCGTCTTTCCGACCTGTGGCGTGGATGCAATCTTCTCGAACGCGATCAATCATTCAATTGTGGTTCGCCGCGCGCGGGTGGCCGGCCTCGGCGAGGCTACCAAGTTCGAGACGAGCGACCCAGAGATCCGCTTCACCTGCCGGTTTGACCCGCTGGAGCCTGGCGCGGCGGAGGGCCGGCCGATCCAGCGCGGGACATGGACTTTGCCCGATGGGCAGACGCTGCGTGTTCTCGTCAACGACACCAAAGGAGCCTCGACACCCGACGGAATGTTTCGCGTATTCGCAGGCAGGCGCTCCGACCCATTCATCCTCGCCTGGATCCTCGGGAGCGGCATGAAGAAGTTCCAAAACCTGCTGCTCAACGATAACGTGTTGTGCATCCTCGTCGAATTCGACACGGAGCGCGTGCTCGAACCCGACAAGGGCTCGCTGTTCGCGGTGATCGCCGAAACGGTCCCGCTGAAGCGGGCGGGCGCCTTTGTCGGACACGAACCGCCCCGGATCGATTGGGTCGGCCGTCCTGAACAGACGAACATTCGTCTCAACAACGCGCAGCTGCAGGGCGCAGATGACATCCGCGACCTCTGGAACCAGCAGACCCCGTTCGCCATCGATGAAACCGTTCGTCCGTTGTTCCGCCAACGCTTGCGGGAAAGCTTGGCCAACTGGGATATGCGGGATGGGGAGCAGGATTGGACGCCGACTGCGCTGGCCGCCAATGCCGAGATGTTCCTCGACGACTTCATGCTGTTCGACGTGGTGAAGCCCATCACCGACAAGAGCCACCTGGAGATCGAGAAAAGCACGCTCAACGGCCAGGCCTATCAGACCGGCGGCGGCCGCACCGTCGATGCCGATGTCATCGACGTCCTGCTGACATGGATGGTCAATCGCGACCGCGAGTTCCTGCAAGGTGGGACAACGAAGGCGACGAAGCCAGGCACCACGACATTTCCTTATCTCGCCGAGCCAAACGCCGAGCCGCAGAATGTAATGGAGCGAGTCGAAATCGCCGCGCCGCCCGACAAAGTCTGGGCCTTGATCGGAGCGTTTGGGGGCGCCTGGCATCCCTTGATCGCTCGGATCCAGTTGACCGGCAACGGCGCGGGTCAACTGCGCACCATCGAGACCATCGATGGCAAGACGATCATCGAACGCCTCGAAGCGATGGACGATGCCGGTCGCTTCTATCGCTACACGAACGTCGCAGGTCTGCCGGTGGCCGACTACACCGGGATGCTGTCGGTCACGCCGAAGGGGACCGGCAGCTCGGTCGAGTGGCGCGCCGAGTTCCTTCCGAACGGCCAGGGTTCCCTGATCGTCAAGACGATTGTGTCGACCCTGTTCAGGTCCGGGCTCGATAGCCTCAAGACGCGGTTGTGAGGTCGCATATGGCTGAGGCGGCGGAACTCGACGAACCATGCTTTCAGACGACCGATGGGGGGATCGCCCTCATCAATTTGGAGAGTGCGCGGTCGCGCGCCTGGAGCCGGTTCCACCGGGACCCGCAACGCCCGGGAATCGCGGAGAGCGTCCTGGAATTCGAGCACCTGACGGGTCAGTTCGCAGGCGATCTCTCGGCGCTCATCCGCCAGGAGTCCCTCTCGGAACAGCTCGCCCTGCTGGATCCGTCATCGGCACGCACGGCCTTGATCCAGGCGCAAGTCGCGTCTGCGCTGCACCGGTTTTCCGATGCGCGGCATCATCTCGCCCGGGCAAGCGAGGGCGGGGCGCCGTCCGGGGACGTCGAGCGCGCGTTGTTGGCCGTCGATCAAGCGTGCGGCATGAACCTGGATGCGGTGTTGGACAAGCGGCGCGGGGCCGCAGTGAGAACCGGGTGCCTGGAAGACCAGGTTGCACTCGGCGCATTGCTGGCGGATCTGGGTGCCTTCGACGAGGCCGACCAGACCTACCGGCGGGCGTTGCGGGACTACCAAGACGTGTCGCCGTTCGCGGTGGCCTGGGTCTACTTCCAGTTGGGGATGCTTTGGGGGGAACTCATACCCGAACCGCGAGAGGACCGTGCCGCAGGGTGGTACCGGAAGGCGATCGCCTGTTTGCCGTCGTACGTGAAGGCCCGCGTCCACCTGGCGGAAATCGTCGCGGCGGATGGTTCAAGGGATGAAGCGGAGGCGACCCTCAGGCCGGCGCTCGCGAGCGGCGATCCGGAAGTCTCCTGGCGGCTGGCCGACGTGCTGACGGCCGTGGGGCGGTTTGACGAGGCGCGCCGCCAGTTGGAGGCCGCGCGATCCGGGTTCGAGGCCCTTCTGGACCGGCATCTGCTGGCATTCGCCGACCATGGCGCGGAGTTCTACGCCGGCAGCGGAGGCGATGCGGCGCGGGCCTTGGAACTTGCCCGGGTCAACCTAAACAATCGCCCAACACTACGCGCCTTCCAGCAAGCCTACAGGGCCGCAGTCGCGGCCGGGTCGGCCGATGCCGCCTCCGAGATTCTGGCAGGAGCCGCGCGACGGTGGGGTCATTCGCCTACGTATCGCTTGTCGTCCTCTGCACAGGTGGGCTCGGTAGCACTGGAGGGATTGGCCCCATGTTAATCGATCGTCGAGCGTTCGTCGCAGGCACGACCTTGGCCGCCGTCACGCCGGCGCTCCCGGCATTCCTGCTGGATGTTGCCGCGCCGGTGCCGGACGTATCTCGACCGTGTCTCGCGATCCACGGTTGGAGCACCGACGTTTGTGATAGTCCAGACGACAAAGTCTGGCTGCGGGTCGCTCATGGGTGGCGTACAGCTTGGCGTTAGCCGCCTATCCAGGGCTGACGAAACCACCAAAGCCCTCCGGGCAAAGGGAGGAAATGCTCCGTGATACGCTTGAAGCGTTTGGTGGGAGAAGCTTCGCAATGCGGGCGTTTTGGAGAAGTTGTCGGCCAGCTGAATACCCCAGGGTTCCCAAAGTTGGGGGGATAGTTTCTCGAAAACAATTTATGCTCTAATCGAGCACAGCTGACACACCATCTTGCGGGCCAATCAGTAGCTCGCAATCGGTTACCTCAGTACCAGTCTTGATATGAACGGGCTTGATTAAAGGCGCCTGCCTATGGTTTGTCAAAGTGACCTAACCTATGTTGCTGGGATCAAGCGATCCGGAACAAGGGGGCCTCGCGATGGCGCATTTCTACAGGCCAAACTTGGGCGGCAGCTCAGATTGCCCCCCCGCATCCAAAGCTCTGAGTACGCCCTTGACGCCACCGCGTCTCAGCCTCATCCATCCAGGGATCGCGCAAGCCATCTATGATGTTTTAGTCGAACTCGACGCCAGTCCGCACGCCCTCGTCAATGAGGTCGGGCTTGACCCAGGGCTCTTCGACGGCAGCAACATTCTGGTCTCCTATGCCGCACTCGGCCAACTTATCGCACTGGGTGCAGAGCGAACCGGCTGTCGCCACCTCAGCCTCCTCGTCGGGCAGCGCGCTGATCTGGCCTCGCTCGGGCCGATCGGCGCGCTGATGCGTGTATCTGACACAATCGGAAGCGCCCTGCGGGCCTTCGAAGAGCACGTGGGCATGCAGAACTGGGGCGCCGCAATTGGGCTCGGCGCTTACGACGGTGTGGCCGTTCTCAGCTACTCTCCCTATGAGCCGGGAGCTGAGGGCGCAGCTCATCATTCGGAGCGGGCGCTCGCCACGATGTTCAACGTCCTTCGGGCGCTGTGCGGGCCCGACTGGGCCCTATTGGAAGTCTTACTGCCGCGCTTTGTGCCGCCAGACACGAGACCCTACAGCGACTTTTTCCGCGCGCCGATCCGTTTCGACGAAGAGGTGGCCGCACTTGTCTTTCCGGCCGGGCTGCTGGAGCGACCCATAGCGGGCGCAGACCCGGATGCTCGGCGCGCCCTCGAAGGGAAAATTCGCCGGCTTAAGGCCGACCAGCCGAACATGCTGACAGATGAGCTTCGTCACTATCTCCAAACCGCGGTGACCCAACAGCGCTGCAGTGCCGAACGGGTGGCGCGTGTGAGACTGACGAACCGTCGTACCTTAAGCCGTCGGCTCCGGGCTGAGGGCACGAGCTTCAGGCAGCTTGCCAGCGAGACACAGTTCCGAGTGGCAGGAGGGCTGTTGGCCGACACCAGCATGAGCTTGGGGCAGATCTCTGCCGTCCTGCAGTTCTCTGAACCCGCAGCCTTCACGCATGCATTCCGGCGATGGTCGGGGATGACGCCCAGCGCTTGGCGCCTAAACCACCGGTTGGGGGAGACTGAAGCACTGCGTGAAGATCCGCAGCCTAACCTGCCGGCTCCTAAACGGGCTCACTAAGTGCCGTGCGGCGAGTTCCTCACCAACCCTCGGCTGGCAACTCAGTGGCTTGCGACCTTCCGACCTGACTAGTGATCCGCTCCGAAGGGAAACAGCTGCGCTTGGGTTCTTGGCCTCAGCTCGACCGCCAAGACCAACAGTTTGATCACGGCAACTACAACTAAGAGTGCGACGACAAGGACGCGGTCGGATTGAAGGCCTATCCGGCCGGTTGTGCCAACCGGCTGCCGCCGGAGCATTCCCGAGAAGACCCGTCTCGTTCGATCAAGCAGGGCAGCTACGTCTCCTGCATGCTCGCACCACATCGATGCCCCGTGCCGTAGCCCAACTTACTGCGGTTTCTACCAGCGGAAGATCGATGCGCGGAGAAACACCATGCCAGAATTCATACTGGCCGCCGTCCCGATCTTGGGTTTTCCGTCAGCAGCGTCGGCAACGCCTATTTTGCTCGAATCTGCAAGCATGGATACCGATGTCATCACTGTAGCATCGCCGCACATGCACCGCCATCACATGACAAATCATGGTCACTTGCGTCAAAACCACATGATGCGGCACCATCATCACCACGACGGACGACATCACATGCAGCCCATGAACCGCCATCGCCACCCCTAGGGCGGTCTCCTACGTCGTGGCCTATCAGCCAGAGTAAGCTCCTGATCCAAAGGGAAGCTGGTGAATTCCTCTAAGGAGTCTGACCGAAGTTGAAGGGAACTCGACAGCTCCGTTGCGGCTTAAGTGCCTAAGACTGCGTGGCTGCAGTTGACCCAGCGATAGCAGCACGGGATCGGATTTTACGTTCTCGTACTCCGGCTTTTATGGTTCGGCATGAGCAATACGGATGACGCCTTCACCCCTGAGCAGTTGACCGAACTGCTCCTGATGCAAGTGGAGACTTCGGATCAGACCGCAAAGAACCTGGGGGCTGCGGCGCATCAGTCTCTCGCAGCCCTGGTGATGAACGCCCTTTTGTTGCACGAACTTGAGCGCGTGGGGATCGTAGACCACGACATTGTGGTGACCGAAGCTATTCGGCGAGCGACATCAATACGCCCATCAGAGGTTGGCGCCAGCGTTGCACAAGTGATCAAGACTGTCTTCGATGGGGAATTGCCGGTCGAGCATGGCCCTGCCGGCGTCGACGATAAATGGACGGGCGCGAAGCAATGACGCTGCGGTGGGTGCCGCCAAGTCTGGGAAACTGTTAGGCGGCTCCCGGAAGGAATGACTTTCCGCGTCTCCGCCCTTACCATCGAATACCGCGTCTTGTCCTGGGCGATTAGGAGTCTCGCGCGGCCAGTATGGTGGCCTATAGCAGATAACAAATTCTAGCGTTCGGTAATTACTCCCGAGATCTGCGGTAGCTTAGAAGCGGGCTTGAGCACTGAGATTAGGGCCGGACATCCAAGACAATAGCGACCTGTCTTGTCCGAGGGTATCTCCGGAGGAACGTCGTTTCTGCAGTTTCTGATCAATTTTAACGGGAATTCACAGGCCACTAACAGCGAATATGGCTGCTTCTATGTCCGTCAATACTTCGCGACCACCGACCTTGATTCTACAGCCGTCCTCGGCGGCGCGACCCAGAGCGGGGCCGAGATGGTCAAATATGTCGCGGTGCCTTGGAAGCGGTTTTTGACGTCGAATTCGCGGTAAACCCTGACACTCGTCGAGATCGGGATCTCACCAGCGTGGAAGGTGTAGCCGACTTGGCCACCCAGCGATACGACCCGGCCCTTGAACGGGCCGATCCTGTCGCCAGACCCGCTGTCACCCGTCAGCTGGTCGTAGAAATAGCCGACGAGGCCGATCGACAAGTCCTTGCTCAGGTACTTCGATGCCGACCACTCCAGGTGGAACTCGGTGCCGGTCAGGTACCGAGTCGCGGGGTTAATCCAGTTGAACGTGATGCCGGGCACGACCGAGAGTTCGTAGCCCAGGACCGGATCGAGGTAGGTGAGCGCGCCGCTGAGATCGAGGGCCGGGCGGTTCAGCGCGATGTTGGACAGCTGGCCGTTCTCGAACGAGCCGGATGGGACGACGCCGAGCGCCGTCGCGGTCCAGTGGAAATTGCCGGCATGCCAGCCCACGAAGGACGCGAGATAGATATCACCGACGTTGAAGATGGCATCGTGCTCGCGGCCGGCGATGATGCGGTCGATGCGGGGTGACGACAGCACCGCCCCGGCGCTGACGTCGGGCGTGCCGAACGGGATGGTGATGGAGAAGCCGAGATTGCCGCCCAGGATCTCGACCGGCGTGACCCAGATCGGCGTCGCGAAGTTCGCGCTGAAGTTGATCTTAACGTTTGCGGCCACGACGCCGCCGCCCTGGAACACACGGTTTCCACCAAGGTCCCCCTGGTAGAAGTAGGTTTCGCTCTCGAAGTAAAAGCCGGGCGGGGGGATCACGCCCGCGAGTGGGCCACGGTTGCCGAGCACGTAGATGCCCTGCGCATATTCAGCTGCCCGGACCTCTTCAGTTGCGATCAAGGCTGATCCGCCCAGGAGTGCTACTGCAGCCCATTGGCTCGCCGTGCCGAGGCGTCGCATTCATCAACTCCCAAGGATCGGCGGGCGGACCCGCTCGGGAATGCAGCAAAGATTCCATAGCATGGATTAAGCGGCAAGCACTCAGACGAGAGGCCTTCGTCGAATGCTGATCAATCGATGCAATTTTGCGACACCCGGGTTGGCGAAATTTCTGCTATATCTCGCGAATGCCGCTCTTCTTTGCGGTAGGAATGCCCTCTGGCGCCAATATCACGGAACCGCACCAAAGAGAGACTCGGCCTGTGCGTCTGCAAAACTTCAGTGCACTTCGCTGACCACAGCGCGGTTAATCCACCCAGTGAAACCCCCGCCGGATCCGTTCGCGCTCCATTCGGCCTTTGTGAAGATGGGTGTGGAACAGCCTATCCATGGCATTGGCCGCCAGGCCGTACTCGTCCCTGCAGCTCACTACGCGCTCTTTGGGCAGGTCGCCGTCCTCGACAAGATAGCCAAAGGTGCGCCTGTCCGATCCGTAGGCGAGGCACCGCAGGCTGTAGAGGCGCTGGGAGTACAGCCCGTGATCATCGGCGAGGGCAAATTCCTCCCGTCTTTCCTCCGCGCCATAGCTTGCGAACAATGTGGCGATACCAGCGACCACCTGTCGGGCCTGCGTTGGTCTCAGGCGCAGCAAAACCAGCGCGGCGAACTGGTCGGCCGCGTCCTCCTCGTGGCCGAGCACAGGCACGTCCAGCAGATGGAACAGCGCGTGCCCGGTCTCGTGCAGAAAGACCTGGGCGATCGGGCCGACAATGGCGCCGTGACGAGGCAGGTCGGCCAGGGAGGAGGCCTTTTGTGCTCGGTCCCATACATCCTGGATGTATTCGTAGCAGACCGTGACCGTAGCGGTCTTGTACTCGTACCACGCGTTGATCTCGCCATTGCACTCCGACAAGCGCAGGGTGAGCGTCCGCGGCAGCCGGACCAAGCTGACGATCTCGCGCAATCCCTCAAGAACTTGGCGCGACCGCATCTCCCGATAGATCTTCACGGCCTCGGAGGCTTTCGGGAACTGATAGGCGATCCGGATGGGGCTACCTTGGCGGGCCCAGGTCGGGCCGGCTGCGAGGATGAGTACCAGTCCGAGGGGGGCAAGCGGCCGTCGCATTGTTTAACCTCTAGGGACTGAGCAACGGAAGCCTCCAAATGGTCTCGCTCCCACCGAGGCATGCGCAATTTCTATCGGCCGCCATGGAAGACGCTGTCGTCCTCCGCGCCTCTGACGGACAGGCAAAGGTGTGGCGCAGCGATGATCACCCCTCTGCACTGTCCGAGAGTGGCCTACGACGGTCTTGAGTGTGCTCCCAGGATCCCCTCACTATCGCGATGAACGCACGAGTTCACGCCGGCCGAGGACCGTGGCTCGCGCCGGCATATAACACTGCATGCGGAACGGTCGCTTGATCGTTTGAGTCTTGAGGACGAAAAGTTTAGCTGCGGATTTCCGCTATCCGACCGGCCCGCCGTCGAGGCAGGGTCTAAGGGTAACGCGGCGGTCGAAATTACGGGGGACGAAGCTTCAACGGCCGTCTCGTCGGAGTCTACAGAGACGGCTTCCATGACATTGGCCGACTCTACCGGTAAGCGAGCAGGTCGGTGATAGGCTCAGTCTGGCCGCCGGACCGGCAAAAGCCCGAACCTTGTCCGACAAACATCCTGAATGTTTTGGCCTCAATCGAAGTTTGGTCATTGCGCAAGTTGACCTTGCCTTCCAAATTCGTCGGCGAAGGTAGCGCGAACAGCCGGATAAATAATCCTGCCGCCAGCCTGGCTCGGATCGGAGCCGCCGCGAGCCGCGCAGTTCAGTTCACCCTCTCTCACGATATGCGAGTCGCTTAGTCGGTCCGATGCGCGGCACGCCAGGCGGTAGGCGTCTGCCCGGACCACCGCCGGAAAGCCCGGGTAAACACACTGATCTCTGCAAACCCGAGCGCGCGCGCCACCTGCGTGAAGGTCATGTCAGTCTGGGTCAACAGCCGCCGTGCGACTTCGAAGCGGATCTCGTTGACCAACGTGCCGAAGACGAAACCTTCGCGCCGGAGAAGGCGGCAGAGCGTCCGGCGGTGCATCGAGAACAAGGTTGCAATCGTCTTGGCGGAACACTCTTCCTCGGGCAGGCGCGTGCGCAGGACGCGTCGGACGTCCTCTGCCAAGCTATTCACCGGGACGGCACTCGCTGACTCGAAGCGGTCCGCGAACAGGCGGTGCAACACGGCACCTGTCTCAAGCCGTTGCCCGAGGCAACTTGCTGGAAAAATCAGAGCCGCCGTACCCGCTTCGAAGCGAACGGGTGCGCGAAAGAAGCGGGCGAACGGCTCCAGGTCGGTTGGAAGGCGACGCGGGAGCAGGACTTCGGTCGGCGACCACTCGGATCCGCACAGCATACGCAGGACATTCACGCCGGTCGCGACTGCACCGTCGGCGATCTGATCCGCGCTCTCGACCCCGGATTGAACGATGGCGTATTCCAGACGCGCGGTGTCGCCGTGCTGGGTCAGCATCGGCGAAGTGGTTACGTCCAATCTGTGTAGGTGATGCGCGAACTTGGTCAGGATTTCTGCAACAGTCGGCGACTGGGGTATCATGGCACTCGCCATCCCGACGAAGGCAAGGATGTCCTGCTGGCCAACCAAGAGGCCAAAGTGCGGACAGTTCGTTCGGGTGACGCAGAGGCTCATCAGTCTACCGAGGTCAGCGACCAGGAGCGTCCCGTCCTCGGCAAAAGCGCGGCTGGCCGAGCGGATTTCGCCATCCATATCAACGCCGAACTTGCGTAGGACGGTAGCGACCTCCGCGGCGATGCTGATGCGGACAATGCCCCCATCACCCGCGTCGGCAGGAGCGAGGTTGTCGATGATAGTTTGCATGGGACGGCATGCATTCGCCGGCCTCCGCACCCGCCTGAACGGCCGCCCTTCAGATTTGTCGCCGGGCATGCAGGGCTCCCGCGCGATGGCAAATATTGCCGTCACGTGAGATCGACCGTAGCGCCTCCTCTCAGACCTGCTTGATCCCCTGGACCATCCAGGTAGCCAAACGAGTTAAAAATCGCAGCGCACCTGAAGTTTTCGTATGCTCGTCGCGGCTCGTGAGCTGTGATGTCGAGCTTCTGGCTCATTCGATCAAGCAATGTAGCTAAGCCTCTCCCATGCTCGCTTCGGCGCTGATGAGTCTCACTCGGGAGCCGTCGATGAAGACCCCACGCGTGCTTTTGGCTTTTATGATGCTCGCTCTGCCCTTCGGGGCCTTCGGGAGTCCTGCGTGGGCAAAACCGGACACCCGCATCGCGCAGAGTGAAGTCACGATCCCCACCGATGCGCAGATCGACAGCATGGAGCAGCAGGCGATCACGACGCCGCCGCTCAACGACAGCGAGGGTGTTCTCCAGGGTGGCCAAGGCGCCCAGATCCGGCAGATGGATCGGCGCGCCCATCGTATCGACGAGAAGCTGCTGAAGGACGACGGTGTCTGTGACGGGTGCTGAAGCCGAGCCGTCAGGTCGGACGGGTGCCCTCGTTCTGGACTGCACAAGGGCCGACACCATGCCGCGCCAACACGGATCTTTGCCGCGTCGTGACACGGTGACGTTAATTATAAACGCGCTCGGGAGGCGATCATGGCCGTTGTGACGGCGCTCACCGGCGTACCCGCACGGCAGGTACGAGGACCGACGCGCTTCAGCCGGCCGCGAGGCTGCATCCCGCTTCGCCATTCGGGTACCGTCGCCGCCATCGTCCTCCTTCAGTTCATAGTGGTCACCGCAGAGGCCCAGCGTTGGATGGCGCAAACGCCATTCGCCAGCCTTGCGGGAAGCTGGTCCGGCAGCGGCGCAGTTCTGCTGACAGGTGGCAGTCGCGAGCGCATCCGCTGTCGGTCTACCTATCTGGTCGGCGGCGACGGCACCGCCGTCCAGAACACCTTGCGCTGCGCGAGCGACAGCTACCGGTTCGAACTGACCAGCCACATCGATTATGGTGCGGGCGCCATCACCGGCACCTGGACCGAGACGACCCGGGGCGTTTCCGGTACGCTCTCGGGTCGAGCCGATCCCCGGCAGCTCTCGGCGCGCGTCAGTGCTCCTGGCTTCACGGCTGTTCTAACGCTCGCGACCCATGGTCCTCGACAGGTCGTGACCATCCGTTCTGAGGGCACAGACCTCGCCGGCGCATCGCTCACCCTCAACCGGGAATGAGAGGCCGATGCGCACGTGGCGGCTCATGGCACCGCTGAGGCCGATAACCCAGTCCGCGACCAGTGAGCGGAAGAGATGAACGTCCGGGGCGGCAGGTTCGTTGGCCGGCCGATGTCGAGCGCTCCCCCAGAGGCTGAGCGCCTGGCGCTCGGGATCGAGCGCCTAGGGCTTGTCGCCCTGCGCTTTCCGGCTGCGGCGATCTTCCTCCTGGTGGCACTCTGCGTCAGTTCGATCTTCGGCATCGCACACCTGAGCATCGACGACTCGCTCGGGCAATTGTTCAGGGCCGACACCCCGGAGTTCCGGCAGTACGAGAGCTTGGTCCGACGCTTCCCATCGAGCGAGTTCGATGTGCTTCTCGTCGTCGAGGGCGGTGGCCTGCTTGAGCGCACGTCCCTGGAAGGCCTGCGGGACCTGGTCACCGACGTGCAGCTCATCGATGGAACGCGCGGTGTCATCTCCCTGTTCTCCGCCCGGCAGCCGCCGGAGGATGGGCATATCCCTGCAGCGCTGTTTCCGGAGACCTTGCCGGATGGTGCGGCCTACGACGATCTGATCACTCGTGTGCGGGCGAACGCGATCCTGCGCGGCAAGCTGCTGTCCGAGGACGGGCGCCTCGCGCTCGTGGTCGTGGCCCTCGATCCCGCCGTTGCCGGCACAGCGAGCCTGTCCGACGTCGTGGGCGAGATCCGGACGGTGGCGTCCCGGGACCTTGGCGAGACGGGGCTGAGCGTGCGCCTTTCGGGTGTGCCGGTCATGCAGCTGGAGATCCGGGAGGCGGTCGAGCGTGACCGGCTGCTCTACAACGGGCTCGGCTTCGCCGCAGGCAGCCTGATCGCGGTCCTATTCTTCCGGCGGCTCTCCTACATGGTCGTCGCCGCCGGCCCTCCGCTGATCGCCATTCTGCTGGCGCTGGGTGCGCTCGGTTGGCTCGGCTTCCGCCTCAACATGTTCCTCAACATGATGACTCCGCTGATCATGGTGATTAGCTTCTCCGACTCGATGCAGCTGACCTTCGCTGCGCGCGACCGGCTGATCGCTGGCGAGGCTAAGCGCGACGCCTTCCGCAATGCCGTCCTGGTCGTCGGACCTGCGTGCGTGCTCACGCATGCCGCAGCGGCTCTGTCGTTTGCCGCCCTTATGTCCTCGGAATCGGATCTGATCCGCACCTTCGGCCAAGCCGGCCTGCTCTCGACCGTGATCGCCCTCTTCGCGGTTCTGACGCTGGTGCCGCTGCTCGGCGTCCTGCTTGTGCGGCCCGAGCAATCCGAAATGAGCGTCATCCAAAAGTCAGACCCGGGGATTGATGCCTTGCGTGCGGCTTGCGCCTGGATCGCGGCGCGGATGACGCGCCGGCCAGGGCTCTACAGCCTCCTGAGCCTCGCCGTCGTCGCGCTTCTGGCGGTGGCTTACGCCCAGTTGGAGCCCCACTACCGCCTCGCGGATCAGGTTCCCGACAAGCACCAGGCCGTGGCTGCAAACGGTCAACTGGACGCGAAGCTCACGGGCGCGAACCCAGTCGACGTGCTGATCGAGTTCCCGAGCGGCGCCTCGCTCTACGCCCCAGAGACGCTGGCCGCCGTCGCCGAGGTGCACGCCGCGCTGGAGGCACAGCCCGGCATCGGCAACGTCTGGTCCCTGGAGACCCTTCGCCGCTGGCTAGCGGAAGCCGGGCACGGGTCCGACACGGCCGTGCTCAAACGCTACGCCGAGCTGTTGCCGTCCCATCTCACACGACGGTTCATCCCGGTCGAACAAGATGCGACCGTCGTAACGGGCCGCCTGCCGGACGTCGACATCGAACATCTCGTCCCGGTCACGGAGGCGCTGGAGAGGGTTCTGAGCGACGTTCGGAGCCTTCACCCCGACTACCGGATCGCGGTGACGGGCCTCTCTGCCGTTGCCGCCCGCAACTCGGCCAGTATGATCGGGCGACTCAACCGAAGCCTCACGGTCGAGATCGGCTTCATGGCCCTCTTCATCGGCCTAGCCTTCCGCTCGGTCGTGGTCGGACTTGCCAGCATTCTCCCGGGGATCTTTCCAATCCTCGTGTCTGGCACCGTCCTCTGGGTGCGCGGCGACGGGCTGCAGTTCGCGAGCATCGTGGCCCTCACGGTGGCGTATGGCCTAGGCCTCAGCGCGACCATCCACTTCCTGAACCGGCTTCGCTTAGTCAGCTGTGTCGATGAGGATCCCGCATTGGGTGTTGGGCGAGCGACGGTCCTCGTCGGGCCGGCGCTGATCCTGACCTCTGTGGTGCTCGCTTGCGGGCTGGGCGTAACGGTGCTGTCCGACCTGCCGTCATTACGAATCTTTGGCTGGGTAAGCGCCCTGGCGATGCTAGCGGCTCTGGTGGCCGACCTGACCATCCTTCGGCCAACGGTGACCCTTCTGAGCAGGTGGAGCCAGTCAATCGGCCATCGATAAAGAGCTCTGAATTCACGCGAGCTTTCCAGCACCGGTCCGCCCACAGCGCCAGTACGTGGCTCGCACGAGACCGGTGACGGCCTATGAGTCCGGACCAGGCAACGTAATTCTTTGCGAACCGCTGTTTTGCCTCAAAATACAACGCTGGTGTCTCAAGCGATCAAGCAGCCTCTCAGCCCGACAATATCTTGAGTCCCGCTTTCTGACCCGACATCGCTGTCGCGGTCGGTCTGACAACTTTAAGGAGGCCGTCATGAGATACGTCCTGGTCGTGTTTAGCCTGCTGGCGGGGCTCGTGACCTTCGCGCCGACCGAGGCGAATGCCGTTGTCTGTGCCCGCGGCCTCTATCGGGCCGGATGTGTTGGCCCGCGCGGTGCGGTCGGCGTCCGTCGGGGCTTCTACGGCCCGCGTGCCGTGGGCGTCCGGCGGGGCTTCTACGGCCCGCGTGCCGTGGGCGTCCGGCGCTATCGACGCTGGTAATTGCCAGCTTCCACCCGCTCGCCGTCAGCCATGACCGCGCGACCATCAAGGAAGCCCATCGACACGATACGCCTTGCACTCGCCTGCGTGACCCTAATAGCCGTGGTGTCACTGGCAAATCTCGCCGAAGCCCGGCCCTACGGCGGCGGCTTCCGTGGGGGTAGTTTTAGGGGTGGTTACCGAGGTGCCGGACTAGGCGGTACCCGCGTCGGCAGCTTCGGCTATCGCGGCGGCATTGCGGGCTACCGGGGCGGGTTCGGATACCGCGGCGGCTACGGCGGCTATGGGTACCGCGGCCGCTATGGTGGCTATGGAGTTGCTGCCGGCCTGGGCGTCGGATTGGCTGCCGCGGCCGTCGGGTCATCGTACTACGCTGATCCCTATTACAGCACCTACGGCTGCGGGTTCGCACCGGGTGGCTACGCCGGCTACGGCTCATCCTACGACGGCTGCGGATACTGATTGGCTCGGCCCGTGGCGGCGTCAAGCCGAGGCCGGAGAAGCGACTGAAAGGAGACACGCATGGGGGGTGTACTCGCCCATGGGGCTGTCCTCACGACACATCCTGAGGATCGCCCAGGCATGCGCTGGATCCCAGGCGGCACATTTCGCATGGGCTCTGATCGGCACTACCCCGAGGAAGCACCAGTCCATCGCGTGACGGTGGACGGCTACTGGATAGACGAGGCCCCCGTCACGAACCGGCAGTTTAAGAGGTTTGTTCACGCCACAGGCTATCGAACCGTTGCCGAAATACCCCCGGATGCGAAGGACTATCCCAACGCGCTGCCGCACCTGCTCTTTGCCGGCTCGCTCGTCTTCGTCCCGCCGCGCGGGCCTGTTGATCTGCGGCACTGCAGCCTGTGGTGGACGTTCCTGCGAGGGGCGAACTGGCGCCACCCCTACGGTCCAGGCAGCTCGATCAAAGGTCTCGACGACCATCCTGTCGTCCACATCGCCTACAAGGATGCCGAAGCCTACGCTGCGTGGGTCGGTAAAACCCTGCCGACCGAAGCCGAGTGGGAGTTCGCCGCGCGGGGCGGGCTCGATGGTGCTGAGTTCGCCTGGGGTGATGAGTTCGCGCCCGGCGGTCGCGCGATGGCCAACACCTGGCAGGGAGAATTCCCGTATCTGAACACCGCTGACGGGTCCTTCCGGCGAACGACGACGGTGGGCGCCTTCCCGGCGAACGGCTACGGCCTTCTCGACATGGTGGGCAACGTCTGGGAGTGGACAGCCGACTGGTTCGCGCAGCGGCATCAGGCTGACGCCCCGAAGGCGTGCTGTATCCCCCAAAACCCGCGCGGCGGACGCGAGGCGGACAGCCTCGATCCCAATGACCCTCAGAGCCTGATCCCCCGCAAGGTGGTGAAGGGCGGCTCGCATCTGTGCGCGCCGAACTACTGCCGGCGCTACCGCCCCGCCGCCCGCCATCCCCAGCCCATCGACACGTCGATGAGCCACGTGGGCTTCCGGACCATCATCAGTGAGAGGAGCCAACCATGAGCCACGGCGATGCACGTGAGACTTCGCGGTCCATGCACCCGCCGGCGTCCTCGGGGAACGCCGAAGGCGGGCGCTCGTGCGAGGCGCGCATCCGCGCGGGGGAACCGCACAGGGCCGCTCGCCTAGCAGTTCGTCGGACCTGCACGGCACTCGCTGGCGGCGTCCTGTTGACCGCGACTGCCCTGACGCCCGCGTGGTCGCAGACGCCGCAGCCGCAGCCGTCATCGAAGCCCAACATCTTGTTCATCATGGGGGATGACATCGGCTGGATGCAGCCGAGCATCTATCACCGCGGCCTGATGGTCGGGGAGACGCCCAACATCGACCGGATCGGTCAAGAGGGAGCGATCTTTACGGACTATGTCGCCATGCAGAGTTGTACCTCCGGCCGGAACGCATTCTTCACCGGCATGTACCCGTTGCGCACCGGCATGATCCCGCCCCAGCTGCCGGGCAGCCCGTCCTACCTCCGCCCCGGCACCCCAGCGCTCGCCAAATTCCTGCACGACCTCGGCTACAACACCGGCGAGTTCGGCAAAAATCACTTGGGCGACCATACGGAGGCCCTGCCGACGGCGCACGGCTTCCAGGAATACTGGGGCTATCTCTATCACCTCGACGCCATGCAGCAGGTGAGCTTCCCCGACATCAACAAGACGTCGACCGACCAGGGAATCGCGCCGCCGTGCAAGAACACGCCGATCCCCGGCCTGCCTGAGGTGCCGGGCGCTGTCGATCCCAGGACCACACGCTGCCTGACGCCGCCGCGCCCGGTGCTCTCCTGTCGCTCATCTGATGGGACAGCCAAGAACCAGAGTTGCACCGATGAAGGGCCGCTGACGCTGGAGCGGTCGAAGACGGTCGACGAGGAAATCTCGGCGAAGGTGGTCGACTTCCTCGACCGCAACGATCCGAAGAAGACCAACAAGCCCTTCTTCGCCTGGTACAACCCCGCCCGCATGCATGTGGTCACTGTCCTGCCGCCGAAGTATGAGGCCATGCTCGGCGAGCGCGGCGGCAAGGACTGGGGCGTCAACGAAGCTGGCATGAAGCAGCTCGACGACAACATTGGCCTCGTGCTCAAGAAGCTCGACGACATGGGGCAGGCCAATAACACCATCGTGGTCTTCACGACCGACAATGGCGCCGAGGCGATCAGTTTCCCGGATGGCGGCGTCACCCCATTCAAGGGCCAGAAAGGCGAGGCTTGGGAGGGCGGGTATCGAGCGCCGATGGTGGTCCGCTGGCCCGGGGTTATCCAGCCAGGAACCGTCAAGAACAAGCTCTTTGCCGCACTTGATTGGGTTCCGACGTTTGTCGACGTCGCCGGCGGCCCGAAAGGCGAGGGGCTGAAGCAGCAGATCGAAAGCGGCCAGTACCCCGACATTGTCAAGACGACCCTGGATGGCGTCGACCAGCGTGAGTACCTAGAAGGCAAATCCGACAAATCCGCGCGCGATGTCTTCTACTATTTCTCGGGCGCAACCCCATCGGCGGTGCGCTACAAGAACTGGAAGATGTACTACACCATGTCTCAGCCTGGACCGGCCGGCTGGATCATGCCACTCGTGCCGTTCCACTTCACGCTCGTACAGAATATCAAGCGTGATCCGTTCGAGCAGGCGGTCGGCATCGATCAAAAGAGCGCCATGAGCGTTGGCGGGGCACTCGGCGCGCCGTCGACAGCGTTCCAGTACGATTGGAACATCCTACCCCTCGGCCAGCAGCTCTGGCTGGAGCATCTATCGAGCTACGAGAAATTCCCCCCTCTGCAGCCGGCCGAGACCTACAATCTCTCGCAGGTCTTGGAGCAGGTGAAGCGGGGACATGCCAGCCACGCGAGCGACTAGCCCACGCACGGCGGCTTCGACCGAGCGTCCCGGCAGTGTCGGGGCGCTCGCCGTCGATTAGATGCCGTTAGCCGTTCTACTCGTCGCAGCAGCGCTGCATGCTGAGGCTAATAGGTGGTCGGTCGGCGAACGGCCGTACGAGCTTTATCTGATAGAACGGGGGCGACGATGACCGGGATCCGCATGACGGGGTTCGGCCTCTTGGCTGCGCTCATCTGCCCAATGAATTCCCCCGCGGCCGCGCAGCCGCGAAAGCCCAACATCCTCGTCATCATGGGCGACGACATCGGCTACTGGAACATAAGCGCCTATAACCGCGGCATGATGCAGTACCGGACCCCCAACATCGACCGGATCGCCAACGAGGGCGCGCTCTTCACGGACTATTACGGCCAGCAATCTTGCACCGCCGGGCGCTCGGCCTTCATCACCGGACAGAGCCCGCTGCGGACCGGCCTCCTCAAAGTGGGGCTGCCGGGCGCCAAGGAGGGGTTATCCAGCAAGGACCCGACCGTCGCTGAGTTGCTCAAGCCGCAGGGCTACGCGACTGGACAATTCGGCAAGAACCACCTCGGCGACCGCAACGAGTTCCTGCCGACGCTGCACGGCTTCGACGTCTTCTTCGGCAACCTCTATCATCTCAACGCCGAGGACGAGCCGGAGCACCCGGATTATCCGAAGAACCCCGCCTTCCGGGCGCAATTCGGCCCGCGCGGCGTCCTGAGATGTGCTGCCACAACGACCGAGACACCGGGTGAGGACACGCGGTTCGGTCCCTGGGGCAAGCAGACCTGCGAGGACACGGGGCCGCTTACCAAGAAGCGGATGGAGACCATCGACCAGGAATTCGTCCGAGCCTCGGTCGATTTCATCGACCAGGCCAATCGGGACCAGAAGCCGTTCTTCGCCTGGGTCAATACCAGTCGCATGCACATCTGGACCCGGCTCACGCCCGAGGCGCAGGGTAAGACCGGGCTCGGCATCTATCCGGATGGCATGGTGGAGCACGACGGGCAGGTCGGCGAGCTTCTCAAGAAGCTCGATGACCTCGGGATCACCGACAACACGGTCGTAATCTACACCACCGACAACGGTGCCGAGACGTTCACGTGGCCGGATGGCGGCGCGACACCGTTCCGTGGTGAGAAGAACACCAACTGGGAAGGCGGCTACCGCGTGCCTGCGATGGTGCGCTGGCCCGGTCTGGTGCCGCCGCGCACCGAGATCAACGACCTCTTCTCGGCCGAGGACTGGGCGACGACGCTGGTCGCCGCAGCCGGTGAGCCCGGGATCAAGGACAAGCTCCTGACGGGCTACGAAGCGGCTGGCAAGACCTTCAAGGTTCATCTCGACGGCTACGACCAACGCGAGCTTCTCGCCCGCACCGGTCCCGACATGCGCCGGGAGTTCTTCTACTGGACGGACGACGGCAACCTGGCCGGCCTGCGCTACGATCAGTGGAAGGCGGTGTTCCTGGAGCAGAAGGCGGAGGGCTTCGATGTCTGGGCTCAGCCGATGGTGCAGCTTCGCCTGCCGATGCTGTTCAACCTGCGCTCGGATCCTTTCGAGCGGGCTCAGCACGAATCCGGCGACTATGTGCGCTGGTTCATCGAGCACGCCTTCGTGCTCGTTCCAGCCCAGGCGCTGGTCGCGCAGCATCTGCAAAGCTTCCAGCAGTTCCCACCCCGGCAGCGGCCCGGCAGCTTCTCGGTCGAGCAGGCGATGGAGAAGCTCAGGCTGCCACCGTCCAGCAACTGACCGCTCACCGCGTGCAGCTCCGGGAGCTCGGAACATGAAACACTCCCTTGCCTCGGGCCATCTCACCCGCCGCACCACGCTCACGGGCTTAGCGGGACTTCCGATCGTGGCAGGGACGATCCTGCCGGCGTTGAGCCAAGCGCCGACGTCGCCTGCCACTCCTCTGCCCTCCTGGAACGAATCGGCATCGAAGCGGGCGATCCTGGACTTCGTCGCTCGCGTCACACACCAGGGCGGAGCCGACTATGTCGCGCCGGCCGAGCGGGTCGCGGTCTTCGACAACGACGGCACCCTGTGGACGGAACACCCGATGTACGTCCAACTCGCCTTCGCGCTCGACCGCGTGAAGGCGATGGCGCCTCTGCACCCCGAGTGGAAGAACATGCAGCCGTTCCAGGCCGTGCTTGACGGTGACATGGAAGCCCTGGCCGCATCGGGCGAGCGCGGCATGATGGAACTGGTGATGGTCACCCATGCTGGCATGACGAATGCGGAGTTCGCCGGAATCGTCATGCAATGGCTGGCGACGGCTCGGCACCCGCGCTTTCAGCGTCCTTACACCGAGTTGGTCTACCAGCCGATGACCGAACTGCTCGCGTTCCTGCGCGCGAACGGGTTCAAGACGTTCATCGTCTCGGGCGGCGGCGTGGAGTTCATGCGTCCCTGGACCGAACGCGTCTACGGCGTGCCGCCCGAGCAGGTGGTAGGATCTTCGATCAAGACGCGGTTCGAGATGCGCGATGGGCGTCCTGAGCTGTTTCGCCTGGCAGAGATGAACTTTATCGACGACAAGATCGGCAAGCCCGTCGGCATCAACGAGTATATTGGCCGGCGGCCGATCGCGGCGTTCGGCAACTCCGACGGCGATCTTGAGATGCTACAATGGACAACGCTGAGTGGCGGCGTGCGCCTGGGCATGCTCGTCCACCACGCGGACGCCGAGCGAGAATACGCATATGACCGGAAGACCGAGTTTGGACGCCTCGACACAGCTTTGAACGCCGCCGCCGCCAACAACTGGCCCCTCATAGACATGAAAAAGGACTGGAAGGTGATCTTTCCTTTTGAATTGGGCTGAATTTTCATCGATGCGTCGCCACCAAGCAGAGAGACGTCTGCGCTTCTAGTCGCCTCCCGTTCGGGGTTCACAAGTGTGGCCGCGTTTTGGGTGGCAGTGCCGCTCTTCTGGGTCGGACAGGATCACGCCGGGAGCGCACCGGGTGGGCCCAGCGGAGGACACTGGCGCCCGAAGGGAGGGCATGCCCCGTGAGACGCCTGAAGCTGTTCGGACAACGCACGCTGGTCGCTGTCCTTGGCCTGTTGACGGTCTGGCTAATCCTGGTCCTGTTCTACGACGTCGCCGACCGTCGCCTGCCGCTCGTCTTGGCGGTTGCGTCCACGTACGCCACCGCTGCCTACCTGATCCTGCCGCGCGCGATTAGGATAGGGGCGCACATCCTCAACCGAGGCCTAGTCCCCTCCTACACGCTGACCGGCGACGGCCTGCCCGGTGACCCGGTGAACCTTGTCTTGATCGGCACCCTTGGCGAGTTGCACCGAGCCTTTGCCCTCGCGGGCTGGAGCCAGGCGGATCCGCTAAGCCCCGGCAGTTCATGGAGGATGGCGTGCGCTTTCGTTCTGAACCGACCTTACCCGAGTGCCCCCTTCAGCACTCTCTACCTGTTCAACCGGGGGCAGGATGTCGGCTTCCAGCGCTCAATCGACGACAGCCCGCGTAAGCGTCATCACATTCGGTTCTGGGGTCTCTCCATCGAGCGAGCTGAGGAGGCACTCGACACCGCGGCCTTCTGGCTCGCGTCGAGCCGACCGGCCGCTCCTGAACGCGCCATGTGGGTCGGCGCCGCGACTAAGGATGTCGGCCTCTCCCTGACACGCCTTAGCTTCCAGATCACTCACGCGACCGACGCTGATACCAATACTGAGCGCGAGTTCCTGGTCCAGGTGCTGACCGAGCACGGAGGGATTGGACCGGCGCGCTACCACCGGCCCGGCCAGCGGCTGACGTTCGGGACGGTAAACCGCTACGTCAGCGATGGACTGGTGGCCGTCGCTGATCTGAGCCAAGAGGCCGCCAATCCGTTTCGACTTGACGGTCAGGCCCTAAATGATTTTACCGTAAAATTCGGCTGAATTCGAGCAAGGGGTACGTTTTACCAGCGGATGGAGCGCGGCATGTCACTCATCCACGAGCTTCTCGCGACTCCACGCGACTTGCCGGCCGTGTCCAAGTACACGGCCATGAATGGTATGATTTACCTCACGGCTGGAGCGTTGCTCATTGCTTGGCCAGGCGCGACGCAAGCGCTTTTCAGAGATCGAGCGTTCGTGGGAGATGAGCAAGGCCTGGTCCGCGGCATGGGCCTGCTGATAATCGTCATCGGCTGGCTCTACCTGTTCGGGGGCCGCTCGGGTGCGCGGCAGATCGTTGCTGCATCGGTGATCGACCGATTGGTGTTCATACCAGCCGTTCTCCTTCCTCTGGCAGCTGCCGGCGTGTTCCCGCATTTGCTGGTGACCTTCGGTCTTCTCGACCCAGCGCTGGCCATTGGTGCCTGGATCCTTTTCAGTCGAAAAACGCCATCACCGTAAGTCGCACGCCCCGGCTTGCTTTGGCTCCCAGGAAGCTTGTCATGGCCGCACTCGGACGGCTCGTCGTCTGTCAGCGTGCGGGCCAAGCACGTGGCGATCGCGACAAGCTGCGGATGAAAGGCCGACCACAATGATGCCGCTGGCTTATCCCTGGGACTGATCACGTCAGCCGAGGCTACATGATCCCGCTCACGGATACCATGCTCAGCCGGCGTCATGATAAGCAGTAGACATTTGTCGAGGTGATGTCGTTTCCGCCATGATCCTGCGAATTCCAGGAACCTGGTGATATTGCAGAATTTTTCGGAACCGAGAAATAGTAGGTTTTTACATCGAATCCTTGAGAACCGTCCCGGTTGTAGTAGGTCCGAAAGAGCTGAAGTGCGCACCTGTAATGGGGCTTATTGTCTGGGTTTATCACCAGCAACGGGAAAAGCGGCGTCGGTGATGGCAGATACCAAACAAAGTAAGGCGCTGCTTGGGCAGCAGTACAAAATGATGAGAACTGAAGAATTACAATGACGTATTGCGCGAATTTGGCAGGCATGTGGTCCTCGTTTTCCATCAAAGGAGAGGCCATTGAGCGTTTGCATGCAGAAGTCACGTCACAAGCGTTCAGACTGTCTTGGCCGCAAGAAATCGCTAAATCGCCGAGCGCGCGGCTGGATGCAGTCAAGCAAAGTGGCAACGACCGGGCCGCTCATTCTTCCGCCGCCGGGGTGGGCTGCGGTCCGGCCGGACAGCGCCGATAGCTTCGAAGGCTTTGGAAATCCCCGCCGAGCGCGACCTCCTCGCCGTCTCGTGACATGAGGATGAGGTTCGCGGTCGAAGGCTGCGCTCCCTCGCCGGCCAAGCAGCGCATGTGCGCGGAGTAAATCGGGCCGGCCCGGCCGGCCGTCTCGCCGACCCAATCGATCGCGCACCTCGCATCAGGATGCGTGTAGCTCGTTCCCGTGATGACCAAGGCCAGCCGGTTGTCCTGGCTGCACGGCTGATCCACGAGGCCCCATTGCCCCCAGAAGGTTTCCGGAACGGTCTTGTGGCGCTTGATGTCCGCAACGCAAATCGCAGGCGCGATGAAAAGCAGCGCGACGATGGCAGGCACCATGAAGTGCATGGCATTTCCTCGGTATCTCGCGCCAACGACACAATAGTCTTATCACTCGGCGCGTCGGCAGAGGCGGCTCGAGCCGGTCGGCAGTCCACTACTAAGCTTCAAAAGATCGGCTAGCGCTTGATCGAGCGGGACAGCATCTGCTTCCACAATCCAAAGGCGCTTCTAAGCGGCTCCGGTAACAAACAACCCTGGGCTGAGTGGCGACATCGCGTCTGGCGAAGGTTCTTTTCGCCTCCCTTGCACACCTTGGCCGTAGTGCCAGAAGATCGAGCAAAGGCTTTGAAGGAACGCTGTGGGACGTACCGCGGCCGTTCCGGCGGCTGCGGCCGATGAGATGAAAGTGCCGCAGCTAGGATATGTGATTCGGGCTGAACCGATGTCCGCTTCAGAGAAGCCGACGACGGCGGTCGAATGACCGAGTTGGGCGCATATCCGCCCGTCTGGTTTGGAGCCCCTCGACGGCGAAGCCGAGGGGCCGAACGCTCAAATTTCCGTCCCTTCCGCGAGTGTGAGTGCATCCTCTATATCGACCCCGAGATACCGGACCGTGCTCTCAATCTTCGTATGGCCGAGCAGGATCTGGACGGCACGCAGGTTGCCGGTCCGCTTGTAGATCAACGACGCTTTCGTGCGGCGCAGGGAGTGGGTCCCGTAATCCTGGCTTCGCAGCCCGATGCCTGAGACCCATTCATCGACCAAGCGCGCATACTGCCGGGTGCTGATGTGCGTCACGCCGCCGAGCCTGCTCGGGAAGGCATAGTCGTCGAGCGTTCCACCCCGAACCTCCAGCCAAGCCAGCATGCTGGTACGGGCGGGTTCGAGCAACTCGAATTGAACTGGCCGGCTGGTCTTCTGCTGAATGACGATGGCCCGGCTGCGGATGCGACCGCCGCTGACAAGATCGCCGATCCTGAGCTTGACGATGTCGCAGCCTCGCAGCTTGCTGTCGATGGCAAGGTCGAACATCGCCCGATCGCGCATGCGTTGTTCACGGTCGAGCCAAAACCGGATGGCCCAGACCTGCTGAGGTTTGAGGGGGCGCTTAGCGCCGAGCTTGCGGCCCGCGTTCCAGGCCGGCCGTCCTTTCGTGGCCGGATCGGGTGCAGAGTGTCCCATCGTCTGTCTCCTCGCCGGCTTATGCCGACAAGGCGAGGAGACACCCGAACCGATGCTCCGGAGACGGGTTGCATAAGCAGACGTTCCGCAGGCAACCCAATGCAGCCGTGCGGGTTGCTATCGACGTGAGCCGGAAGCAGACGTTCGTCGACCGTCCGGCAACTGCAGCTAGCAGCGGATCACATCCTTCCACATGCCGCACAGAGGCCAGGACGTTCCTCTGATCTAAGCACGCCACCTTCATCGCCCGGCGAGTTCCTCAGGTCGATGGCAGCTCCGTCATGAACATAGGCGCCTGAGACACCCGCCGTGAAGCAGCGGCCGTTCGGTAGCGGCGAACATTCCGAACGGCCGTGTCCTTTACGTCATGCTAGTGTGCGGACCTTCGGCTCACGGTCCCAGTAGCGCTTCTTCGCTGCATCGACGAAGCCGCTGAGGTCGGTCACGCCCTCGTCCGCCTCGACGCCCGCCTTGTCGAGCAGCGGCTTGGCGGCGGCGTTGTGGCCGATTGCCTTGAGGTGCCCGAACGCATCCATAACCCACTGCACCGCGGCCGCTTCCTTCACGAGCTTCCCCGCAGCCATCTCGGACAGGATCACCGCGCAGCCATCGACCGTCACTGAAGGCTGACCGAACAGTTGCGCGTCCGCGGCGATGGCTGATCCGTCCGAGAGCGGCACCTTGCCGACTTTTGGGGCGATCGTCATCGCATGGCCGCCCGCCGCCTTGATCGCCTTCTTCAGCGATTGCAGCTCGCCCGCATCCGTCCCGTCGGCAATCAGGATGCCGATGGTGCGCCCTTCCAGCGTGTGCCGCTCCAATGGGCCGCGGATGATGCGAAGAGCCGGCGACGGCTCCATGTCCAGGACCGGTGCGGCGGTCGGCGAGGCAGCGGGTAGGTCCATCGCCAGCCCGTCGGCGACCCGTGTCGCCAAATCCTCATCGACGTTACGCAAGTTGGCAAGCATCTGCAGCCGGATATGCTCCAGGCTTACCTTGGACAGCTCGAACACCAGCGCGGAGGCGATATGCGCCTGTTCCGCCGGGTCCATCGAGCGGAAGAACAGCCGCGCTTGGCTGTAGTGGTCGGCAAAGCTCTCCGGCCGGACGCGCAGCTTCTGCCCTTCCTCATCCGAGGGGAAGGTCTTGTAGCCCTTCGCCGCGTCCTCACGGGCGCCCCCTGGCTCTCCGACTTTTGCGAGGCTGTTGGGCTCGTAGTTTGCGCGGCCCTTCGGCACGGCCATCTGCATGTGGCCGTCCCGCTGCTGGTTCATGAATGGGCAGCCGGCGGCCGAGGCCCGCCCCTTCGCGGCGTTAATTGGGAGCTGGTGAAAGTTGACCGAGCCCAGCCGCGACAGCTGTGTGTCCGTGTAGCTGAACAGCCGACCCTGGAGCAGCGGATCGTTCGTGAAGCCGATACCTGGCACGACATGGCTCGGCACGAACGCCGCTTGCTCGGTCTCCGCGAAGTAATTGTCGGGATAGCGGTCGAGCACCATGCGCCCCACGATCCGCACCGGCAGCACCTCCTCGGGGATGATCTTGGTGGCGTCGAGGACGTCATAGGGCTGGCTGTTGGCAAAAGCCTCGTCGAACAGCTGCACACCGAGGTCCCAGGTCGGGTAGTCGCCGCGCCCGATCCGCTCAAACAAGTCGCGGCGCTGGAAGTCCGGGTCGGCCCCGGCGACCTTGACCGTCTCGTCCCAGATGGTCGAGGCGAGGCCAGCCTTCGGCTTCCAGTGGAACTTGACGAAGGTGCTCTTCCCTTCCTTGTTGATGAACCGAAAGGTGTGGACGCCGAAGCCCTCCATGTTGGCGAAGGTGCGCGGGAGCGTGCGGTCTGACATGGCCCACATGATCATGTGGGTCGCCTCGGGCATGAGGCTGATGAAGTCCCAGAACGTGTCGTGGGCGGTTGCCGCTTGCGGGTAGCCGCGGTCGGCCTCCATTTTGGCGGCATGGATCAGATCCGGGAACTTGATCGCGTCCTGGATGAAGAACACCGGGATGTTGTTGCCCACGAGGTCCCAGTTGCCCTCGCGCGTGTAGAATTTGACTGCGAAGCCGCGCACGTCGCGAGGCGTGTCGATCGAGCCGGCGCCGCCCGCCACGGTGGAGAAGCGAGTGAACACCTCGGTGCGCTGCCCCTTCCGCTGGAACAGGTCGGCGACGGTGATGTCGGCAAGGCTCTCAGTGCACTCGAAGTAGCCGTGCGCGGCCGACCCACGCGCGTGAACAATGCGCTCCGGTATCCGCTCGTGATCGAAGTGGTTGATCTTCTCGCGGTAAACCTCGTCCTCGATCAGGACCGGCCCGCGCGGCCCTGCCTTGAGCTGGTTCTGATTGTCGGAGACCGGCGTACCGTGGTTGGTCGTCAGCACGGGGTGGTCCGCATCGGCGGTCTGATGTGTCTCGCCGCCGTGTCCGGCGTTTAGTGCGGTCAGTTCGGTCATGGCATCCTTCCTCGGCAGGGGCCAACTGGAAGTGGAGCAGTAAGTTTCCTCCGCCATGCCATTCCCGCGAGGAACCGATCACAGTTTGAGGACGCGTTCTTCGAAGTGTCGGCTCCGATGACAGCAGCATGCTCGATTTGCCTCGGTCGCCGCTGGGAAGCGGAACGGCGTCTTGCCGCCAACTTCAGCCAATCGCCCGATGTCCGCTTTTTTCGGTTCTTCTCCTGAAAGCGGTACGTCGCAAATCCACCCTGATCTGCCCTTCCGGTAGCGACCCAACCCGGTCGTGACCCTGACCCACCAAACTGGTCCGCGCTGAGCGCAAGTTTTTCGGGCATCCTGAACCCTGAAGGAGGGTGGATGCCATGCCCCGCAACCGCTTCACGAACGAACAGATCGCCTTCGCCCTGCGACAGGCGGAGAACGGCGCGACGGTGGACGAGGTCTGCCGGAAGATGGGTGTATCCGAGCCGACC
>NZ_NPKS01000003.1:0-271935 GCF_008329595.1 Methylobacterium sp. P1-11
TTCACGAGAACCCCTGAGCACTTCTTTTTCTGAGGCTAAGTCATTGAGATAAATGGTGCTGCGAGAGAGGATTGAACTCTCGACCTCTTCATTACCAATGAAGTGCTCTACCACTGAGCTACCGCAGCAGGTGACCGAGGCGCCCCGTGGAGGGCGTATCCGTCCGGCCGAGTGGGGCCATAACGGATCACCGCAGCGTTGGCAACGCCGTGTTGCGCTTCCGCGCATTTTACGTGCGCGCTGCGGCCCGGATCAGGGCGGCGAGGCCCGGCTCGGAGACTGCCTCGGCGGCCTCCGACGGCGTGAACCAGCGCAGCTCGCGCTGACGCGCCTCGGGGAAGTGCTTGAGCTGCTTGCGCACCTCCAGAGGGAACACCTTCACCTGGCACAGGACGGTGTCGAGGTTCCGGAGGCGCTTCTGATAGAGGTACAGGCCGATCGGGCGCTTGCCGACCGCACCGCGCAGGCCGGCCTCCTCGTAGGCCTCCCGCGCGGCCGCCTCGAACGGCTTGCGGCCCTTCATCGGCCACCCCTTGGGGATTACCCAGCGGCGACTCTCCCGCGAGGTCACCAGCAGGATCTTGGTCTTTCCGTCCCGTCCAGACCGGAACGGGAGGGCTCCGACCTGCCGGCGCGGCTCGCTCTCCTCGTCGAGGAGGGTCACGGCCGCACCGCGCGACGCGGGACGCCGCCACGATCCGACAGGATCAACGGCGCGTGCAGGCTCTGGGCAGGCTGGGGGATGATCGGATCCTCGGTCGGCGGCTCTCACGACAAGCTACACGGCAAGCCAGCTCATTCAACTTGCAATAGTCGAGCGCCGCGGCGTGCCCGTGACCCCGCGGCGCTCCTGTCATTCCGCGTCCGGATAGCCGGCACGCGATCCGACCCGGTCAGCCGATCCGGCGGACCGCGCGATCACCCGCACCGGACGGCGGCAGCGCCGCGGCCGCCATCCCGGCTGATACCGGGTCGGCACCGGGCGCCTTCGGGGCGCTCGCCTTCGCCGGCAGGACGGTCGGGATCGGCGCGGCCGAGGCCGGGCCGGCAGCGGTGGACGCCGCGGACGAGTTCGAGGCCGCGACAGGGGCCGAAGCGGGGGGCGACGTGGGGACCGACGGGGGAATCGACTTAGGGACCGGTCTGGACACCGGCGCCGCGGCTTTCGGGGCTGCCGACACGAGCGTCGGACCGGCAGCGTCCGCTTCCGGCTCCACCGCGGGTGCGGCGGCGAGCGTGTTCGGCGGCTCGCGCCAGACGAAGGCGTCGAGGCGCCCGGTCGCCGGCGAGACCGGTGCCCAGGTGTCGGAGGCGATGCCGTCGGCGATCCACACGCGGTCGCGTGGCGCGCGGGCGGCGCGGGCGAGCCACTCGCGGGCCTGGCCGGAGGCGGCCCCGTGCTCGGCCTCCTCGATGGCCGCCATCATCAGGCAGGCCCGGGCGGTCGGACGGTCGGCAAGCAGGGGCTTCACGGCCTCTCGGGCCCGCTTGTAGTCCCGCGCATCGAGGGCAGCCTGGCCCAGGGCGAGCCGGGATTCCGGATCCCAGACGGACAGCTTCGCCAGGACCTCGGCGCGGGCGAGGCGGTCGCGAACCGAATCGCCGGGCCGCAGGCCGAGATAGACCTTGGCGAGGTCGGGATGGGGATTGGCCTTCCAGGCCGCCTCGACGATCCGCGCGGCCTTCTTGACGTCGCCGCGGCGGGCGAGGAGGCGGCCGGCGATACAGGCCGCCGGGACGAGGTCGGGGGCGAGTTTGACCGCCTGCAGGATGCGCTCCGCGGCGAGTTCCGGCTCGCCGGCCTCGCGCTCGCCGGCAATCGCGGTGAGGAGCACCGCGCGCTGGCGTCGGGCCGCGGCCTTGTCGATCAGTCCGAGGGACGAGCGACGCTCGATCGTCTCGAGGGCGGCCGCCCAGTCGCCGTCGGCGCTCTGCGCCTCAAGCACGGCCTCGTTGGCCCAGGTGACGCTCGGGGCGAGGCGGGCAGCCTCGGTGGCGTAGGCGCGGGCGGCGGTCTCGTCCTCGCGGCGCCGGGCTTCCACGAACAGGCCGCGCAGGCCCAGGACCCGGGTCTCGGGATCGTCGACCATGCGCTGGAAGGCGCTCTCGGCCGCGTCCCGGTCGCCGGAGATCTGCGCCGCCTGCGCCTTGAGCAGCAGGGTCAGCGGCTCGGTGCCGAGGAGCCGCTCGGCGTCGCCCGCGAAGCGGCGAGCCGCCAGAGGATCGCCCGAGCCCACCGCCACCATGCCGCGGGAGAGGGCCGAGAGGCCCTTGGCCCGCCGGCGCTCGGCCGAGCCGCGGACCAGGGCCTCCGGCAGGCCGATGACACCGCGCACGATCGCCCAGAGCACGCCCAGGACAATCGCGGCCGCGATCACGCCCACGAGGGCGACCGCGAGGCTGGTGCCGATCTGGTAGCCGTTCCAGACGACGGTGACGGTGCCGGGCCTGTCGGCGATCCAGACCGCCCCGAAGGCGGCGAGTGCGAGCAGAGCCAGGAAGGCGAGGGCGCGCCACATGGGGTCAGTATCTCCTGTCGGCGGCCGGCTGGCGGCCGTCGCGGGGGGCGGGAGGAGCGGGGCGCCTGCGCGCCCGCTCGGAGATGGTGCGGCCGCGCAGCGCGCGGATCGGGGCCCTCACCGGACTAGCGCCCGGGGGCGGCTTGGGCCGGCTGGGCCGCGCCGACCGGCAGGGCCTTGAAGGCGTTGTCGAGCAGGGTGCGCACGGCCTGGTCGGCCTCGGCACGGGCCTTGAGCTTGGCGCCGAAATCCCCAGCCTGCTCCTGGGCCTCGGCCGGGAGCGCCGCAAAGGCCGCCGAGGCTGCCGTCAGGTCGCCGCGGTCGAGGGACGCCTGGACCTTGCTCTCCGGATCGCCCGAGGCCTCGGGGGCGGGCGCGTCGGCCTTGCGGATCTGCACGAGACCGTCGGCCATGCTGAGGAGCTTGGTGCGGAAATCGCCGGTCTCGGCCGCGTTCTTGGCCCGCTGCGCCTGCCGCTTGGCCGCGATCCGCTCGGAGATCGGCCGGAACGTGTCGGCGAGATCCGCCGCAGAGGGGGCGCCGCCGTCGGCGAAGGGGGCGAGGGCCTTGGCCTGCGCCTCCGTTCCCGGATCGAGCTTGCGCAGGGTCGCCAGCGGCTCGGCATAGCTCGCCCCGGATTCCAGCGCGGCCGCCACCCGGTCGGCGACGACGACCCGGAGCGCCGCCTGGACGGTGCTGGCCTCGGCGCGCTGCGCCACGCTCTTGTCCAGGGCGGCGATCTGGTCGGCCTGCTCCTGCAGCCGCCGGTCGACCGCCTTCGCGGCCTCTGCGGCCTGGGCCTGTCCGGCCTCGGCGGCGGTGCGGCTCGCCTGGGTCGCGGCCTGGACCGCCTCGGTGGCGGCCTTCACCCGCGCGTCGACGGCCTGCTGCAGCGAGTCGAGCCGCTGCCCCAGGGCCGCGTCGGATTCGGCATTCGCCTTGGTCTTCTGCTCCACCTCGCTCTGCAGCGCCGCGACCCTCCGGGCGGCCTCCTCGGCCGCGCCCTTGTTGGCGCCGCCATCCTCCAGCGCCTTCAATCGGGTCTCGAGGTCGGCGATCTGCTTGCCGTTGTCCTGGACCACGCCGAGCTTCGAATCGGCCGGCTGGTCGCGGCCGGGCTCCTGTCCGGGCTCCTCCTGGAGCGCCGCGACGCGCTGGTCGAGGCTGTCGAGCCGGGCGACGAGATCCGGCGGCACGGCCGGGGCCTGCCCCGAGGCCTGACCGGCAGCTTGCCCGTCGGCGGCGGAAGCGGGCGCCGCGCCGGACTTGTCCAGCGCCTGCTTGGCGCCCGCCTCAGCGGCGGCGACGCGTTTGTCGAGCGCCGTCACCGCGTCGCGCGGGGCCAGGCCGTCGAGACGCTTGTCGAGGGATGCGAGCTGGCTGGAGAGCCTCTGGTCCAGGGCGTTCAAGCGCGGGTCGGGGCCGATCCCGGCCTTCTCGGCGCCGAACAGCAGGCCGGCGCCGATCACGCCCCCGAGCAGCCCCGCGGCCGCGAGCGAGCCGAACCCGGCCCGGGCCTTGGGCGCGGCGGCGCTTCTGGCGGGATCGACGGCGGCCGCCGCAGGGATCGGGCCCTTCGGCGGCTCCTTGCCGTCCCTGGAGGTGTCCCTGGTGGCGTCCTTGGGAGCATCCTTGGACGGCTCCCTGCCGGCGGCCGGCGGATCTGGGATCCGCTTGGCCTTCAGGTCGATGATCGGACCGGCCGTCACCGCGCTGGCCGCCGCCGTGCCCGCGGCACCGGAAGCGGGTCCGCCCGGACGGGGACCGCCCTGCGGGCCGGTTCCGGGCTGCGCGGACTTCGGATCGATCGTGGCCCCGGACGGGCCGGACGCAGTGGTGGAGGCCGTCGAGGACGATGACGCGGACGTTCCGACCCGGGCGTCGGAGGCCGACGACGCGGCCGCGCCCGCCTTCAGGGGATCGATCTTGACGGGATCGATCTTGGCGCCCGCCGTCTGCGCGGCCGGGCCGGTCGACGGCTTCAGGCTGTCGGCCCCGGAAGCCGGCTTGCCGGCGTCGGCCTTCGGATCGATCGTGCCGGGCTTGGCGGTCACGACCGGGTCGGTTGCCGGCTTGGGCGGAGTTCCGGGCGCCGATCCCTGCGGCTCCTTCGCGCCGCCGCCGCCGGTGGAGGAGGTGGAGGCCGACGTGGAAGCCGAAGTCGCGGACGTCGAGGCGGTGGAGGCCGACGTCGCGGCCGGCCGGGACGCGCCCCCGGACGGGCTGGGCTGCCCGGGCTTGCCGGGCGCGGCGTCCGGCTTCCGGCCGCCGGGGCCGGGCTTGTCGGCGTCGCTGGGTGGTGGCGTCACGGGCAAGTCCTCCAACTCTTCGGCGTCGCCGCGCCCCCCTAGCACCGCGGCGGCGCCGGGCGCGAGGGCGAGATACGGCGGCCCGGCCTCCCTGTCACCGCACGGTTAGCCCGGTCACGGCGCCAGGGCGTCGAGCAGGTCCGCTTCGCGCGGGCGTGCTGCGACGAAATGGACCGGAACACCGGCGGCTTCCAGGGGTGCCGCGACATCCGGCGATAGGCAGTAATGCCTCAGCCGGCGGAAAGCTCCGCCGTGCTCCGAACCATCCGCGAGGGCAAGGGCGACGGCGGCGCTGCGCCGGGAATAGTGAAGGGCGGCCTCGAGGCGGTTCCCGGCGAGTTCGCGACCGACCGCCGGCGGCAAGCGCTCCAGCGGCTCGGCCCGGTAGGTCACGAAGGCGGTGACCCGGAATCCGGCTGCCGTCAGCGTCGCCGCCGGTTCCGGCTTGCGCTCGGCCCCGGTCGCGTGAAGGAGCGAATCGCCGGACGGCAGCGTCGCCGTCACCAGGGCGGCGAGGCCCGAGGCGTCGCCGGGCCCTTCCCGCACGGGACCGAGACCGGCCGCGCGGGCCAGGGCGGCCGTCCGCGCGCCGACGGCGAAGACCGGGAGGCCGCGCAAGGCCGGTACGTCCCGGATCGCCGGCACCGCGTTGGCGCTGGTGAGGAGCAGCGCGGCGAAGGGTCCCACGGGCGGCGCCGCCGCGGTCGGGCGCACCGCCAGGACGGGGGCCACGAGCGGCGCGTGGCCGCGTTCGGCCAGGACCGCCCCGGTCCGCGTCGCTCCCGGCTCGGGCCGCGCCACCCAGATCCGCAAGGGCTAGGTTTCCAGCGTCAGGCGGACGCCGTGGCGCGCGGCGGCGCCGGGGGCGAGCAGGCGCTGCGAATCGCGCGCGGCGAGGTCGCCCGCGAAGTCCGACCAGTCGGCGTAGCCGGTCCAGCACTCGAGCGACAGGAACGGCGCGGTGGGCTTGGTCCAGACCGCCAGGTGGGGGAAATCCGCCATCTCCATGCGGATCGCCCGGCCGGGTCCGGTGAAGCGCATCCAGCGGCTGCGGGCGTTCCGGAACACGAAGGCCTCGGTGAAGAGTGCTGGATCGAGGGGCAGCGTGTCCCCGGCGAGGGGGATCGGCTGCTCGTCGCGCAGCAGCAGGCCGCCCGGGCCGACCTGGGGCGCGAAGGGCCGCTCCGCCTGCTCGAAGGCCACCGCGTAGCCGCCATCCCGCGCGCGGGTGCCGCCCGCGAAGGGCCATGGGAAGGCCGGGTGAAAGCCGAGGGCGTAGGGCAGGGGGACGTCGCCGGGATTGGCGACGGTCACGTCGAGGTCGAGACCCGCCGGGCGGACCCGCGCGGCGACGTCGAGCCGGAACGCGAACGGGTAATGCGCCCGCGTCTCGGGCCCGTCGGTCAGGCGCAGGGTCACCGCGTCGGCGCTCCGGTCGACCACCGCGAAGGGCAGGTCCCGGGCGAAGCCGTGCTGGACCATCGGGTAGCGCTCGGACCCGACCGTAACGTGCCCGCCCGCCGAAGCGCCGACCACCGGGAAGAGCCAGGGCGCGTGGCGGTTCCAGTGTTCGGGGTCGCCGCTCCAGAGATACTCCGTCCGGCCGACCTGCCAGGAGACCGGCTCGGCCCCGTGGGTCGCGAGCGTCGCGGTGGTGCCGTCCGGTGCGGTCAGCTCGATGCGCGTGGTCACGGTGCTCTCCCGGTCTGCCTCGGACAGCCGAGGTAAAGGAGGCGGGGCCGGACGCAAGGGCCCCGCGCGGGGTTGCTCACGCGGCCGTGCCGAGCCCCGGGAGGACCGCCTCGGGCGGCCCGGAGGCGACGATCCGGCCGGCTTCCAGGACGTGGACCGCGTCGGCTCCCTCCAGGGTCGAGAGGCGGTGGGCGATCAGGATCAGCGTCCGCCGGCCCGAGAGGGCGCGCAGCGCCCGCATCACGGCCGCCTGCGTCTCGTCGTCGAGGGCGGAGGTCGCCTCGTCGAATACGATGACGTCCGGGTCGTGGTAGAGCGCCCGGGCGATGCCGACGCGCTGGCGCTGGCCGCCGGACAGCCGCGCCCCGCGCTCGCCGACCCGCTCCGCGTAGCCGGACGGCAGGGCCGCGACGAAGTCGTGAGCGCCGGCGAGCCGCGCCGCCCGCTCGACGGCGGCGAGGTCCGGCGTGTCGAGGCCCAGCGCGATGTTCTCCGCCACCGTGCCGTCGACAAGGAACACCTCCTGCGGGACGTAGCCGATCCGGTTCTGCCACGCGGGCAGGGTACCGGCATCGAGGGGCCGGCCGTCCACGGTGATCCGCCCGGCGGTCGGGCTCAGGACGCCGAGGATCAGTCCCGCCAGTGTCGACTTGCCCGAGCCGGTCCGCCCGGCGAGGCCGACCGTGGCGTTGACCGGGATCGTCAGGTCGATCCCGGCTAGGGCCGGACGGCCGGTGCCGTAGTCGAAGCCGAGGCCCTCGAGCCGGATCGCCCGCGCGAAGGGCAGCCGCTCCGCGGTGCGGGGCCGGGGCTCGCGCTCGTCGGCGAGCTCGTCGACGATCACCCGCACCGCCGGCAGGGTGAAGCGCATGAGCGCCACCGAGGTGAAGATGTTCTGGAAGGCCGGCAGCATACGGTAGCCCGCGAAGGCGAACAGGCCGAGCAGCGGCAGGATGCCGGCGACGTCGAGCCCCTGGGCGAGCGCGAACAGCACCACCACGATCACCCCGCCGAAGGCCAACGCCTCGATGACGAAGCGCGGCATCTGGCCGGTGAGCTGGCTCGCCGCGGTGGCGAGGGCGTAGGCCCGCGCCGGGGCGTCGAACCGCGACGCGAACGCCTCCGCGCGCCCGTAGAGCTTCAGCTCGGTGAGCGCCCCGAAGGTCTCCTGCACGATTCGGAAGCGGGCCTCGTTGTCGGCCACGGTGCGGGCGCCCAGCCGGGCCAGCCGGGCGCGCATCACGAGGTAGATCCCGACATAGAGGCCGCCGAATCCGCCCCCTAGGATCAGCGCGAGTTGCGGCGCGTAGGCCAGCAGGAAGGCGATCACCGCGAGTGCGGAGCTCGCCCGCGAGGCGAGCACCGTGGCGGGCGTCAGCGCGCCGATCACCAGCCGGTCGGTTTCGGACAGCACGTTCTTGGCGAGCTCGGCGCTGTTAGCCTTCGCGAAGAACAACCGCTCCCGGTCGAGGTAGCGGAACAGCAGCCGCCGGCTGAGGCTGTAGCCGGCCAAGTGCGTGAACCGGAGCTGCGCGTAGGTCAGCCCGGCATTCACCAGCGCGGTGACGAGGATCGCCGCGAGCGCCGCGCCGCCGGTCACCAGCAGGAAGCCGCGCTCGTCGGTCAGGCCGAGGGCGCCCCGGGCCTGGGTCAGGTAGGGGATCCGGGTCGCCGCCGACGGGTCCCCGACCAGCGTAAGGAACGGGATCACCGAGGCGACGCCCACCACTTCGAGCAGCGCCGCCGCCGCGAGGCCGAGGGCGATCAGGCCGAGGCGGCGCCGGTCGGCCGCCCGCATGGCGCGGACGAGGTCGATCAGCGCGCGCATGGCATCGCGGGTTCTGGCGGGGCTGCTCGCATGGTCGGGCCGGGCTTAAGCGCGCCATCCCGGCCTGTCCACGCCGGGCTCAGCCGAGCTTCTTGAGGGAGCCCAGGTCGACCTCGCCGTCCTGGCCGCTGAAGGTCAGGGTCTTGGCGGCCCCATCCGCCTGCGCGACGCCGCCGATCCGGTGGTCACCGCTGTCGTAGGTCGAGACCTGCCCGTCGCGATCGACGAGGAGGCGGCGCTTGTCCGGAAAAAACGCGTACTTCATCCCGTTCTGCGCGCCGCTGGTCGCGGGCTCGCCGAGATCCTTCGGCCACCAGGGCTCCGCGCCCTTCATCGGCTCCATGGGTTCCATCGGCTTCATGGGTTCCATCGGCTTCATCGGCTCCACGGCGCGCATCTCCTGTCCGGCGAGAGACAGGAGGACGCGGCAGGCGCGGAAGGGTTGCACGCCCCCTCCCGCCCAGGCCGGGCTCACAGGGGCGGCAGCCCCGGCGCCGGGCGCTCCCGCACCTGACCGTCGAAGCCGACATGGAGCTGGTGCTCGCGGCCGTCCCGGTCCTTCGCGGCCACCTCGAAGTGGCGCGGCCCGCGGCCCATCACCCGCACGTCGCCGTAGCCCGCCGCCTGGACCGAGGCGGTCAGGGTGGCCATGTCGGGCTTCGGCCCGAGACCGAGCCGGTCCTTGGCCCAGTCCAGGCTGCCGGTCGGAGGGCCGCCGGCCGGCCCGAGCAGCAGCGTGCGCCCGTCCCCTTGGGTCAGGACCCGGGCGTGCAGAAAACCGGTCTCGAAGCGGCCCTGCACCGTCACGGTCTCGCCCTTGGCGACGAGGCCGCCGCTCTCGCCCTCGCGGCCTGTCTCGACGAGGGCCCGCCCGGTCCCGTCCTGCACCACGAACTTGTTGCCGAAGATCTCCGCGACCTGGCCCTTGATGGCGGTCGCGCCCGAGGGGGCCAGAGCCTCGATCGCCACCGGCGCGACCGGCGTCGGCTGGAACGGCGTGCCCTGCGCCAGGGACAGGCCGACGGCGCCCAGGGCCAGCGGCAGCGCCACCGCGCCGACCACCCAGGTCCGTCGCGGGACCGCCTTCGCCGCCGGCCTGGCGGCCTCGCGGACCTCCCGCGCGGTCCCGTCGATGGTCTTGTCGTCGCTCATGATCTCAATCCTCTGAAGGGTCCGGATCCGCTCGATCCGATGCCTCTTCCTAGGGAGCCGCCGGCAATCCGGCCTGAACCGCGCGGTTCAGGCCCGGTTAAACGCGCCGCCCTAGAGCGCTCCGTGTGGAACCCGTGCGGGTTCAGAGGCTTGGCAGCGGGCGCTGATGCCGGCCGGCAGGTCGGCGCCCGCGCGGCCGTCCCGGCGGCCCAGGTGAGGACACGGCCCTAAGTCCCGGCGGCGGCAGGGTTCGCGGCCGCCGCAGCGGGTGAAACCGGCCGTCGCGGGCCCGGACGGGGAGGTGAGACCGGTGAAGATCCTGCTGGTGGAGGACGACGCGGCCCTCGCGGCGGAGGTCGCTAAGGTCCTGCGCGCCGAGAACTTCGTGCTCGACCATGCCGCCACCGGCGAGGACGCTCAGCATCTCGGCGAGACCGAGGGCTACGACGCCGTCGTGCTCGATCTCGGCCTGCCGAAGGGCGACGGGGTCTCGGTGCTGCGGGCCTGGCGCGCGGCGGGCCGGACCCTGCCGGTGCTGGTGCTCACCGCCCGGGACGGCTGGAGTGACAAGGTCGCGGCCTTCAAGGCGGGGGCGGACGACTATCTCGTGAAGCCGGTCCGCGTGGAGGAGCTGGTGATCCGCCTGCGCGCCCTCGTGCGCCGGTCCCAGGGCGGGGGAGCGAGCCGGATCACCTGCGGCCCCTTGAGCTTCGATCCGGGGCTCGGCGCCTTCGAGCACGAGGGCCTGCCGCTGAAGCTCACCGGCCTGGAATGGCGGGTCCTGTCCTGCCTGATGCTGAACCGCGAGACCGTGGTGCCGCGCCCGCACCTGATCGAGCGGGTCTACGAGGGCGACGCCGACGTCGATTCGAACTCCGTCGAGGTGATCATCACGCGCCTGCGCCGGAAGATCGCTCCGGCGCGGATCGAGAGCGTGCGCGGCCACGGCTACCGCCTGCACGCGGAGCCCGCCTGATGGCGGCGACGGCGCCGCTGCGCTCGCTCCGCGCCCGGCTGCTCGCGGCGGCCCTGGTGATGGTGCTGGCGGCCCTGGTGGTGGCGGGCCTCGCCATCGGGGTGATCCTGCACCGTTTCGTGCGCGGGCAGCTCGACGGCCGGCTCGACGCGCAGGTCGTCGCGCTGCGGGCCGGGCTCGAGGCCGGCATCCTCCCGCAGGGTCTCAACGCCCCGCCCTTCGACCGGCCCGGCCCCGGCTGGGCCTGGGAGGTGCGCCACGGCGCCGAGACGATCCGCTCCGGCTCCCTGCGCGGCGGGGACATTCGCCTGTCCGATCCGGGACCGGACGACGAGCCCGGCCGACCCCACCCGGCCTCGGGCACGGGGCCGCGCGGCGAGCCCCTCGTCGCCCGCGTGCTGGTCGTTCCCGGGCCCGAGCCGGCGACGATCGTGGTGGCCGCGCCCGAGGGGGAGCTGCGCGGGCCGCTGCGCGAGGCGCTGACCAGCCTCGCCCTGGCGCTCGGCATCCTCGGCCTGTGCCTGCTCGCCGGGCTGGCCTTCCAAGTGCGCCTGGGCCTGGCGCCGCTGACGCGCCTGCGCGCGGACCTCGCGTCGGTCCGGGCGGGGCGGCGCGAGCGCGTGCCGGCGGACCAGCCCGCCGAGATCGCGCCGGTGGTAGCGGAACTCAACGCGCTCCTCGACCAGAACGCGCAGAATCTGGAACGCGCCCGCGGCCACGTCGCCAACCTCGCCCACGCCCTCAAGACGCCGCTCGCCACCCTGTCAATGGCGCTCGCCGAGCCCGCCCGCGACCCGGACGGCGCGCTGCGCCGGCAGGTGGACGACATGGACCGGCGGGTGCGGCACCACCTCCGGCGCGCCCGGGCTGCGGCCCTGGCGGACTCGGCCCGGGGGCGCACGCCCCTGGCGCCGCAGCTGGCGGACCTGCGCGCCGCGCTGACCCGGATCCACGCCGAGAAGGGCGCGGTGATCGACCTCGAGGTCCCGAAGGCCCTGTCGGTCTCCTGCCAGGGCCAGGATCTCGACGAGATGCTCGGCAACCTCGTGGACAATGCCTGCCGCTGGTGCCGGAGCCGAGTGCGGGTCACCGCAACGGCGCGCGACGGCGACGTGTCCGTCTCGGTGGAGGATGACGGGCCCGGGCTCGACCCAGCGGCGGCCTCGGCCGTCATGGCCCGGGGCCGCCGCCTCGACGAGGGGGTGCCGGGCCACGGCTTCGGGCTGCCGATCACCCTGGAACTCGCCGAGCTGTACGGCGGCGGCCTGAGCCTCGGGCGGTCGGATCTCGGCGGCCTGCGGGTGGACTTGGTTCTCCCGGCCTGACCGGGATCCGTCAGCCCAGCGCCTCCCGCAGGATCGGCCGGATCCGCGGATCGGCGCAGTGGGCGACGTTGAAGCGCATGTAGCCGTTCCACGTATCCGACAGGCTGAACGAGGTGCCCGGCGCCAGCACCATGCCGCGGGCCAGCGCCCGGCGGGCCACATCGGCCCCGTCGCGCCCGTCCGGCAGCCGCATCCACAGGAAGAAGCCACCCCGCGGCTGCGCCCAGGTCTCCAGGCCGCAGGCGCGCAACTCCGCGGAGGCCTGCACCATCGCGCCGGCGAGCCGGCGGCGGGTCTCGGCGAGGTGCCGCCGGTACGCGCCCTCGGTGATCAGGGCGTGCACCAGCGCGGCCGTGATGTGGCCGTTGCCGAGGCTGAGGGCGAGCTTGAGATCGACCAGGGGCTCGACCCAGTCGGCCCGGAGCGCGATCCAGCCGCAGCGCGCGGCCGCCGACAGGGTCTTGGAGAAGCTGCCGATCTGGATCACTCGCTCCAGCCCGTCGAAGCCGGCGAGCCGCGGGGCCGCCTCGGGCTCGAGGTCGCCGAAGATCTCGTCCTCGACGATGAGCGTGTCGTGCGCCTCGCACAGCTTCAGCAGGCGATGCGCCACGGTCGGCGCGAGGCTCGCCCCGGTCGGGTTCTGGAGGGCCGCGTTGGTCAGGTAGAAGCGCGGCCGGTGTTGCTCCAGCAGGGTCGCGAGCGCCCGCAGGTCCGGCCCCTCCGGCGTGATTGGCACGCCGACCACCGCGACGCGCTGCGCCCGCAGCAGCGCGAGGAAGTTGAAGTAGCAGGGATCGTCCACCAGCACGGTGTCGCCCGGCTGGAGCAGGAAGCGGCAGACGAGGTCCAGCGCCTGCGTGGCCGATTCGACCAGCACGATCTGGTCGGGCTCGGCGCCGACGCCCTTCTCGCCGACCTTGCGGGCGATCTGGTGGCGCAGGGGCTCGTAGCCGAGCGGCCGGTCGTAATTGGTCATCTCGGCGAGGTCGGCGCGGGCCACCCGGCGCAGGCCCCGGCGGATGGCCTCGTGGGGCATCCAGGAATCGGGCAGCCAGCCGGCGCCGGGCTTCAGCTGGTCGGAGCCGGCCTGCTGCGCCTGCCGGGTGATCCAGAGCGGGTCGACGATCCGGTCGAGCCGCGGCCCCATCGCCTGGAGCGAGAGGGGCCGGGTCTTACCGGCGACGTAGAAGCCCGAGCCCGGCCGCGGCACCACCGCGCCCTCGGCGGCGAGGCGCTCGTAGGCCTCGACGACGGTGGATTTCGAGACGCCCATCGTCTCCGCGAAGGCGCGCACCGACGGGATCCGCACGCCCGGAACCAGCCGCCTCGCCGCGATCCGTTCCCGGATCTCGCCGACCACGGCCTCGACGCGCGTCCCCGGACTTCTGACTGCGACCGCCATCCGTACTGCTCTTCCGTGCGGACAATTCTTCCGAACCGTACCGAAGTGTTCCTGTCGCCGCCAGCCCCGGGCCGCCAGGATCGCGACGCCCCGGAACGATGGAGGAGGGGACCCATGACCCAGTGCCTGACCGAAACCGCCGCCCTCGAAGCCCGGATCGAATCCCGGATCAGACCGCGGAGCGGATGGCTCGCCCGGACGGCCGGGCCCGTGCTGGCCGTCGCTGCGGAAGTGCGCGCGGGCCTGTCGCGGGCGGCGATGAACCGGCGCGTGCTCCAGCGCCTGTCGACCCTGTCCGACCGCGAATTGAAGGATATCGGGCTGACGCCCCAGGACGTGGCGGATGCCTGCGTGCCGGGAACGGGCGACGCGATCCACCTGCTGGTGGGCCGGCGCGACGAGCGACGCCACGCCCGGGCGGCCGTGCGACCTTGGTGACGCGGTGGTGACGCGACGGCGTGCGGCGTAGGATGCGGCCATGACGCTGCGCGACGGGCTCGCCGCAATCCTGGTGGTCACGATCCTCGGGCTGGCCTTCGTGGCCATCAAGGTCGGCCTGGAGACGGTGCCGCCGCTGATGCTGTGTGCCCTGCGCTTCGGCTTCGCGGCCCTGCCGGCGGCGCTGGTGATCCGACCGCCCCGGGCCCCCGCCGCCCTGGTGGCGGGGTTCGGCCTCGCCCTCGGGGTCGGCCAGTTCGGGCTGCTCATGACGGCCATCCGCTTCGGGATGCCGGCCGGGCTGTCGTCGCTGCTGATCCAGGTCCAGGTGCCCTTCACCGTGGCGCTTGCCTGGGCCGTGCAGAAGGAGCGCCCGCGCGGCCTTCAGGTGCTGGGGGGCGGGATTGCGCTGCTCGGCGTCGCCGCGGTCGCGCTCGGACGAAGTGGAGGCGCGCCTCTGGGCCCGCTGCTGCTGGTGGTCGGGGCGGCACTGGCCTGGGCCTGTGCGAACGTCATCGTGAAGCGGATCGGCCGGGTCGACAGGCTGGCTCTGATGGTCTGGGGCAGCCTCGCCACCACGCCGCCGCTCCTGATCCTGTCGCTGATCATCGAGGGTCCGAGTGCCCTGGCGGCGTTGGCGCATCCAAGCTGGGGGGCGATCGGCTCGGTCGCCTTCCAGGCCTACCCGACGACGCTCCTCGCCTTCGGCCTCTGGAACGGGCTCCTGACCCGCTACCCTGCGGCCGCCGTGACACCCTTCGCCCTGCTGGTGCCGGTGGCCGGCATCCTGAGCACGCATCTCGTCCTGGGCGAGCCTCTGAGCGCCGACATCCTGGCCGGTGGCTGTCTGATCCTGGCGGGGATCGCGCTGAGTCTCCGCGGCACGCGGCCGGGCGCTGTCCCTGCGATGAAGCCTGAACCGGAAGCGCCGAAGACAGCCTGACCGCCGGCCGCACATCTCGCTCCGACGCGGGATCGTGCCGCCCGGAACGCGCGGGCTCTCACCGGCACAGAGCCGGTCGTGATGGATTTCGATGGAAAAATCGGGGAACGTGGCGCGGGCGACGGGGCTCGAACCCGCGACCTCCGGCGTGACAGGCCGGCACTCTAACCAACTGAGCTACGCCCGCACGGCGTGGTCGCCTCGGAGGGGGCGTTTCGCCCGGCGACGGGGCGGGGTTTATGGGGCGCTTCAGGGCCTGTCAAGCGCATCCGGCGCGGATTCGCGTCCACCTCGACCCAGGGGCACGACGTGGCACCCCGACTCGAGACCTGCGCGCTTCCGTCGTGTTGTGCTCGTGCCGCACAATCCCATCTCGGACAGGACTGACAGGACAGCTGACAGCGCGCTTTGTGCGACGCGACAAGCCATTGTCACGGGCCGGCGGCTCGACTAAGCCTCCGGCCGCGCGCATCCTGGCATAAGAACAATTCCACGGGCGGATCCGGGTCGGCGTCGCACCGCGGTTTCACTCGTCTCGCGAGGCCCTGGCATGACCGGATTGTTGGCGGATTACCTGCCGCTCATCGTGTTCATCGGCGTGGCGCTGTTCATCGCCACGGCGCTGCTGGTCGTTCCGTTCCTGGTGGCCTTCAAGAGCCCCGATCCCGAGAAGCTCTCCGCGTACGAATGCGGTTTCAACGCGTTCGACGATGCCCGCATGAAGTTCGACGTGCGCTTCTACCTCGTTGCCATCCTGTTCATCATCTTCGACCTCGAGGTCGCGTTCCTCTTCCCCTGGGCGATCACCTTCGGGGATCTGGGCTGGTTCGGCTTCTGGTCGATGATCGTCTTCCTGGGCGTGCTGACCGTCGGTTTCGTCTACGAGTGGCGCAAGGGCGCCCTCGAATGGGATTGATGTCCCGCCGCTCGCCGCCCGCACAGAATTCTTGAGTCGCCGATGGCCCTGATCACCGACACGAACCGCGCCCTCTCCCGCGCCCCCGCGATCGCGCCGCAGCCGAAGGGGATCATCGATCCCAACACCGGCCGCCCGATCGGCGCGGACGACCCGACCTTCCTGTCGATCAGCGACGAGCTGGCCGACCGGGGCTTTTTGCTCACCACCACGGACGAGCTGATCAACTGGGCCCGCACGGGCTCGCTGATGTGGATGACCTTCGGTCTCGCCTGCTGCGCGGTCGAGATGATGCAGATGTCGATGCCGCGCTACGATTGCGAGCGATTCGGCTTCGCGCCCCGCGGCTCGCCCCGCCAGTCCGACGTGATGATCGTCGCCGGCACGCTGACCAACAAGATGGCCCCGGCGCTGCGCAAGGTCTACGACCAGATGCCGGAGCCGCGCTACGTGATCTCGATGGGCTCCTGTGCCAACGGCGGCGGCTACTACCACTATTCCTACTCGGTGGTGCGCGGCTGCGACCGGGTCGTGCCGGTGGACATCTACGTGCCCGGATGCCCGCCCACCGCCGAGGCGCTGCTCTACGGCGTGCTGCTGCTGCAGAAGAAGATCCGCCGGACCGGCACGATCGAGCGCTGAGGAGCGGCCATGACGAACGGCATCTCGATCCTGCCCCACACCCAGCCGGTCTACGGCGACGACGCCGTGGCCGCCCTGGCGGAGCGCGTCATCGGCGCCCTCGGCCCGGCGGTGGTGTCGCACGCCATCGCGTTCGGCGAGCTGACTTTGGTGGTCCAGGCCTCCGACATCGTCTACGCGCTGACATACCTGCGCGACGATCCGGCCTGCGCGTTCCGCAATTTCATCGACATCTGCGGTGTGGACTATCCGCAGCGCGAGAAGCGCTTCGACGTGGTCTACCACCTGCTCTCCCTGCGCCATAACCTGCGCATCCGGGTGAAGGTGCAGACCGACGAGGTGACGCCGGTCCCCTCGGTGATCGAGGTCTTCCCGGCGGCCAACTGGTACGAGCGCGAGACCTACGACCTCTACGGGATCCTGTTCTCGGGCCATCCCGACCTGCGCCGCCTGCTCACCGATTACGGCTTCGAGGGGCACCCCCTGCGCAAGGACTTCCCGCTCACCGGCTTCGTCGAGGTCCGCTACGACCAGGACCAGGCGCGGGTGGTCTACGAGCCGGTGCAGCTGACACAGGAATTCCGGAACTTCGACTTCTTGTCGCCGTGGGAAGGCACCGATTACGTGCTGCCCGGCGACGAGAAGACGTCGGCATGAGCCGCGGAGACCGTCCGTGACCGAACACAACATCCGCAACTTCGCGATCAATTTCGGCCCGCAGCACCCGGCGGCGCACGGCGTGCTCCGGCTCGTGCTGGAACTCGACGGCGAGGTGGTCGAGCGGGTCGATCCGCATATCGGGCTCCTCCACCGCGGCACCGAGAAGCTGATCGAGTACAAGACCTACCTGCAGGCGACGCCCTATTTCGACCGGCTCGACTACGTGTCGCCGATGAACCAGGAGCACGCCTTCTGCCTGGCGATCGAAAAGCTCGCCGGGATCGAGGTGCCACGCCGCGCGCAGCTGATCCGCGTGCTGTTCTGCGAGATCGGCCGCCTGCTGTCGCACCTGCTCAACGTCACCACGCAGGCGATGGACGTCGGCGCCCTCACACCCCCGCTCTGGGGCTTCGAGGAGCGCGAGAAGCTGATGATCTTCTACGAGCGGGCCTCCGGCGCCCGGCTCCACGCCAACTACTTCCGGCCCGGCGGCGTCCACCAGGACCTGCCGCCGAAGCTGATCGACGACATCGACGCGTTCTGCGACCCGTTCCTGCAGGTCGTCCAGGATCTCGACGACCTCGTCATGGCCAACCGCATCTTCAAGCAGCGCAACGTCGACATCGGCATCGTGTCGGTGGACGAGGCGATGGAGTGGGGCTTCTCGGGGGTGATGGTGCGCGGCTCGGGCATCCCGTGGGATCTGCGTAAGGCGCAGCCCTACGAGTGCTACGAGGAGATGGAGTTCGACATTCCCGTGGGGAAGAACGGCGACACCTACGATCGCCAGGTGATCCGCATGGAGGAGATGCGCCAGTCGGTGCGCATCATGAAGCAGTGCGTCGCCAAGCTGCGCGAGCCCGCCGGCCAGGGGCCGATCGCGGCGCTCGACGGCAAGTTCGCGCCGCCGCCGCGCCGGGCGATGAAGCGCTCGATGGAGGCGCTCATCCACCACTTCAAGCTCTACACCGAGGGCTTCCACGTGCCCGAGGGCGAGGTCTACGCGGCTGTCGAGGCACCGAAGGGCGAGTTCGGCGTGTATCTGGTGTCTGACGGGACCAACAAACCGTATCGCTGCAAGATCCGAGCGCCGGGCTTCGCGCATCTGCAGGCGATGGACTGGATGTGCCGCGGGCACCTCTTAGCCGACGTGTCCTGCGTGCTCGGCACGCTCGACATCGTGTTCGGCGAAGTGGATCGGTAAGACAGAAGCGATGGCAAACCGCAGACTCGCCCCCGCCTCGGAGCAGCCCGAGAGCTTCGCGTTCTCGCCCGAGAACGCTGAGTGGGCCAAGACCCAGATCGCGAAGTACCCGGAAGGCCGTCAGGCTTCCGCGGTGATCTCGCTCCTGTGGCGGGCGCAAGAGCAGAACGGCGGCTGGCTGCCGCGGGCGGCCATCGAGGCCGTGGCGGCCGAGCTCGGCATGCCGAACATCCGCGTGCTGGAGGTGGCGACCTTCTACACCATGTTCGCCCTGGAGCCGGTGGGGTGCTTCTGGATCCAGGTCTGCGGCACGGTGCCGTGCGATTCCTGCGGCGCGCGGGGCCTCAAGGAGATGCTCCACGCGCGGCTCGGTCCGGCCGGCCACGTCTCGGCCGACGGCAACTTCTCCTGGCTGGAGGTCGAGTGCCTCGGCGCCTGCTGCAACGCGCCGATGGTGCAGATCAACCAGGACTACTACGAGGACCTGACGCCCGAATCGCTCGGCACGCTGATGGACGACCTCGCGGCCGGCCGGCCCGTGAAGATCGGCTCCCAGACGGGCCGCGTCTCGTCCGAACCCCTCGGCGGCGCGGACACGCTCACGGACCCGACGCTCTACGACGGCTCCCGCGTCGGCGCGTGGCGCAAGCGCTTCGAGGAGGCCGGCAAGGCCGAGCAGCCGGGCACCGCTCCCGTCGCGAAGACCGGCGAGGCCGCCTCCGGCACCCAGCAGGCCGCCGAGAACCCGAAGCCGGCCCGGCCCGATGCCGGCCGTCCGGTCGAGCGCTCCGTGAGCGACGCCCCGGCCCAGCGGGCCGCCAACGGTGAGACGCCGGTCAAGCCCGAGGATCGCGCCGACGCGGCCGAGCGCAGCCGCTCCACCGCCAAGCACGGCGCCGCCCGCCAGGGCGACGCGGACGTGCTCGACTCACCGGCCAAGCGCGTTGCCGAGGGCGAGCCCGCCGCCGGTGAGCAGGGTCACCAGGAGGCGCCCGCCCGCGACGCCGTCCCGCAGCAGCCGGAGGCCTCCGGCGCCAGCGAGCGCGAGGTCGCGGCCGAGGCCGAGGAGGCCCGCGTCGCCGGCGCCCTCGCGGCCCTGCCGAAGGATGCCACGCCGGAGCAGAAGGCCGATGCGGTCGGCAAGCGCCCGCCGCGACTCGACGCGGCCCGGGCCGGCCAGCCGGACGACCTCACCCGCATCAAGGGCATCGGACCGGGCAACAGCCAGCGCCTGAACGGACTCGGCATCTACCATTTCGACCAGATCGCTGCCTGGACCCGCGACGAAATCACCTGGGTCGGCACCTACCTCGCGTTCCCGGGCCGCATCGACCGGGAGGATTGGGTGGGGCAGGCCAAGGCCCTGTCGGCGCCGGCTCAGTGAGGACCTGACATGCTGTCGGATCAGGATCGCATCTTCACCAACCTCTACGGGCTGCAATCCCCGGGCCTGGACGCCGCCAAGAAGCGTGGCGCCTGGGACGGGACCAAGTTCCTGCTGGAGCAGGGCCGCGACTGGATCATCGAGGAGATGAAGGCGTCGGGCCTGCGCGGCCGCGGCGGTGCGGGCTTCCCGACCGGCCTCAAGTGGTCGTTCATGCCCAAGAAGTCCGACGGGCGCCCGCACTACCTCGTGGTCAACGCCGACGAGTCGGAGCCGGGCACCTGCAAGGACCGGGAGATCATGCGGCACGATCCGCATCTCCTGATCGAGGGCTGCATGCTGGCCTGCTTCGCGATGAACGCGCATGCCTGCTACGTCTACATCCGCGGCGAGTACGTCGCCGAGAAGCACGCGCTGCAGAAGGCCGTCGACGAGGCCTACGCGGCTCGCCTCGTCGGCCAGTCGAACGTCCACGACTACCCGTTCGACATCTACGTCCACCACGGCGCCGGCGCCTACATCTGCGGCGAGGAGACGGCCCTCATCGAGAGCCTTGAGGGCAAGAAGGGGATGCCGCGGCTCAAGCCGCCGTTCCCGGCCAATATGGGCCTCTACGGCTGCCCCACGACGGTGAACAACGTCGAGTCGATCGCGGTCGCCGGCACGATCCTGCGCCGGGGCGGCGCGTGGTTCGCGGGGCTCGGCGGCAAGAACAACACCGGCACCAAGCTGTTCTGCGTGTCGGGGCACGTCAACAAGCCGTGCAACGTCGAGGAGGAGATGGGCATCACCTTCCGCGAGCTCATCGACCGCCATTGCGGCGGCATGCGCGGCGGCTGGGACAACCTCCTGTGCTCGATCCCGGGCGGGTCGTCGGTGCCGCTGGTGCCGGCCGAGCAGATCGTCGACGCCAAGATGGACTTCGACACCCTGCGCAATCTGGGCTCCGGCCTCGGCACGGCTGCGGTGATCGTGCTCGACAAGTCCACCGACATCGTCGCGGCGATCACCCGGATCTCGTACTTCTACAAGCACGAGTCCTGCGGCCAGTGCACGCCCTGCCGCGAGGGCACCGGCTGGATGTGGCGGGTGATGCAGCGCATGACCGAGGGCCGCGCCCAGAAGCGCGAGATCGACATGCTGTTCGAGGTCACCAAGCAGATCGAGGGTCACACGATCTGCGCGCTCGGCGACGCCGCTGCGTGGCCGATCCAGGGCCTGATCCGGCACTTCCGCCCCGAGATCGAGAAGCGCATCGACCGCTATACCGCCAACCCGCACAGCGAGCCTGTGCCGATGGCCGCCGAGTAGGGGCACGATGCCGGTGTCCAACCCACAGCCTCATCCTGAGGTGCCCGCGTCAGCGGGCCTCGAAGGAGGCCTCCAGAGATCGCGAGGCGGGCTGGACACCTCCTTCGAGGCTCGGCTGCGCCTCGCACCTCGGGATGAGGGTGTGGGGGGGATCCGGCCTCGCGCGTTTGGGCCAGTTTACGAGACGATCCGATGACAAAAATCCTCGTCGACGGCACCGAGGTCGACGTCCCCGCCGATTACACGCTGCTCCAGGCCTGCGAGGCCGCGGGGGCCGAGATCCCGCGTTTCTGCTTCCACGAGCGCCTGTCGATCGCCGGCAATTGCCGCATGTGCCTCGTCGAGCTGAAGGGCGCGCCGAAGCCCGTGGCGTCCTGCGCCTACGCGGTGAAGGATTGTCGCCCCGGCCCGAACGGCGAGCCGCCGGAGGTGCTGACGCGCTCGCAGGGCACCAAGAAGGCCCGCGAGGGGGTGATGGAGTTCCTCCTCATCAACCACCCCCTCGACTGCCCGATCTGCGACCAGGGCGGTCATTGCGACCTGCAGGACCAGGCCATGGCCTACGGGGTCGATTCGACCCGCTACACGGAGAACAAGCGCGCCGTCGAGGAGAAGCATATCGGCCCGCTGGTGCGGACCGCGATGAACCGGTGCATCCACTGCACCCGCTGCGTGCGCTTCCTCGCCGAGGTGGCGGGCGTGCCGGACCTCGGCGCCATCGGGCGCGGCGAGGACATGGAGATCACCAGCTACCTCGAGCAGTCGATGGCCTCGGAGCTCCAGGGCAACGTCGCCGACCTCTGCCCGGTGGGCGCCCTCGTGCACCGGCCGCAGAGCTACAACGTCCGACCGTGGGAGCTGAACAAGACCGAGTCGGTCGACGTGATGGACGCGGTCGGCTCCTCGATCCGCATCGACACCCGCGGCCGCGAGGTCATGCAGATCGAGCCGCGGATCAGCGAGGAGATCAACGAGGAGTGGATCTCCGACAAGACCCGCTACCACATCGACGGGCTGCGGATGCAGCGCCTCGACCGGCCCTACCTGCGCGAGAACGGCCGGCTGCGACCCGCCTCCTGGGGTGAGGCGTTCCAGGCCATCGCCGCCAAGGTGAAGGGCGCGGATCCGAAGCGCGTCGGCGCGGTCGTCGGCGACCTCGCGGGCGTCGAGGAGATCTACGCGCTCCGCGAGCTGATGACGCGTCTCGGCTCCCCGAACCGCGATTGCCGCCAGACCGATGCCGGCCTCGACCCGGCGCTGGGCCGCGCGTCCTACATCTTCAACCCGACCATCTCGGGGATCGAGGCCGCGGACGCGATCCTGATCGTCGGTGCCAACCCGCGCACCGAGGCCTCGCTGCTGAACGTCCGCATCCGCAAGCGCTGGCGCATGGCGCCGCTGGCGGTGGGCGTGATCGGTGAGCCGGTCGACCTGACCTATCCGAGCCACTACATCGGCGCCGGCCCCGATTCGCTGGCGGCGCTCGCCCGCGGCGAGCACAGCTTCCTCGACGTGCTGAAGGAGGCGAAGGCGCCGCTCGTGATCGTCAGCGCCAACGCCGAGCCGGGCGTCCTGGCCGCGGCGGCGTCGCTCGCCAAGTCGATCGGCGCGGTCTCGGCCGAGTGGAACGGCTTCGGCGTGCTGCATACGGCGGCGGCCCGCGTCGGGGCGCTGGATCTCGGCTTCGTGCCGGGGGAGGGCGGCCTGACCTTCGGGCAGATGCTGGAGCCGGGCGCGCTCGACGTGCTGTTCAACCTCGGCGCCGACGAGCGCGATGTCGCCCCGGGCGCCTTCGTGGTCTACCAGGGCAGCCACGGCGACCGCGGCGCCTCCCGCGCCGACGTGATCCTGCCGGGCGCCGCCTACAGCGAGAAGCCGGCGACCTGGGTGAACACGGAAGGCCGGGTGCAGATGGGCAACCGCGCCGCCTTCCCGCCGGGCGACGCCCGCGAGGACTGGGCGATCCTGCGCGCCCTGTCGGACGTGCTGGGCCACCGCCTGCCGTTCGACTCATTTACGGCGCTGCGCCGGGCGCTCTACGCCGCCCACCCGCATTTCGCGGCGGTCGGCGCCGTGGAGCCCGGCAACGTGACCGAGGCGGTCGACCGGCTCGCCGGTCTCGGCGGCACCGCGACCGGACCGGCCTTCGCGTCGTCCGTGACCGACTTCTACCTCACCAACCCCATCGCCCGCGCCTCGCGCATCCTCGCGGAGTGCTCGCGCCTCGCCCGGGAGCGCGCCGCCGAGGCGCGGCCCCTGGCGGCGGCCGAGTAGGAGCTCAAGACCGATGACGCCGCTCGAAATCCTCGGGACCGTGCTCCTGATCGTGCTGAAGAGCTTCGTGCTCCTCTCCGCGCTCCTCGTGTTCATCGCCTACGCGCTTCTCGCCGACCGGAAGATCTGGGCGGCCGTGCAGCTCCGGCGCGGCCCGAACGTGGTCGGGCCGTTCGGCCTGTTCCAGTCCTTCGCCGACCTGATCAAGTTCGTGATCAAGGAGCCGGTGATCCCGGCGGGCGCCAACAAGGCGATCTACCTGCTGGCGCCGCTCGTCTTCGCGATGCTCGCCCTGTCGAGCTGGGCGGTGATCCCGCTCGCCGACGGCTGGGCGATCGCCGACATCAACGTCGGCATCACCTACATCTTCGCGATCTCGTCGCTCGGCGTGTACGGCGTCATCATGGGCGGCTGGGCGTCGAACTCGAAATACGCCTTCCTCGGCGCCCTGCGCTCGGCTGCGCAGATGATCTCCTACGAAGTGTCGCTGGGCTTCGTGATCATCTGCGTGCTGCTCTGCGCCGGCTCGCTCAACCTCTCGCGCATCGTGATGGCGCAGGACACCAGCCTCGGCATCTTCGGCTGGTACTGGCTGTGGCTGTTCCCGATGTTCGTCGTGTTCTTCGTCTCGGCGCTGGCTGAGACCAACCGCCCGCCCTTCGACCTGCCGGAGGCCGAATCGGAGCTCGTGGCCGGCTACATGGTCGAGTATTCCTCGACGCCGTACCTGCTGTTCATGCTCGGCGAGTACGTCGCCATCATGAGCATGTGCGCCCTCGGGACCATCCTGTTCATGGGCGGCTGGCTGTCCCCGATCCCGTTCGCGCCCTTCACCTGGGTGCCGGGCGTGATCTGGTTCACCCTGAAGGCCAGCTTCCTGTTCTTCCTGTTCGCGATGGTGAAGTCGATCGTGCCGCGCTACCGCTACGATCAGCTCATGCGCCTCGGCTGGAAGGTCTTTCTGCCCATTTCGCTCATCTCGGTGGTGGTCGTGGCCTTCGTCCTGAAGCTCACCGGCCTGGCCCCGGGCGCCTGACGCATGAAACCGGAGATCGCGGCATGAAGCTCGATCAGATTGCGAAGAGCCTTCTCCTGAAGGAGTTCGTTTCGGGGATGATCCTCGGCATGCGCTACTTCTTCAAGCCGAAGGCCACGATCAACTACCCCTTCGAGATGGGCCATCGCGGCCCGCGCTTCCGGGGCGAGCACGCGCTGCGCCGTTACCCCAACGGCGAGGAGCGCTGCATCGCCTGCAAGCTCTGCGAGGCGATCTGCCCGGCGCAAGCCATCACCATCGAGGCCGGTCCCCGGCGCAACGACGGCACCCGCCGCACGACGCGCTACGACATCGACATGGTGAAGTGCATCTATTGCGGCATGTGCCAGGAGGCCTGCCCGGTGGACGCCATCGTGGAAGGGCCGAATTTCGAATTTTCGGTCGAGACCCGGGAGGAGCTCCTCTACGACAAGCAGAAGCTCCTGCTGAACGGCGACCGCTGGGAGCGCGAGATCGCCCGCAACATCGCGATGGACGCGCCGTACCGCTGAGGCATCATCCCGAAAGGCGGTCGCCGGCTTTCGGGAGAAGATGATGCACGAACAAGCCTCTAGAGCATCGCACCGGTTCCGGTTTCCGATGCGATGCTCTAGAGCCATGCCGGGGGCGCTGTTGTGCCCCCGCCGACCGGGTTCTATAGACGGGCCGCCCGCTGCGGACCGTCTCCACGCACGGCAGAAGGGGCCGCTCCGGCGGCCGATCCCGACCAGCGCATGACCGCAGCAGCCGCCTTCTTCTATCTGTTCGCGAGCATCACGGTCGCGTCGGGCTTCATGGTGATCGCCGCGCGCAATCCCGTCGCCTCGGTGCTGTTCCTGATCCTCGCCTTCGTGAACGCCGCCGGCCTGTTCGTCCTGATGGGCGCCGAGTTCCTCGCGATGATCCTGGTGGTCGTCTATGTGGGCGCGGTCGCGGTGCTGTTCCTGTTCGTGGTGATGATGCTCGACGTCGACTTCGCCGAGCTGCGCCAGGGCTTCCAGCAGTATCTCCCGATTGGCGCCCTCATCGGCGCGATCTTCCTGGTCGAGATCCTGCTGGTCGTCGGCTCGTGGAGCATCGATCCGGGCCTCGTCCAGGCCCCGCTTGGCAACGTCGCGGCGGCCGAGAACCTCACCAACGCCCAGGCTCTGGGGCGGGTGATCTACACGGACTACGCGTACTTCTTCCAGCTCGCCGGCCTCATCCTGCTGGTGGCCATGATCGGCGCGATCGTGCTGACGCTGCGCGACCGGCCCGGCGTCAAGCGCCAGAACATCGCGGTCCAGAACGCCCGCACCCAGGCCATGGCGGTGGAGACCCGCAAGGTCCCGTCGCGCCAGGGTGTCGAGGTCTGATGTCCGCCGGAGGAATCGAACGATGATCGGCCTGAGCCACTACCTCACCGTCGCGGCGATTCTGTTCACGCTCGGCGTGCTCGGCATCTTCATCAACCGCAAGAACATCATCGTCATCCTGATGTCGGTCGAGCTGATCCTGCTCTCGGTCAACATCAACCTCGTCGCCTTCTCGACGCAGCTGAACGACATCACCGGACAGGTCTTCGCCCTGTTCGTGCTGACGGTCGCGGCGGCCGAATCGGCGATCGGCCTCGCCATCCTGGTGGTGTTCTTCCGCAACCGCGGCTCGATCGCGGTGGAGGACGTGAGCATGATGAAGGGCTAGGGCCTTCAACTTCGCGCGCCCCGAGTGACATCCGGACGCCGCCGCTTCGCGGCCGGCCCGGAGGACGGACTGCAAGAGAGCGATGTATCACGCGATCGTCTTCTTCCCGCTCATCGGCTTCCTGATTGCCGGCCTGTTCGGCCGGTACATCGGGGCGCGGGCCTGTGAGTACATCACCACGGCCTTCCTCGCCTTCACGGCGCTGATCGCCTGGGGCGTGTTCCTCGACGGCGGCCACGCCGAGCGGGTGCAGGTCGCCTCCTGGTTCTCGGCCGGAGACCTGCAGGTCGACTGGGCCTTCAAGGTCGACACCCTGACCCGGGTGATGCTCGTCGTCGTGACCACGGTCTCGACCCTCGTGCACCTCTACTCCGTGGGCTACATGGAGGAGGATCCGCACCGGCCGCGGTTCTTCGCCTACCTGTCGCTGTTCACCTTCGCCATGCTGATGCTGGTGACGGCCGACAACCTCGTGCAGATGTTCTTCGGCTGGGAGGGCGTGGGCCTCGCCTCCTATCTGCTGATCGGCTTCTGGTACGAGAAGCCCTCGGCCAACGCCGCCGCCATGAAGGCCTTCATCGTCAACCGCGTCGGCGATTTCGGCTTCTCGCTCGGCATCTTCCTGGTTTTCGTGCTGACCGGCTCGGTGGCGTTCGACGCGATCTTCGGCAAGGTCGACGCGATCAAGACGCTCTCGTTCCACTTCCTCGGCTATGACTGGAACGCCCTGACGTTGGCCTGCCTGCTGCTGTTCATGGGCGCCATGGGCAAGTCGGCGCAGTTCCTGCTGCACACGTGGTTGCCGGACGCCATGGAGGGCCCGACCCCGGTCTCGGCGCTGATCCACGCCGCCACCATGGTGACCGCCGGCGTGTTCATGGTCGCGCGCTTGTCGCCGCTGTTCGAGGAGGCGCCGAACGCGCTCGTCGTCGTGACGGTGATCGGCGGCATCACGGCGTTCTTCGCGGCCACGATCGGCCTCGTACAGAACGACATCAAACGCGTGATCGCGTACTCGACCTGCTCGCAGCTCGGCTACATGTTCGTGGCGCTCGGCGTCGGCGCCTATTCGGCCGGGGTGTTCCACCTGTTCACCCACGCCTTCTTCAAGGCGCTGCTGTTCCTCGGCGCCGGCTCGGTCATCCACGCGATGCACCACGAGCAGGACATGCGGAACATGGGCGGCCTGCGCCGCTACATCCCCTATACCAGCGCCATGATGGCGATCGGCTCCCTGGCGCTGATCGGCTTCCCCTACACGGCCGGCTACTACTCGAAGGACGCGATCATCGAGGCGGCCTACGCCTCGACGCGGCCGGGCCACACGCTCGCCTTCCTGTGCGTCGTGGTGGCGGCGTTCTTCACCTCGTTCTACTCCTGGCGCCTCTTCTTCATGACCTTCGAGGGTCCCGCCCGCTGGGGGGCCCATGGGTCACACGACCACGTGGCGCACGATCACCCTGCCGCCCCGGCGGTCGCGCATTCGGCCATGGCGCACGAGGCCGACGGCGCGCCGGGCCACACCGAGGGCGTCGCGCACGACGACAAGGGCCACGACATCGAGCCGGCCCACAAGAGCGACCTCGTGGCGGACGACCACCACGGCCACGGGCATCACAGCGACCACACGCCCCACGAGAGCCCGCTGGTGATGACGCTCCCGCTGGCAGTGCTCGCCTTCGGCGCGTTGTTCGCCGGGATCATCTTCCACGACCGGTTCATCGGCGAGGGGATGGACGCCTTCTGGGGCCACGCCCTGGCGCACGGGCCGAACAACCACATCATGCACGAGATCCACGAGGTTCCGGCGCTGGTTTCCTACTCGCCGCTGATCATGCTGATCCTCGGCTTCGTCCTCGCCTACTGGATGTATATCCGCCGGCCGGAGCTGCCGGGCGAACTCGCCGCGCAGCAGCCGTCGCTGTACAGGTTCCTGCTCAATAAGTGGTACTTCGACGAGATCTACGACCGGATCTTCGTCCGCCCGGCCAAGGATTTCGGCCTGTTCCTCTGGAAGCAGGGCGACGGCCGGATCATCGACGGCCTCGGGCCGAACGGGATCGCGGCCCGCGTCGTGGACGTGACCCGCGGTGTCGTCCGCCTCCAGACCGGCTACGTCTACCACTACGCCTTCGTCATGCTCATCGGCGTCGCCGGCCTGATCAGCTGGTACCTGATGTCCGGTCTGCCCAAGGGTGCTCACTGACATGCTCGGCCTCGGCATCCTCTCCGGCCTGCTGATCGTGCCGCTCTGCGGCGCGGCCTTCATCCTGACGCTGAACGGCGATGAGGAATCGGTCGCGCGCAACAGCCGCTGGGCCGCGCTTGCCACCACGATCGTAACCTTCCTCCTCTCCCTGGTGGCCTGGAGCCGCTACGACGCCGCCTCGTCGAGCTTCCAGCTGGTCGAGAGCCACGCGTGGCTCACCGAGACGATCCGGTTCAAGCTCGGCGTCGACGGCTTCTCGATGCCGCTGATCCTGCTGACCACATTCCTGATGCCGTTCTGCATCGGCGCCTCGTGGCACTCGATCCACTTCCGGGTGAAGGAGTACTTCGTCGCCTTCCTCGTCCTCGAGACGACGATGATCGGCGTGTTCGCCTCCCTCGACCTGCTGCTGTTCTACCTGTTCTTCGAGGCCGGCCTGATCCCGATGTTCCTGATCATCGGCATCTGGGGCGGCCAGCGCCGGATCTACGCGAGCTTCAAGTTCTTCCTCTATACCCTGCTCGGCTCGGTGCTGATGCTGCTCGCCGTGATGGCGATGTACTGGCAGGCCGGCACCACCGACATCCCGACCCTTCTGCAGACCCGCTTCCCGGCGCAGATGCAGACGTGGCTGTGGCTCGCCTTCTTCGCCTCTTTCGCGGTGAAGATGCCGATGTGGCCGGTCCATACCTGGCTGCCCGACGCCCACGTGGAGGCGCCGACTGCCGGGTCGGTGATCCTGGCAGGCATCCTCCTGAAGATGGGCGGCTACGGCTTCATCCGGATCTCGCTGCCGATGCTGCCGGTTGCGAGCCAGGAATTCGCGCCCCTCGTCTTCGCCCTCTCGGTGATCGCCATCATCTTCACATCGCTCACCGCGATGATGCAGACCGACATCAAGAAGCTGATCGCCTACTCGTCGGTCGCCCATATGGGCTTCGTGACGCTGGGCCTGTTCACCCTGAATGAGCAGGGCATCCAGGGCGCGCTGTTCCTGATGATTTCCCACGGCATCGTGTCGGGGGCGCTCTTCCTCTGCGTCGGCGTGGTCTACGACCGGATGCACACCCGCGAGATCGCCGCCTATGGCGGCCTCGTGAAGCGGATGCCGCTCTACGCAGTTGCGATGCTGATCTTCACCATGGCCAATGTCGGCCTGCCGGGCACGTCCGGCTTCGTCGGCGAATTCCTGGCGATGCTCGGCGCCTTCAAGGCGAACCCGAACGTCGCCTTCTTCTCGACCTTCGGTATCATCCTGTCGGCGGCCTACGCCCTGTGGCTCTACGCGCGGGTGATTTACGGCAAGCTGGAGAAACCGAACCTCCAGGGCATCCTCGACCTCGATCTCCGGGAGAAGATCATCCTGGCGCCGCTGGTGGCCCTGACGATCTATTACGGCGTGCACCCGTCCCCCGTGCTCGACGTGTTCGCGCCCTCGACCGACGCGCTGATGACCAGCATGAAGGCCGCCCTGTCCAACACCCAGACCGCGGCCGCCGCGCTGCCGGTCGCGCGCTGAGACGGAAGACATGCCCACCGTCCACTCCGTCCTGCCCTCGCTGGCACCGCTCCTGCCCGAGCTGATCCTCGGGATCGGCGTCATGGTCCTGATCCTCTACGGTGCGTGGCGCGGTGACCGCTCCACCGAGACCGTGAGCATCGGCGCGCTGATCCTGCTCCTCGTCGCCCTCTCGGTGGTGATCTCCCAGCCGGTCCACGGACGGGTCACGACCCTGTCCGGCGCGTTCGTGTCGGATTCCTTCTCGAAGGTGATGAAGTCGCTGGTGCTGCTCGGCTCCTCGGCGACGATCCTGCTGGCGCACGACTTCTTCAAGCGCGAGCGGATCGACCGGTTCGAGTTCCCGGTGCTGATCCTGCTCTGCACCATCGGCATGATGGTGATGGTCTCGGCCAACGACCTGATCGCGCTCTATCTCGGGCTGGAGCTGCAGTCGCTCGCCGCCTACGTGATCGCGGCGTTCCACCGGGACGACGTGAAGTCCACCGAGGCTGGCCTGAAATACTTCGTCCTCGGCGCTCTCTCGTCGGGCATGCTGCTCTACGGCGCCTCGCTCGTCTACGGCTTCACCGGCACGGTCTCATTCCCCGGGATCGTCTCGGCGCTGAACGAGAATGCGGGCCTCGGCATCGTGCTCGGCATCGTGTTCCTGGCCGCGGGCGTGTGCTTCAAGATGTCGGCCGTGCCGTTCCACATGTGGACGCCCGACGTTTACGAGGGCTCGCCGACCCCGGTGACGGCCTTCTTCGCCACCGCGCCCAAGATGGCCGCCGTGGCGATGACCGTGCGGGTGTTCATCGGCGCGATGCCGGACGTGACGGCGATCTGGCAGCAGATCTTCATCTTCGTCGCGGTCGTGTCGATGGCGCTGGGCTCGTTCGCGGCCATCGGCCAGAGCTCGATCAAGCGCCTCATGGCCTACTCGTCGATCGCCAATATCGGCTACGCGCTGATCGGCCTGGCCTGCGGCTCGGAGGAGGGGATCAGCGGGCTCGTCACCTACATGATCATCTACCTCGCCATGACGCTCGGCACCTTCGCGATCATCCTGTCGCTCCGGCGCCGGGACGTGATGTTCGAGTCGATCGAGGACCTTTCGGGCCTGTCGCGCACACATCCCTGGCTGGCCTTCTGCCTCGCCGCGATGATGTTCTCGCTGGCCGGCATCCCGCCGCTCGCCGGGTTCTTCGCGAAGTTCTACGTCTTCGCCGCGGCCATCAAGGCGGGCCTCGTGACGCTGGCGGTGATCGGCGTGGTGACCAGCGTGGTCGGCGCCTACTACTACCTGCGGCTGGTCAAGATCATGTACTTCGACGAGCCGAAGGAGCCCTACGAGGCGATGGCTCCGGGTCTGCGCGTGGTCCTGGCCCTGTCGAGCGTGGTCGTGGTGCTGTTCTTTCTGCTGCCCGGGCCGCTGGTCGGCGCCGCCGGTCGGGCCGCGCGGTCGCTGTTCTAGGACGACCTTGAGCTACCGACTCGGACCGGGCGCGCGCGCCCAGGGTCATCGCCTGCACGTCCACGACACCCTCGGCTCCACCAACACGGAGGCCATGGCGCGGGCGCACGCGGGCGAGACCGGTCCCCTTTGGGTGGTCACCCACCGCCAGGAAGCGGGCCGTGGCCGGCGCGGCAACAGCTGGACCTCGCTGCCGGGCAACCTCGCGGCGAGCGTACTCTGGCCGGTGGCCGGCGTCCCACCCGAACACCTCGCCGAGTTGGGCTTCGTGGCGGGCCTGGCGCTGATCGAGGCGCTGGAGGCGGCCTGCGGCACCCTGCCGGATACCGTTTCCGGCCTCGCCGCCCGATCTCTGAAGCTCAAATGGCCGAACGACGTGCTGCGCGACGGGGCCAAGCTCGCCGGCCTGCTCCTTGAGGCCGAGACGCTGCCGGGCGGCCGCCGGGCCGTCGTGGTGGGCTTCGGCGTGAACGTCGCGGCGGCTCCGGAGGGACTTGGCGCGACGAGCTTGGCCGCGACGGGTTACGCGGCCGGCGCCGAGGCGCTACTGGAACATCTCTCGGACCGAATGGCCGCGCGTGCGCGCGCCTGGGACCGGGGACGGAATTTCGCTGCCCTGCGCGCCGACTGGCTCGCGCGGGCCGCCGGTCTCGGATCGGAGATCGCGGTGCACAGCGGCGGACATAGCCTCAAAGGCGTGTTCGAGACGATCGACGAGGGGGGGCGGCTCGTGATCCTCGCCCCCGATGGGAACCGGCATACCGTGACGGCGGGCGAGGTGCATTTCGGATCGGCCGCGACGGCGGCCTGAAGTTGGACGACGACAGATGGTTAAGGGACAGGAGGAGCTGGTCTTCCTGCCGCTCGGCGGCGTGGGCGAGATCGGGATGAATGCGGCACTCTACGGCTTCGGGCCGGAGAAGGGCCGCAAGTGGATCATGGTCGATTGCGGGATGGGCTTCGCAAGCGAAGAGAAGATGCCGGGCGTCGATCTGATGTTTCCGGACCTCTCCTTCATCGAGGAGCGACGCAAGGACCTGTTGGGAATCTTCATCACCCACGCGCACGAGGACCATATCGGGGCGATCTCCGAGCTGTGGCCGCGGCTCAAGGTGCCGGTCTACGCGACTCGCTTCGCCAAGAACCTGTTGGAGACGCGCCGCCTCTCCGAGCCGGGCGCCCCGAAGGTCGAATTGCGCGAGGTGAAGCCCGGCCGGCGGGTGACCGTCGGACCGTTCGAACTCGAATACGTACCGGTCTCGCACTCCATTCCGGAGTCGAACGCCATCGCGATCCGCACCGCGGCGGGCCTCGTGCTCCACACCGGAGACTGGAAGATCGACCCGACGCCGGTCGCCGGCTCGGTCACTTCGCCGGAGGCGTTTACGGCCTTGGGTGACGAGGGGATCCTCGCCATCGTCTGCGACTCGACCAACGTGGTGCGCGAGGGCTTCTCGCCTAGCGAAAAGACCGTGGCCGAGACCCTCAAGACGCTGATCGCGGACGCACCGCACCGGGTCGCGGTGACTACCTTCGCGTCGAACGTCGCCCGCATCCGCGCGGTCGCCGAGGCCGCGGCCGCCTGCGGGCGCGAGGTCATCGCGGTCGGCCGCGCCATGGATCGGGTGATCGATGTCGCCCGCGAATGCGGCTACCTTGACGGGCTACCCGAGTTCCGCCGCGCGGATTCGTGGAAGTCGCTGCCGCGCGAGCGGGTCGTGGCCCTGCTCACCGGCTCGCAGGGCGAGCCGCGGGCGGCGCTCGCCCGGGTCTCCCGCCGCGACCACCCCGATATCAGCCTCGCCCCGGGCGACCAGGTGATCTTCTCCTCGCGCGCCATCCCCGGCAACGAGCGCGATGTCGGGTCGATCATCAACGATCTGATCGAGCAGGGCGTCGAAGTGATCACCGACCGCACCGAACTCGTCCACGTCTCCGGCCACCCGCGCCGGGACGAGATGGTCGAGATGTACCGGTGGACCCGCCCCGGCACGGCGATCCCGGTCCACGGCGAGGCGCTGCATCTCGACGAGCATGCCCGCTTCGCCAGGGCGCAGGGTGTCCAGAACGTCGTAAAGGCCCGCAACGGCAGCCTCATCCGCCTCAGCCCCGGTACGCCGGCGGTGATCGACAACGTGAAGGCCGGCCGCCTGTTCAAGGACGGCGACGTCCTGATCGACGAGAAGGACCGGGCGATTCCGGAGCGGCGCAAGCTCATGCAGGCCGGTCTCGTCTCGGTGGCCATCGCGATCGACGAGGACGGCGCCGTGCTGGGCGAGCCGGCGGTGGACATCATCGGCCTGCCGAACCGCGGCCGGTCAGGCGATCCGCTGATCGAGACCGTGGTCGACGCGGTCTCCCGGACCCTGTCGGGTATGTCGCGGGGCAAGCTCAAGGACTCGGAGAGCGTCGAGAAGACGGTCGACCGGGCCGTGCGCACCGCTGTCAACGAGGTCTGGGGCAAGAAGCCCGCCTGCCACGTGCAGGTCGTGGAAGTTTAAGGTACGAAGCCAGACGACGTATCACGGCAGGTCCAGCACCCGTCTCCCCCTCCTGAGAGGCCCGCGCGAGCGGGCCTCGAAGGCGCTCTTGGGCCGGCAGCGCAATCCCCGGACGGCTCTCGCGAGGCCTCCGCTGCGCGCCGGCACCTCCGGATGCGCGCGGGGAACGGGGACGGCGCAGCCTGCCGATCGGTGCGCGCAAGGGGAGGAACCACCATGATCGGTCGTCTCAACCACGTGGCCATCGCCGTGCAGGATCTCGACGCCGCCTGCGCGGTCTATCGCGACACGCTCGGCGCCACGATCACGCCGCCGCTGCCGCAGCCCGAGCACGGTGTCACGGTCGTGTTCGTCGAGTTGCCGAACAGCAAGATCGAGCTGATGGCGCCGCTGGGCGAGGGCTCGCCGATCGAGGCCTTCGTGGCGCGCAACCCGGGCGGCGGCATCCACCATGTCTGCTACGAGGTCGACGACATCCTGGCGGCCCGCGACAAGCTCAAGGCGCAGGGCGCGCGGGTGCTCGGCACGGGCGAGCCGCGGATCGGCGCTCATGGCAAGCCTGTCCTGTTCCTGCACCCGAAGGACTTCCTGGGCACCCTGGTCGAGTTGGAACAGGTGTGAGGGGATGATGAACGCGCTGGCCCGCTCGACGCCGGTGACGCTGGCCGTCATCACGATGCTGGTCGCCGCCTTCGTGGCGGTAGGGGTCGGCCTGTTCAAGCTCACGGTGGGCGGTGCGATCGCCCTGTACTTCGTCGTCTGGTGGACGTTGCTCTTCGCGGTCCTCCCCTTGCGCAACCAGCCGGAAACGCGGCCCAGCCACGTGGTACCCGGACAGGACCCGGGTGCGCCGGCGGCGCCGCGGTTGCGCGAGAAAGCCATCTGGACGACGCTGGTAGCGGGCGCCGCCTTCCTCATCGCCCTTGCCGTGTTCCCGCTCACCGGCCTGTAGCCCGGCTCACAGCAGAGATCCCGAAGGCGTCACCGTCAGCGACTTTCCGGCCCGGGCGACCAGGTGGGAGAAGGCGAGGGCGGCCGCCGAAGCCTGCGCGGCCGACGGGAAGGTCTGCTCGGCCACGGCGATCGTCTCGCCGGTGTCGTTCAGCAGGATCCAGGACCACCTTCTGCCGTCCTGGCGGATCTCGAAATGCATGGCGGGCTCGCGCGATACGCTCTGCGACCGACCATGCGCCCGCAAAGAGCCCGGCGGGTTAGTGACTTGGCCCTGAAACGTCGAGAAGTGGACGAAGCGGCGGATTCTCCGCGCTTTCACGGCTCTCCACAGCACGCGGCATCATCCAGCCGTGCGGGCCGCGTCTAAGGGACGCCACGATTCCGGCGGAGAGGGCAACACCACGATGGACGGAAATAAAAAAAGCAAGGCCCAAGGCCTTGCTTTTCAAGCTTCAATGGCTCGACCTTTGAATATTCCACGCATTGACTGCGGGGCGGTCGCTTTTCCTCCCGAGACTCGGACCTTGCGCCACCTCTTCCGGGCGTCGCAAACATCGCCGGACGCTTATAGGAACAACATTTCGTGTTGTCACCGGGTCTACGAGAAAAATCTGCGCTTTCTTGCCGGCAAATGGGCAGACGGCTTTCTTCCTAGGCACTGATCCCGCCAAGCCCGCCCGGTCGCCTCGGGTTCGCCGCGATTACGCCGCGCCGTGGTCGCGCAGTGCTTGTAATTTGCGTCTCCGGCGTGTTGTGTGCCGGCGCGCCGCGGCTCCTCCCGGCCGACCCACTTCCAAGACCCTGAAGACATGCGTCTCTCCCGCTATTTCATGCCGACCTTGCGCGAGACGCCCAAGGAAGCCGAGATCGTCTCGCACCGGCTGATGCTGCGTGCCGGCCTGGTCCGCCAGGAATCGGCCGGCATCTACGCGTGGCTGCCGCTCGGCCTGCGGGTGCTGGAGCGCGTCTGCGCGGTGATCCGCCGGGAGCAGGACCGCTCCGGCGCCATCGAGATCCTGATGCCGACGGTGCAATCGGCGGAGCTGTGGCGGGAATCCGGCCGCTACGACGCCTACGGCAAGGAGATGCTGCGCCTGAAGGACCGGCACGACCGCGAGATGCTGTACGGCCCCACCGCCGAGGAGATGGTCACCGAGATCTTCCGGGCGAGCGTGCGCTCCTACAAGGATCTTCCGAAGAACCTCTACCAGATCTCGTGGAAGTTCCGCGACGAGGTGCGGCCGCGCTTCGGCACAATGCGCTCGCGCGAGTTCCTGATGAAGGACGCCTACTCGTTCGACTTCGACCAGGCCGGGGCGCGCCACGCCTATAACCGGATGTTCGTGGCGTATCTGCGCACCTTCGCGGGGCTGGGCCTCAAGGCGATCCCGATGCGCGCCGATACCGGCCCGATCGGCGGCGACCTGTCCCACGAGTTCATCATCCTGGCCAAGACGGGTGAGAGCGAGGTCTTCTGCGACAAGGCCTATCTCGATTTCGACATCCCACCCGAGACCGTCGATTTCGACGATGTCGCCGGCCTCCAGGGCATCGTCGACGCCTGGACCTCGCACTACGCGGCCACCGAGGAGATGCACGAGCCGGAGGCCTTCGCGGAGGTGCCGGAGGAGAGCCGCCTCGCGGCCCGCGGCATCGAGGTCGGGCACATCTTCTACTTCGGCACCAAGTATTCCGAGCCGATGGGCGCCAAGGTTGCCGGTCCGGACGGGATCGAGCGGCCGGTCCATATGGGCTCCTACGGCATCGGCCCGAGCCGGCTGGTGGCGGCGATCATCGAGGCCAGTCACGACGAGGCCGGCATCATCTGGCCGGATTCGGTGGCGCCGTTCGACGTGGCGCTGATCAACCTCAAGGTCGGGGATTCCGTCACCGACGCCGCCTGCGCGCAGATCCAGTCGGATCTCGAGACCGCCGGACTGTCGGTGCTCTACGACGACCGCGACGAGCGCCCCGGCGCTAAATTCGCCACCGCAGACCTGATCGGCCTTCCCTGGCAGGTGATCGTCGGGCCGAAGGGACTGGCGGAGGGCAAGGTCGAGCTGAAGCGGCGCGCCGGGGGTGAGCGCGAGAGCCTCGCTACCGTCGATCTGCTGGCACGCATCCGGCGCGTCTGAGGCGTGCCGATGGCGGCATCAGCGGCGCTGGACCGGGTCAGGACCTTCGCGGCAACATTCCGCCAGGGCACCCCGCCCTTCGCGTCATTCGAGTGGATCCTCGCCGGCCGCTACCTGCGCGCACGCCGACGGGGCGGCGGCGTGTCGGTGGTGGCGTTCTTCTCGGTTCTGGGCATCGCCCTCGGTGTCGCAACACTGATCATCGTCCTGTCGGTGATGAATGGCTTCCGGGCGGAGTTGCTGTCGAAGATCGTGGGCATCAACGGCCACCTGTTCGCGACGCCGATCGACCGGCCGTTCAACGACTGGACAGACCTCTCGGAGCGCCTGTCGAAGGTGGCGGGCGTGCGTGCGGCGGTGCCGCTGGTGGAGGGTCAGGCCTTCGCCTCGTCACAATATGGCGGCTCGGGCGTCATCATCCGCGGCGTGCGCGCCGCCGACCTCGACGCGCTGGCGGCGGTGTCTTCGTCGATCCGCGGCGGCACCCTGGAAGGTTTCGACGACGGCACCGGCGTGCTGATCGGCCGGCGGCTGGCCGACACCCTCGGCCTGCAGGCCGGGGACACGATCACGTTGGTGACGCCCAAGGGCTCGTCGACGCCCTTCGGGACCGCGCCGCGGACCAAGAGCTATACGGTCAAGGCGGTGTTCGAGGTCGGGATGACCGAGTTCGACCAGACCTTCGTGTTCATGCCGCTGACCGAGGCGCAGGCCTTCTTCAACAAGGACGGCGACGTCAGCATGATCGAGATCTACGTCGACGATCCCGATCATGTCGGCGAGATGCGCGAGCCCCTGGAAATGGCGGCCGAGCGCCCGATCCTGCTCACCGACTGGCGCCAGCGCAACCGGACCTTCTTCGGGGCGCTGGAGGTCGAGCGGAACGTGATGTTCCTGATCCTCAGCCTGATCGTGGTGGTGGCGACGCTCAACATCGTCTCCGGACTGATCCTGCTGGTGCGCGACAAGTCGAGCGATATCGCGATCCTGCGCACCATGGGGGCGACGCCCGGCACGATCATGCGGGTGTTCCTGATCAACGGTGCGCTGATCGGCGTCGTCGGAACGCTCAGCGGACTGGGGCTCGGCATCCTGATCACGCTCAATATCAAGCCGATCCAGCACGTGCTGTTTCCAGGCGCCTGGGACCCGACCGTTCGGTTCCTCGCCGAGATCCCGGCCCAGATGAACCCGAAGGAGATCACCGCCGTGGTGGTCACCTCTCTGCTGCTGTCGCTCGCGGCGACGCTGTATCCCTCCTGGCGCGCCGCCCGGCTCGATCCGGTGCAGGCCCTCCGCTACGGCTGACGGGCCGCATCCGATGAGCGAGTCGAGCCAGACAACCGGCGACCAGCCGGTCCCGGCCCTGTTCTTTTCCCGCGTCGAGCGGCGCTATCCCCAGGCCGAGGGCGCCCTGGAGATCCTGCGCGGGGCCGACCTTGCGATCTGGCCGGGGGAGCTGGTCGCGCTGGTGGCGCCGTCGGGCGCCGGCAAGTCGACCCTGCTGCATCTCGCCGGGCTTCTGGAGCGACCGGACGGGGGCGAGATCTATATCGGCGGCCACCCCACCGCGGCGATGGCCGATGCCGAGCGCACCCGCCTGCGGCGCGAGGAGATGGGCTTCGTCTACCAGTTCCACCATCTTCTGCCGGAATTCTCGGCCCTGGAGAACGTGGTGATGCCGCAACTCATCCGCGGCCTGAAGCGTCCGGAGGCGAAGGCCCGCGCCACGGAACTCCTGAGCTTCCTCGGCCTCAAGGAGCGGCTCCCGCATCGGCCGGCCGAGCTGTCGGGGGGCGAGCAGCAGCGCGTCGCCATCGCCCGGGCGGTGGCCAACGGCCCGCGCCTCTTGCTGGCCGACGAGCCCACCGGCAATCTCGACCCGGGGACGGCGGGCCACGTCTTCTCGGTGCTGATGTCGCTGGTCCGCGCCTCGGGCCTCGCCGCTCTGGTCGCGACCCACAACCTCGAGCTGGCCGCCCGCATGGATCGGCGCGTGACCATCCGCGACGGGCTGATTACGCAGCTCGACTGAGGCCGACGACACATCTGCACGGACCGTCCTGTCTTCCAGCAGATCGGTGCTCGCGTCGCCGTGAGCGTCGACGTGGGCTCGGTCCGATACAGGGTCCGCATGATGGCTTCGGCACCGTCCTTGCGGGCAGAGCTTCCCAGCGACGCCACGCGCAGGCCGCGCGCCGCCCGGTTGCCGGGCTTCGTGCGCCCGGACATCTCGGACGTCTGCCCCAGCGCGCCGGCGGTTTACCGGACCCACGCTCCTCATTCGCGATGTTCTCGGAACCCGCTCCCTGTGCTCAGCCCCCACCAATGCACGCGATTTTTAATCCACCGCGCCGCGTGCGGCGAGTCACGTCGCGAAAGACACGGGCGCTCTATGTTGATTACGCAAGACAAAACAGAGCCGAACAACCGGCCTGTACTGCGCAGTCTCTGGAGCCTCGCCATGAAGATCCGTATCGCCACTGCCGTCACCGCTCTTGTCCTTGGCGCCGCTCCGATCTCGTCCGCTCTGGCGGCGAACGGCGCTCGCTGGACAGGCTTCGCCCCCTACGAGGTCGAGACCACCGGATCTCTGGGTCTCGGGGTTCACGACAACCCCATCTACACGGGCTGCCCGATGAGTTCGGCCGCTGAAGGCAATGCGGATCAGCAGACGCGGCCTGTGAAGCAATACGGCCAGACCACCGGCGGCTACCGCTGCTGATCCGACGCGGGACGGATGAAGCTCAAGGCTCTCTCCTACGTCATGATCGGCGCCTTCGTGAGCGGCCTGCTCATGACCCTCGTCGGCTCGGCCACGACTTTGTTGGGCCAGTGACCAGTTGGCGCCGCCCCTCGTCGGACGGCGCCGCTCGGGCTTTCGCGTCCGGGCCCTGTACGGCACCCGTCAGGGCGCGCCGGGCGATCCGGTCCCGCCCGCTTCGGTCGCACGGCGCATGGGAGCGCTGGACGTCAGCGCCTCGACATAGTCGCAGGCGTCGATGATGGCGTCGGGGCTCGCCGCTATCTTGGCCCGGGCCGCCGCGCAGGCCTCGGCCACGGCGGGATCGGCGAGCAGCCGGCCCAGGACCCGGGCCGCCCGCGCGGGACGGAAGGCGCGACGGCTCAGGGTGGCGCCCAGATCGCGGTCCCTCAGCCGCTGCCCCTCGTCGAAATGGTCGAATGCGACGGGGACCACGAGTTGCGGGATGCCCGCGGCCAGCGCCTGCGCCACCGTGCCGACGCCGCCGTGATGGACCAGGGCCGCGCTGCGCGGCAGCAGAGCGCTCAGGGGTGCGTAGGGCAGGTGGATGATGTTGGCCGGCAGCGGCTTCGGAATCTGGCCGCCCTGAGGGGCGAGCAGGACGCCACGCCGCCCCATGCGCCGGCACAGCCGCACCGCGGTGTCGAAGAAGCCGCCCCCGTGGCGCATGGCCGAGCCATAGGTGAACACGATCGGCGGGTCGCCGGCATCGAGGAACGCGTCCAGCTCGGGCGGCGTAGCCGCCACGTCGCCGAAGCGGTCGACCAGCGGGAAGCCGAGCTGCAAAGCCTGACCCGGCCAATCGGCCTGCGGCGCCGCATACCAGTCGGGAAACATCAGGAGCATGCCGGTCGGGCTGTTCCACCAGTGCCGCAGCCGGTAGACCGGATCGAGGCCGAGGCGCGCGCGCAGCGCGTTGAGCGGGGGCAGCGTGAACGGACCGACCGCGGCCTTGTCGACGCCGAGATTCACGTAGGCCCGCAGGGATGCCGGCAGGAAGCGCGGCAGCGGCAGGCCCGGCAGGCGGGGCGGATCGTAGCGGCTCTCGATCAGGAACGGCATCACGTGCAGCGTCGCGGTCGGCAGATCGTAGAGATCCTGCGCGAGCCGCGCTCCCCAACCCAGCGGCGAGGCCACTACGCGCAGGTCGACGCCCCGCGCCCGGGTCGCCCCGAGCCACAGACAGGCCGGCTCGGCGACCTGCAGGGCGTAATCGAACATCGGCCGGAAGCCCTGCTTCGGGTGCCAGAGATCCGGCTGGCGGATCACCGCCTCGTAATCCGCCACCGTACCGAGGGGCTGGAAGGCGAGGCCGGCCCGGCGGGCCATCGCCTCGAACGGGGCCGGAGCCGCCAGGGAGACGCCGTGACCACGCTTCAGCAACTCGTGTCCCAGCGCGATGAACGGCAACACGTCGCCGTGTGTGCCGACGGCCACGAGGGCGACGTCGAACCGTTCGGCCGTCCAGTGCGTGGAAATGGCTGGCTCCTTCGAACCCCCCAGCGGGTGACGAGCTCGTCCTGCGGGCGGGGGCATGCCAGCCCGCCGGATCCGCATCAAGACACTTTTTACTTTACCGAAAGAACGGAGCCCATCTGCGGCCCAATCACTCTTCCATCAGAACAAAACATGAACATACTGGGACCGGAACACGGGAGGCAGGTCGATGCTGAAACGGATGGTCCTGACCGGAATGGTCGAGTTCATGGCCTTCGGGCTGTTGTTCGCGGCGGTCGGCGCCTGGGCGATAGCCTTGGCACCGGTTCGTTAGCCGGATTTTTCCAAAGCCCGCCCAGTTCCCATCGCGGACGGGTTATGCACAGGCGATCGGCCCTGCGATGCCGATTGTCCACAGGGCCTGTGCGAAGTGGTGTTTCCCGGACACGACCGGTGGATATCGTCTCGCGGCGGCCCGGCGCACGTCGACTTGGAGCCGGGGAGCGGGGATGCTGGCCGGCCCCGGAACAAGGTCGGCCATGCCACGCCAGCTCAAGGAGGTCGGATTCGTCCACCTCCATGTCCACTCGTCCTATTCCCTCCTCGAAGGGGCGCTGAAGGTCGGCTCCCTGATCAAATCGGCAGTCGCCGACAGGCAGCCGGCGCTCGCCCTGACCGACACCAACAACCTGTTCGGCGCGCTCGAGTTCTCCGAGAAGGCGGCCGGGGAGGGCATCCAGCCGATCGCCGGGGTGCAGCTCTCGGTGGCGTTCGAGGCTGCCGATCCGCACCAACGGCAGGCGCCGACGAGCCACGGCATCGTGCTCCTCGCCCAGGACGAGACCGGCTACGCCAACCTGCTGCGGCTGGCGAGCCGCGCCTATTTCGATACCGCGCTCGGCGAGTCCCCCCGGCTCGACGCGGCGGCGCTCGCGGGATCCTCGGATGGGATCATCGCGCTCACAGGCGGGATGGCGGGGCCCCTTGACACAGCGTTCCGGACCGGGCGGCCCGAACTGGCGCTCAGCCGCCTGAAGCGGCTCAAGGAGACCTTCGGCGAGGACCGGCTCTACGTCGAGATCCAGCGCCACGGCCTGCCGGAGGAGGGGCGGATCGAGACCGCGCTCCTCGATCTCGCGGGCCGCCACGGCCTCGGGATCGTGGCGACCAACGAGCCCTACTTCGCCAAGCCCGACGATTACGACGCGCATGATGCGCTGCTCGCGATCGCGGAGGGCCGCCTCGTCTCGGACGAGCGCCGCCGCCGTCTGACGCCGAGCCATGCCTTCAAGACCCGGGCCGAGATGGCCGAGCTGTTCCGCGACCTGCCGGACGCGCTCCAGGCCACTGTCGAGATCGCCATGCGCTGCGCCGTCCGGGCGCGGACACGCAAGCCGATCCTGCCGAATTTCGGCGCCGTTGCGGCAAGCGAGAAGCCCCCGATGGCGGACGCCCTGGCGGCGGGGTCCGGCGTGCAGGCCGTCTCGGCCGACGAGCCGACCGAGCTGCGCCGGCAGGCCGAGGCCGGGCTGGAGCTGCGCCTGAAGCAGCACGGCACGGCGCCGGGCTTCTCGGAGGAGGATTACCGAAAGCGCCTTGCCTTCGAGCTCGACGTCATCGTCAAGATGAAGTTCCCGGGTTACTTCCTGATCGTCTCGGACTTCATCAAGTGGGCCAAGGACCACGACATCCCGGTGGGTCCGGGCCGCGGCTCGGGCGCGGGCTCGCTGGTGGCGTGGTCGCTGCTGATCACCGATCTCGACCCGCTCCGTTTCGGCCTGCTGTTCGAGCGCTTCCTCAACCCCGAGCGCGTCTCGATGCCGGATTTCGACATCGACTTCTGCGTCGAGGGCCGCGAGCGCGTGATCCGCTACGTGCAGCAGCGCTACGGCGAGGGGCAGGTCGGGCAGATCATCACCTTCGGTACGCTGCTCGCCCGCGGCGTGCTGCGCGATGTCGGCCGCGTCCTCGAGATGCCCTACGGGCAGGTCGACAAGCTGACCAAGCTGGTGCCGCAGAACCCGGCGAACCCCGTGACGCTCGCTCAGGCGATCGAGGGCGAACCCAAGCTCCAGCAGGCCATGGAGGAGGAGCCGATCGTCGGCCGGCTCATCGACATCGCCAAGAAACTCGAAGGCCTGCACCGCCACGCCTCCACCCACGCCGCTGGCGTGGTGATCGGCGACCGGCCGCTGGAGGAGCTGGTCCCGCTCTACCGAGACCCGAAGACCGGCATGCGGGTCACCCAGTTCAACATGAAGTGGGTCGAGCAGGCGGGGCTGGTGAAGTTCGACTTCCTGGGCCTCAAGACCCTCACCATGCTGCGCTGCTGCACCGATCTGCTGAAGCAGCGCGGCATCGAGATCGATCTCGCGAGCCTGCCGCTCGACGACCCGAACACCTACGGACCCATGGGCCGGGGCGAGACGGTCGGCGTGTTCCAGGTGGAATCGGCCGGCATGCGCAAGGCGCTCTGCGAGATGCAGGCCGACCGGCTGGAGGACATCATCGCCCTGGTGGCGCTCTACCGGCCGGGCCCGATGGCCAACATCCCGGTCTATTGCGAGCGCAAGCTCGGCCGCGACGCCGGCAACGAGGCGTCCTGGTACCCGGATCCGAAGCTGGAGCCGATGCTGAAGGAGACCTTCGGCATCATCGTCTACCAGGAACAGGTGATGGAGATCGCCAAGGTGCTGGCCGGCTACTCGCTCGGCGAGGCCGACATGCTCCGGCGCGCCATGGGCAAGAAGATCCGCGCCGAGATGGACGCGCAGCGCGACCGGTTCCTGAAGGGCTGCACCGAGCGCGGCCTGACCAAGGCGAAGGCCAACGAGATCTTCGACCTGCTCGCCAAGTTCGCCGATTACGGCTTCAACAAGAGCCACGCGGCGGCCTACGCGCTGCTGACCTACCAGACCGCCTACCTGAAGGCGAACTACCCGGTCGAGTTCCTGGCGGCCGCCATGACGCTCGACATCGACAATACCGACAAGCTCGCCGAATTCCGCCAGGACGCGCAGCGCCTCAAGATCATTGTCGAGCCGCCCTCGATCAACACCTCCGGTGAGGTGTTCGAGGTGCGCGACGGCAAGATCTTCTACGCGCTCGCCGCCATCAAGGGCGTCGGCCGCGAGGCGGTGCGGGCGCTGGTGGAGGCCCGCGGCGACCGGCCGTTCAAGGATCTGGCCTGCCTCGCCCGCCGGCTGAATCCCCGGATGATCAACAAGCGTACCCTGGAGAGCCTCGTCCAGGCCGGCGCCCTCGACTGCATCGAGCCGGACCGGGCACGCGCCTTTGCGGCGGTGGAGCCGATGATGAAGCTCGCCGCCAGCGCGGCGGAAGCCGAGTCCACGGGCGTCACCGATATGTTCGGCGGCGTGGTGGCGGACGACGTCTCGCTCCGGATCCCGCCCCACGAGATCTGGCCCATGGCCGACACGTTGAAGCGCGAATACGCGGCGATCGGGTTCTTCATCTCGGGCCACCCGCTCGACGAGTACGGCGACCTGCTCGACAAGCTGCGGGTGCAGAGCTGGGCAGATTTCTGCCGCGCGGTACGGGCCGGAACCTCGAGCGTCGGCCGGGTAGCGGCCTCGGTGCTCGACCGGGCGGAGCGGCGCACCAAGACCGGCAACAAGATGGGCATCGTCACCCTCTCGGACCGGACCGCGCATTTCGAAGCGATCATCTTCTCCGAGGGGCTCGCCCAGTACCGTGACATCCTCGAACCGGGCCGGCCCCTGGTGCTCCAGCTCCAGGCGAACCTGGAGGGCGAGGACGTGCGCGCCCGGATCCTCACCGCCGAGCCCCTCGATCAGGCGGTGGCCCGCCACCAGAAGGGCATCCGCATTCATCTCAGCGACCCGCGCGGTGTCGCCCCCGTGCAGCAGCGTCTGTCGATGCGGGGCGAGAGCGAGGTGTCGCTGATCCTCAAGCTCGACGGCGGCGGACGCGAGGTGGAGATCCGGCTGCCCGGCAAGTTCCAGGCGAGTCCGGCACTGGCCGGCCAGCTCCGGACCGTGCCGGGGGTGGTGCAGGTGGAGGTGAGCTGAGGGGCGGTGCAGAAGCCGCTCCTACTCTGTGACCTGCGCGAAGCAACCCGGGGCGGCGCCAAGTCGAGGAGCGTAGCGCTCCGGGATGGCGTCGCTCCGCGCGCAGGGACGATGGAAAGCCGGGGAGTCTGCGGCAGCCTGGCAGAGCCTGCTCCGCCGCGGTGGAGACCGGGTCGGTGGCGGATGCGCGCCCGAGCGGGTGCTGGAACCGAGCGGCTCCAACGCGAACACGCGCGGTTCCAGCACCCGGAGCAGGCCAGCACCGCAAGTCCGCCCCGCATCCCGCGCGCTCGCCGCGTGCGGACCTGGGATCGGGGTGCGGATGTCTGACTGAGAACACTCCCAAGCCCGTCCGGTTGGATCTCTGCGCACCTTGCGACGAGGTTCCATGGACCAGCCACGCCCGAAGCCTGAGATCGACGCCCCGGACCAGCGGCCCAGGGGTGGGAGCCTGCTTCACGCCCTGGGCACCGGGGTGATCACCGGCGCCGCCGACGACGATCCCTCCGCCATCGGCACCTATGCCAGCGCCGGCGCCAAATTCGGCCTGCTGTTCCTCTGGATCGCCCCCGTCGTCCTGCCGATGATGGTGGTGGTCGTCTACGTCTCGGCCAAGCTCGGGCAGGTCTACGGCAAGGGCCTGTTCGCGGCGGTCCGCGACCGCTACCCGCGCTGGATCCTCTACCCGGTGGTGCTAGGCGCCTTCACCGGCAACGTGATCGAGGCGGCAGCCAATCTCGGCGGGATCGGCGCGGCCCTGAACCTGCTGGTGCCGGTGCCGATCCCCATCATCGTCGTCGGCGCCGCCGCAGCGATCCTCGGCTTTCAGATCTTCGGTTCCTACGCGCTCCTGCGCGACATCTTCCGCTGGCTGGCACTCGCCCTGTTCGCCTACGTGGCAGCCGCGATCCTGGCCAAGCCCGACCCCGTCGCGGTTCTGCGCAGCACATTCGTGCCGCAGGTCCGCTTCGATGCCGAGTTCCTGTCGATGATCGTCGCCTGCATCGGCACTTCGCTCTCGGCCTACATCTACACGTGGCAGTCGAACCAGGAGGTCGAGGAGGAGATCGCGCAGGGGCGCCATACGGTGCGGCAGCGCAAGGGCGCGACCGACGCAGAGCTGCGCAAAACCCGCCGGGACGTGGTGATCGGGATGCTATTCTCGAATCTGATCCTCTACGCCATCCTCCTGTCCACGGGCGCAACGCTCCATCAGGCGGGGCAGACCGAGATCGAGAGCGCCGCCCAGGCCGCCGCCGCGCTGGAGCCGCTGGCGGGTCCGGGCGCGAAGTATCTCTTCGCGCTGGGCATCGTCGGGGTCGGCTTCCTGGCGGTGCCGGTGATGACGACGGGCGCGGCCTACGACCTCGTGCAGGGGATCGGCCGGGACGGCAGCCTCCACGCCCGACCGAGGGAAGCGAAGCTGTTCTACGGCACGATCGCGGCCGTGACGGTGGCGGCGGTGGGGCTGAACTTCCTCGGCTTCAACCCGATGCGGGCGCTGGTCTGGTCCGGCATCGTGCAGGGCTTCTCGGTGCCGCCGCTCCTGCTGCTGCTGATGCTCATGACCAACGACCCAGCCGTGATGGGCGGCCGCATCAACGGTTGGCTGACGAACCTCCTGGGCTGGGCCACTACGGCGGTGACGTTCCTGGCCACGGTCTGCTTGGTCGTAACGTGGTTCTGGTGAGGTGCTGATCGTCCGCACATCCCCCTAGAACGGCGCCGCGAGGCAGCCGCCGAGCGCATTCTTCAACGCAGCCGCGTCGGCCTCCGTCACCGTGAACACCGCCGTCAGGGCCGGATCTCCGGAGCGCGGGCTCGCCTGCGTCCAAGTGAGCCTGGTGCCGGGCTGGGTGAGGGCTTGGGCGACCCCGCGCAGGGGATCCTCGCCTCGGCGTGCTCCGGTTACCGTCAGGGTGAAGCCCGCCTCCCGTCCGGTCGCCGCGCCCTGGACCGGCATGCGCACGGAGCGCACGCTGCCGGCGCTCGAAACCAGGATCCCGGTGAGGGGTGTCTCGCTATCGGAGCCCGCAAGGCCAGCGAAGTCGAAGCGCGGCGCCAGTTCGGCGAAGCGCGGCACCGTCAGCGCAGCCGAGAGGCCCGAACCGGCCGGCTCGCAGGCGATGCGCAGGGTCGCCGGGCGCTGGTCCGTCCCCAGGTCGGCGGCGCCGGACAGGTCCGCGCCGCCTCCGGGCGCCCGGGCTACGCCGGCCAGCAGCGGCGTCTGCCCAGTGAGGATATCGGAAAGCCTGTCTCCGCGGCTCAGGGGCCCCGCGAGGAAGCCCGCCGCCGCGATGACCACGACCGCGAGGGCCACGCCGATCCGGAGCCGCATTCCATCCTCCACCCGTGGCTGTCCAGGGCCGGCGGCATAGACGATCGCTGCCCCGCCGCAACCCTTCCTTCACCACGTCGGCAGGAAACGGGGCGCACCCGCACCGATGTGCATTGCAGCAACTCCGTAAAAACCGATCGATCCTATGCACGCTCGCTCAAGCTTGAGCGTCGCCATGCGCACGAAGATCCTGCTCGCCCTTACCCTTTTGGTCTACGTCACCACCGGCCGCGCCCCCGGCATCCGGGAGCCGCGCAACCCGGATACGGAGCACGCCGGCGGACGTGTCGTGATCGCAATGAAGCGGGCCTGGGCCTGAGCGGGTTCTGATGTCGGTTAAAGCCTTGGGCGGATGCAGGCCGCCCCGTAATCGCGAGCGCAGCCAGGGCAGCGCGATATCGACGAGCGTGGCGCCGCTGGATTGCTGCCCTGCGCTCACAGGGCGGGGCGCCGCATCCGTCAGCGAGAGACGTGATCACGCCCCCGGTGCGCAGGCCCTGAGCCGCGCGGCCACCAACGCCTGGAGGCTCCAGAGATGCCGGTCGCGGATGCCGAGGCGCTCGCAGGCCTCCACGGTCCGGAACAGGTATTCGGCGCTCGGTCCCTTATGTCCGCAGGCGGCGGCGATCTTCTCGGCGATCTCCGCATCGGAGAGGCGGCCGGCGTAGCGGTCGCTGGCGCGGTTGGCCAGGAAGGTCAGCGCCGAGACGGTCCCGGCCTCGGTGGCGACCGGCAGCCAGCGGGCGACATAGCCGCGGCCGCGCATCTCCCGCCGCCAGACCGGCATCAGCGCCTCGCGGATCTCCATGCCGGGCAGGCGGAAGGCGACGCCCCGGCACAGACCGCCGCGGTCCAGCGCCAGGACGAAGCCCGGCCGCTCCGGCGTCCCGCGGAAGCGGCGCTGGAGCAGGCAGAACCGGCGGTGGAAACCCCGCACCGTGCCGATCCGGCGCTCGGCGACCGCGAATTCCGGATTCCACATCAGCGAGCCGTAGGCGAAGACCCAGAGGTCGCTGCCCTCGCGCCCGGCGACGATTGCATCGAGTCCCGGGCGCAGTTCCGCATCGCTCAGCACGGCGAGGGCGTTCGGGTCGTCGGGCACCGGGACCGAATGGGCGCGGGCGATCAGGTCGAGGCTGAGGTCCAGGGTTCGGGCGGGGGCGTGAGGCATGGGCCTCAACGCGGAGGGCTCAGGGCTTGTTGCCCAAAGCGTCCAGCTCGGGGAAAGGCCGGGTCCGGTGCCCGGTACAGACCTCGTCGTCGTCGAGCACCGTGAGCCGGTCGGCCGCGTAGCGCAAGGTAACCTTCGGCCGCTCGGGCTTGCCGAAGGTCCGGCCGTACATCCGACCCGACACACAATAGATCATCTGGCCGCCATCCTCGATTGGCCCCGCAATTCGGCTGCCTTCGAACCGCACCGGCAAGAGCGAGACCGAGCCGAACGCCACCTGCTTGAGCGCCAGCGCGGCGATCCGCTGGAGGAGGGCCGGGGACGGCACATCCCCAGACGCGGGCTTCGGTGCCGCCTGCGCACCGAGGCTGGCGAGGGCAAAGAGAACGGCGAGAGCGGCGCGGGGCGGCATCGGTCATCGCTACCCGGCCAAGGCTACCTGAGGCTGGCCATCACGCCTGCGGCGCCGGACGTCGCAACTCCCTATATGAGGAGCCCCAGCGGAACGCGCCCGTCGCGCGCCGCACCCGTCCCATCCCAACCTCTCACTTCAAGACGCGACGCGCGATGCAATGGACCGACGACGCCCTGGTGCTCGGCCTGCGCCGGCACGGGGAGACCGGCGTCATCCTGGAGGCGATGACCGAAGCCCACGGGCGCCATCTCGGCCTCGTGCATGGCGGGCGCTCGCGCCGGATGCAGCCGGTGCTGCAGCCCGGCAACCGGGTGCGGCTGACGTGGCGGGCACGCCTCGACGAGGGCCTCGGCTCCTACGTGGTGGAGCCCCTCGAGTCCCAGGTCTCGCGGCTGATCGAATCGAGCCTCGCCCTCTACGGCCTGGGCCACATGGCCGCCCTGCTGCGGCTCCTCCCCGAGCGCGATCCGCATCCGGCGCTCTACGAGGCGGCAGGGATCCTCGTGGAGCACCTCGACGACCCGGCCATCGCGCCGCCTCTGATGGTGCGCTTTGAACTGGCGATCCTGTCGGAACTCGGCTTCGGCCTCGACCTGACCGCCTGCGCGGCCACCGGCGGCAACGACGCGCTGGCCTATGTCTCGCCCAAGAGCGGCCGGGCGGTCAGCGCCTCGGCGGGCGAGCCCTACCGGGACCGTCTGCTGGCGCTCCCAACCTTCCTGCATGCCGGCGGATCCCCGGGTCCGGATGGCGTTGCACAAGGGTTTACCTTGACGGGGTACTTCCTCGACCGGCACGTCTGGGGTCCCCGCGGCCTCGGGCCGCCCGAGGAGCGGGCGCGATTCGTTGCGCTTGGCCGCGAGGCCGAGTAATGTTCGCATTATGTTCTAGATGTGCCCGGCCGTCATTCCGGGGCGCCGCAGGCGGGTCCGGAACCCAGAGCCGCCCCTCGACGGATGAACGCGGCGCCATCCGCCCGGTCCGGGGAGCTGGACGGGTCCCGATTCCGGGTTCCGCTGCGCGGCCCCGGAATGACGGGGCGCGTACGAGATGTTGAACTGAGGAGCCGTCATGGGCCATCCCTTCGAGCCGCCGTCCGGCGACGGGATCGAGAGCGTCGAGCTGAAATCCGCGCTGGAGGAGCGCTACCTCGCCTACGCGCTCTCCACGATCATGCACCGGGCGCTCCCGGATGCCCGCGACGGGCTGAAGCCGGTGCACCGGCGCATCCTTTACGGGATGCGGCTGCTCCGTCTCGATCCGACCACGGCGCACAAGAAATGCGCCAAGATCGTCGGCGACGTGATGGGCGATTTCCACCCCCACGGCGACCAGGCGATCTACGACGCGCTGGTGCGTCTGTCTCAGGACTTCGCCCAGCGCTACCCGCTGGTCGATGGCCAGGGCAACTTCGGCAACATCGACGGCGACGGACCGGCGGCCTACCGCTACACCGAGGCGCGGCTCACCGAGGTCGCACGGCTGCTGCTCGACGGGATCGACGAGGACACGGTCGATTTCCGGCCCTCCTACAACGGTGAGAAGGAGGAGCCGATCGTTCTGCCGGCGGCCTTCCCGAACCTCTTGGCCAACGGCAGCCAGGGCATCGCGGTCGGCATGGCGACCTCGATCCCGCCGCACAACGCCGCCGAGCTGTGCGACGCGGCGCTCTACTTGATCAACCATCCCGAGGCGACGTCGGGACAGCTCGCCAAGTTCGTCCAGGGGCCGGATTTCCCCACCGGCGGCATCCTGGTGGACTCGGCCGAGTCGATCGCCGAGGCCTACCGGACCGGGCGCGGCGCCTTCCGGGTCCGCGCCCGCTGGGCCAAGGAGGATCTCGGCCGCGGCACCTGGAACATCGTCGTCACCGAGATCCCCTACGGCATCCCGAAGGGCCGGCTGATCGAGAAGATGGCCGAGCTGCTGCAGGAGAAGAAGCTGCCGCTGCTCGCCGACGTGCGCGACGAGTCGGCCGAGGACGTGCGCGTGGTGCTGGAGCCGCGCTCGCGCACGGTCGATCCGGTGATCCTGATGGAATCGCTGTTCCGGCTCACGGAACTCGAGACCCGGATCCCGCTCAACCTCAACGTCCTGGTCGGCGGCCTCGTGCCGAAGGTGATCGGGCTCGCCGAGTGCCTGCGCGAGTGGGTCGACCACCGCCGCGTGGTGCTGCAGCGCCGCTCGCGCTACCGCCTCGGCCAGATCGATCGCCGCCTGGAGATCCTGGGCGGCCTGCTCATCGTCTATCTCGACCTCGACGAGGTGATCCGCATCATCCGCGAGGAGGACGAGCCGAAGAACGCCCTCATGGCCCGGTTCAAGCTGACCGAGCTCCAGGCCAACGCCATCCTCGACACCCGCCTGCGCTCACTGCGCAAGCTCGAGGAGATGGAGCTGAAGCGCGAGTTCGAGGCGCTCACCGCCGAGAAGGCCGAGATCGACGCCCTGCTCGCCTCCGAGCCGGCGCAGTGGAAGGCGATCCAGGCGCAGATCCGCGCCGTGAAGAAGACCTTTGGGCCCGAGACCAAGCTGGGCAAGCGCCGCACGACGCTGGCGAGCCCGCCGGATGTCGGCGGTATCGACTTCACGGCGGCTCTGGTCGAGCGCGAGCCGATCACCGTGATCGTCTCGACCAAGGGCTGGATCCGGGCTCTCAAGGGCCATGTCGCCGACCTGTCGGGCGTGGCCTTCAAGGGCGACGACACCCTGAAGATCGCCTTCCCGACCGAGACGACCCAGAAGATCCTGCTGCTCGCCACGAACGGCAAGGTCTTCACGCTGGAGGCCTCGAAACTGCCGGGCGGGCGCGGCTTCGGCGACCCGGTGCGGCTGATGGCCGATCTCGACGACGGCACCGAGATCGTGGCGGCGCTACCCTACCGGCCGGAGACGAAGCTGCTGATCGCGGGCTCCGACGGGCGCGGCTTCGTGGCGCCCGCCGACGCGCTCGTGGCCAATACCCGCAAGGGCAAGAACGTGCTCGGCCTCGACGGCGACGCCACCGCCGCCGTGCTGGTGCCGGCGGAGGGCGACCACGTGGCGGTGGTGAACACGGAAAAGCTGCTGCTGATCTTCCCAATCTCTGAGGTGGCCGAGCTTGCCCGCGGCAAGGGTGTCCGCCTCCAGCGCTGCCGCAGTGGCGGGCTCATCGACGCGCATGTGTTCAAGCTGGCCGACGGCCTTCCCTGGCAGGACGGCTCGCCGGAGGGCCGGCTCGCCAATGCGTCGGTGCTGGAGAAGTGGCTCGGCCACCGGGCGGAGGTTGGGCTGATGATGGCGCGCAGTTTCCCGAAATTCGAGCGGTTCGGGCGCTGAGCCGCGTTCTTCAATCTCTGGACGGTTTCCCTCCCCCCTCTGCGGGGGAGGGTGGAGCGCGAGGCCGCGCCTCAGCCACATCCGTCAACGATGAGTATCATCGCATCGACCGGGTCGCTTCGCTCACGATGAAAGCAGGGCAGAAGCAAAAAGTCGCAAACCCAGTCACCGCCTCTTCACAACCACTTCGTCCGCCGCCCAGAGGTGCTGGGCCGCGTAAGCGCGATATGGCCGCCACGCCTCGGCCCGAGCCAAGAGTTCAGCGGGGCTCGGCCGCCCGGTGCCGGTCTCCAGGGCCCGCAGCAGCCCGACATCGCCCACCGGCAGGGCGTCTGGCAGCTTGAGTGCCCGCATGGCGATGTACTGCGCGGTCCACGGCCCGATCCCGCGGATTGCCGTGAAGCGCAGAACCGCAGACTCCAGCGACTCGGCCGGGGCAAACAAGTCCGGATTGGCCAGCGCCGCCCCCGCGAGTGCCCGGATCGCCGCGCCGCGGGCCCGCGGCATGTTGAGCGCCAGGGCGACATCCGCCTCGACCAGCGCCGCCGGGTCCGGAAAGACGTGGGTCAGGCCGCCCACCGGGGCCGCGAGGGGCGTCCCGAATGCCGCGACCAGCTTGCCGGCGAGCCCGATCGCAGCCGCCACCGAGACCTGCTGGCCGAGGATCGCCCGGCAGCCGGTTTCGAACGGGTCCCAGGCGCCCGGCAGGCGCAGGCCCGGCCGCGCCGCGACCAGCGGAGCCAGGATCGGATCCGCAGTGAGGCACGCTGCAATGGCGGCCGGATCCGCGTCGCAATCGAACAGGCGGCGCAGGCGCTCGGCTACCGGGGAAGCGTGGACGGGATCGATGCCGCGCAGCGCGACGTGAAGGCGATCCCCCGCGGGCTCCACCGTCAGCAGCCCGTGCCGCTCAGCGACGCGGATCGTGCGCCTGTAGGCCGAGCCGTCAGGCGCAACCGACTCGATGCCGGTGATCGCGCGCTTGCCCAGGAAGGCGTGGATCGCCACCCAGTCGTAGGGCGGGTGGCAGGGGAGGCAGAGGCCGAACCCGTCCGGCGCCTCCACGAACACGCAGGGCGGCCTCTCGGCCGCCCCGTTGGTGTTCTCAGAGGACAGGTCCGCCTCAGCCGCGCTGATCCACCGCCACGTAGTCGCGCTGGGCCGGGCCGACGTAGAGCTGGCGCGGCCGGCCGATCTTCTGCGACGGGTCCTCGATCATCTCGGCCCACTGGGCGATCCAGCCCACCGTGCGCGCCACCGCGAACAGCACCGTGAACATGTCGGTGGGGAAGCCCATCGCCTTGAGGGTGATGCCCGAGTAGAAATCGATGTTCGGGTAGAGCTTCTTCTCGATGAAGTACTCGTCCTTGAGGGCGATCTGCTCCAGCTCCATGGCGACGTGGAGCAGCGGATCGTCGGTCTTGCCGAGCTCCTTCAGCACCTGGTGGGTGGTGCTCTGCATGATCCGGGCGCGCGGGTCGTAGTTCTTGTAGACCCGGTGACCGAAGCCCATCAGGCGGAACGGGTCGTTCTTGTCCTTGGCCTTGGCGACGTACTTGCCGACGTTCTCAGGCGTGCCGATCTCCATCAGCATCTTGAGCGCCGCCTCGTTGGCGCCGCCATGGGCCGGGCCCCACAGGCAGGCGATACCGGCCGCGATGCAGGCGAAGGGGTTGGCGCCGGACGAGCCCGCGAGCCGCACCGTCGAGGTCGAGGCGTTCTGCTCGTGGTCGGCATGCAGGATGAAGATCTTGTCGAGTGCCCGGGCGAAGACCGGGTTCACCTCGTACTCCTCGCACGGCACGGCGTAGCACATGCGCAGGAAGTTCGACGTGTAGTCGAGGTCGTTCTTCGGGTACACGAAGGGCTGACCGATCGAATACTTGTAGGCCATCGCCGCCAGCGTCGGCATCTTGGCGATCATGCGGATCGACGCGATCAGCCGCTGACTCTCGTCCGTGATGTCGGTGGAATCGTGGTAGAAGGCCGAGAGGGCGCCCACCGAGGCGACCATCACGGCCATCGGGTGCGCGTCGCGGCGGAAACCGGTGAAGAACCGGTTCATCTGGTCGTGCACCATGGTGTGGCGCGTGACCCGGTACTCGAAATCGGCCCGCTGGGGGGCGGTCGGCAGGGCGCCGAACAGCATCAGGTAGCAGGTCTCGAGGAAGTCGCCCTTCTCGGCAAGCTGCTCGATTGGGTAACCGCGGTAGAGCAGCACGCCCTCGTCGCCGTCGATGTAGGTGATCTTCGATTCGCAACTCGCCGTCGAGGTGAAGCCCGGGTCGAAGGTGAAGGCGCCGGTCTGGGCGTAGAGCTTGCCGATATCGATCACGTCCGGCCCGATCGTGCCGGATTTCACCGGCAGCTCGATCGACTTGCCGTCCACGGTGATGGTGCTGGGTGCGCTCATGGATCGTGGACCCTTCTCTGGCGACGTGGCGGATGCCGGCCTCGGGCTGCCCGAGCCGGTCCCGGGGGCCTGAGCACACGCATTATGCTGCGGGTGCTCACAGGCATGGGTTACCCAAACGGCACTGCAGCAGCAACGGGATCGGTGACATCCCGACCCCGACGCCAAGCGAATTCGTCAAGCAAATTCCACCAAGCGAAATCCGGGCCGGGGCGCAGGGTTCCCGGCTGCGCCCGGCGGCCTCAGCCCTGGGATGCCTGGTCGCCGAGGCGGGCCAGGGTCTCGTCCCGGCCGAGCACCGCCATCACGTCGAACAGGGGCGGGGAGGTGGTGCGGCCGGTCAGCGCCGCGCGCAGGGGCTGGGCCACCTGACCGAGCTTGCAGCCGGCCGCCTCGGCATATTGGCGCACGGCGCCCTCGGTGGCGGCCGCGCTCCAGTCCGGCAGCGCCTCCAGCGCCGGCCGCACGCCGGCGAGGCGGGCACGGCCCTCGTCGGAGAGCAGCGCGCGGGCCTTGTCGTCCAGTGCCAGGGGGCGCTGGGCGTAGAGATAGTAGGCGCTGTCGAGGAGTTCGATCAGGGTCTTCGCCCGCTCCTTCAGGCCGGGCATGGCCTCGGTGAGCTTGCCCTTGAGGTCCGGCTGCAACGGCGCCGACAGGCCGCGCTCGGGGCCGACATTGGGCAGGATGGTTTCGATCGCCGCCACGAGGTCGGCATCGGCGCTGGTGCGGATGTAGAGGCCGTTGAGATTGGCGAGCTTGGCGAAGTCGAACCGCGCCGCGGAGCGTCCCACCGCGCCGAGGTCGAAGGCCGCGATCATCTCCTCGGTGGAGAAGACCTCCTGGTCGCCGTGGCTCCAGCCCAGGCGCACGAGGTAGTTGCGGAGCGCCGCCGGCAGGTAGCCGAGATCGCGATAGGCCTCGACGCCGAGCGCGCCGTGGCGCTTCGAGAGCTTGGCTCCGTCCGCACCGTGGATCAGCGGGATATGGGCCATCCTGGGGACATCCCAGCCCAGGGCGGAAAAGATCTGGCTCTGGCGGGCCGCGTTGGTGAGGTGATCGTCGCCGCGGATGATCTGCGTGACGCCCATGTCGTGGTCGTCGACCACGACGGCGAGCATGTAGGTCGGCGTACCGTCGGAACGCAGGAGGACGAGGTCGTCGAGGTCCTTGTTGGCCCAGGTCACGCGGCCCTGGACGGCGTCCTCGACCACGGTCTCGCCCTCGGTCGGCGCGCGCAGGCGGATCACCGGCTTCACCCCGGCGGGGGCCTCGGACGGGTCGCGGTCGCGCCAGCGGCCGTCGTAGCGGGGTGCCCGCCCCTCCGCACGGGCGGTCTCCCGCATCTGCACCAGTTCCTCGGCGGTGGCGTAGCAATGATAGGCGCGGCCCGCGGCCAGCAACGCCTCGGCCACCGCGCGGTGGCGCTCTGCGCGGGCAAACTGGAAGACCACGTCGCCGTCCCAGTCGAGGCCGAGCCAGGAGAGGCCGTCGAGGATCGCGTCGATCGCGCCCTTGGTTGAGCGCTCGCGGTCGGTGTCCTCGATGCGCAGCAGCATGCGTCCGCCGGTGTGGCGGGCGTAGAGCCAGTTGAACAGCGCCGTGCGGGCCCCGCCGATATGCAGGTAGCCGGTGGGCGAGGGGGCGAAGCGCGTGACGACGGCTGAGGACATCGGTCCGGTATGTTCCGGGGCTGGTCGCGGACGGAGCGCGAAGGACGGCGAAGGGGCGGCGGAGCGGCGAGGGGCTCGACAGGGCGCCCGTAGCACGAAGCACCGGCTGTAGCACGGGCCAGCGGATGCGTTAAGAATCGCCCGAGGAATCGTCCGACCGCCGACGACAGGTCGCGCGGAGCGGGGTGACGGCGATGCGGCGGATCGGCGTGAGGCTGGCGGGAGGCGCGGTGGCGCTGGCCGCCCCCCGCGCGCGCGCCCGCCCGGTCATCCGTACCTGGGTGGCCGAGGGCATCGCCCGGGACGCCGAACAGCGCCGGCTGTTCCCCTGGTTGGCGGTGGCCTTCGGCGTCGGAATTCTGGTCCACTTCGTGGCGGCCGACGGCCCTCCGCTCCTGGCCGCTCCCCTGATCGGCGCAGCCCTCGCCCTGGCGTTGATCCCTGCCCTGCGCGCGCGGCCGGCGGCCCTGGCGCTCGCCCTCGGAGTGGCGGCCGCGTTCCTGGGCTTCGCGGCCGCGACCTGGCGGGTCTCGCAGGTCGCCGCCCCGATCCTCACACGCACCACCATCGGCCCGCTCGTCGGGATGGTCGAGGCCCTCGACGAGCGCGAGGTCGGCGCCCGGCTGGTGATCCGGGTCGAGAGCTTCGCCGGACTTGCCCCGGAGGTGCGGCCCGTCCGGGTGCGGGTCTCGTTCCGCAAGACGCCGATCCCGCGGCCCGGCGACGTCGTCGCCGCCACGGCCCGGCTGCTGCCGCCGCCTGAGGCCGCCCGGCCGGGCGGGTACGACTTCGCCCGGGATGCCTATTTCCAGGGGATCGGTGCGGTGGGCTCGTTGGTCGGCGCCGTCGCCGTCCGGCCGCCCTCCGAGCCATCGCCTCTCCGCCTGCGGCTCGCCGCGACGCTGGACGAGGCCCGCAACGGGCTGACTCGCCGGATCGCGGAAGCGGCCGGCGGCCAGGCCGGAGCGGTGGCGGCCGCCCTGGTGACGGGCAAGCGGGGACTGATCGGGCCGGCGACCAACGATGCGCTGCGCGCAGCCGGCATCTACCACGTGGTGTCGATCTCCGGTCTCCACATGGTGCTGGCCGCGGGCGTGGTGTTCTGGCTGGTGCGGGCGGCTCTCGCCCTGGTCCCGTACTGCGCGCTTCTCTGGCCGATCAAGAAGATCGCGGCCGGCTTCGCCATGCTGGGCGTCACCGCCTACTGCGCTTTCTCGGGCTGGGACATCGCGGCCGAGCGCTCGCTGATCATGACCCTGATCATGCTGGGTGCGATCCTGGTGGACCGGCCGGCCCTGTCGATGCGCAACCTCGCGCTGGCCGCACTGATCGCCCTGGCCCGGGAGCCGGAGGGCCTGCTCGGCCCGAGCTTCCAGATGTCCTTCGGTGCCGTGGCCGGGCTGATCGCCTGCGCGCGGCTGATCGACGGGCGGCTGTTCGTGCGCCCAGGGGCCGGCCGGATCGGGCGGCTCGTCGGCACCGGCCTCTCGGCGGTCGCCGGGACCCTGGCCACGACCCTGGTGGCGCAGATCGCGACCGCACCCTTCGCCACCTACCATTTCCAGACCGTCCAGCCCTTCGGGCTCGTCGGCAATGCCCTGACCCTGCCGCTCGTCTCACTGGTGGTGATGCCGTCGGCGGTGATCGGGATCCTGGCCTATCCCTTCGCCCTCGACCGGCCGATCTGGTGGCTGATGGGCCAGGCGGTGGGCGGCATGCTTGCCGTCTCCCACTGGATCGCCGGATTCGAGCGGGCGATCGTCGTCGTGCCGGCCTTCGGCACCGCGGCCCTGATCCTGCTGACCCTCGGCCTGCTGCTGGCGACGCTCCCGGCGTCCCGCCTGCGCTGGCTTGCCGTGCCGCCGCTCCTGTTCGGCCTCGTCCTCGCGGCCCGGCCGGACCGCTACGACCTCTACGTCGATCGACAGGGCGGGGGCGCTGCCGTGCGGGGGCCGGACGGCCGTCTCGCGGCCCTCGGCAGCCCCTCCGGCTTCGTCCTCGAACAATGGCTGAAGGCGGATGGCGACGGACGGCAGCCCGGGGCGCTGATCGTCCGTTCGGGCAGCGGCCGCTGCGACCGGCTCGGATGCACCGCGCGCCTGCCGGACGGAAGGGCGGTCGCCCTGGTGCGGGACCGGCGGGCCTTCCCGGAAGATTGCGCCCGCGCCGCGATCCTGATCACCGGCCTTACGGCGCCGCCGACCTGCACGGGCCCCTTGGTGATCGACCGGCGCGTTCTGGCCGCCCGCGGAGCGGTAGCCCTCCGGGCCGACGGCGAAGGCTTCACCGCCCGCTACACCCGAGCCGACGGCCGCGCCGTGCCCTGGCAACCGCGTTCGGTACACGGGCCGGGACCGCCGCAGCCGATCATCGCTGCGTCGGAAGGCGCCCACGCCCCGGAGGATGGGGCGGCAACGCCTCCGGAAGCCGATGCGCCAGGCGGGGACTTGGTCCCCGGCGACGCACCGACCGAGCCGCTTCAGTAGCGACGGACGAGGCTGACGAGGCGGCCCTGGATCTGGACCCGGTCGGGTCCGAGGACGCGGGTCTCGTAGGCCGGGTTGGCGGCCTCCAGGGCGATCGAGGAGCCGCGGCGGCGCAGGCGCTTGAGCGTCGCCTCCTCATCGTCGATCAGCGCCACGATGATGTCGCCGGTATTGGCGGTGTCCTGCTTGCGGATCACCACGAGGTCGCCGTCGAGGATGCCGGCCTCGACCATCGAGTCGCCGCGCACCTCAAGGGCGTAGTGCTCGCCGCCCGCCACGAAATCCGGCGACAGGGTGATGGCGTGGCTCTGATTCTGAATCGCTGAGACCGGCGTACCGGCCGCGATCCGGCCCATTACGGGAATCGAGATGGCGCGGCCGGCCTCGTCGATCATCCGCGTGCTGGCCGGTGCCGGTGGCTGCCTGGATTTGCCGCCCTCGACAACGCTCGGGGTGAAGCGGCGCGGCTCGGCCGGGACCGAGGACGGCGCCATCTGGCTGAGGCTCTCGGGAATGCGGATCACCTCGATGGCGCGCGCCCGATTCGGAAGGCGCCGGAGGAAGCCGCGCTCCTCCAGGGCCGTGATCAGCCGGTGGATGCCGGACTTCGACTTGAGATCGAGGGCGTCCTTCATCTCGTCGAAGGACGGCGGGACACCACATTCCTGCATCCGGCTCTGGATGAATCGCAGGAGGTCCAGCTGCTTGCGCGTGAGCATCGACGGGGGACTCGCGGCTTGGCGGACCGCCACGTGACGGTCTCCGAAACAAATCACGAACAGGTTAAACGTTCCGCAAGTGTTCCGCAAGATGGCACCGCCACGCTTGGCGCGTCGCGGCCAGCCGGCGGGAGAAGCCGAGAAACGCATTGACGGCATAAGCGGAGCCGTTTCAATGCATCGCGCTGCCCCGCCGGAAGGGCGGCGGATCCGGGGCGCGGGCAGGGACCCTCTTGGAATGACGAGGATGCGACGACCCGCAGCGCTTCTGCTCCTCGGCCTCGCTGCCCTCGGCTTGGCCGGCTGCACCACCGGGTTCTCCTACATCTCGCGCAACTACGTGGCGCTCACCCCACAGGTGGTGACGATCGGCTGCAAGGAGCCCTACGAGGTCTACGATAATCGGCAACTGCGCCGGATGCTGATCGTCTCCAACGCCCTGCGCGAATATACCGGCTGCAATTTGAGCGAGGTCCGGATCGATCCGGAGCCGGACGCGACCCGGGTGAAGCGCTTCCGCACCGCCGCCCGGGCCTATCTCGACGAGACCGTGCGCGAGGATTGTCGGATCACCGGCGAGTCCGTCTTCGATCCTCTGAAGACCGAGTTCGCCTACGCGTGCGATGCGCCGGTCGAGAAGCGCGGTTCCGTGGTGCCGCGTCTGCCGGGCCGCAATCCGGGCCTCGGCGCGCGCTGACCGGCCATCAGGCGCCCGGCTTCGGGAAGGTCCGTTCCGCCGCGTCACCGGCGGCGGCGAGCAGGGCGCGGGCGAAGGCCCGGGCCTCTGCCCGGTCGAGCACGATGGCGGCGGTGACCGGCGCGCCGCCGAGATCGGCGAGGGCGAGTTCCAGGCGCACCCCGTCGGGAACGGCGCTCGCCTGAAGGCTCCAGCCGGAGCCTCGATCCGTGCTCTCCGCCATCTTACGTTCCTCCCGCATGCCCCGGGGAAGCGCCGCAGGCCCCGCCGGAACGGCCCAGGCCCGGGACTGTTCCCGAGCCGCGCCCCGCGCTTCCCTGCCTCGCCTGTCGGCGTTCCTCAAGGCCGCAGGCCGCGGACGGGTGATGATGCGCGCCGATACGGATGACGGCGGTCGGGAGTGGCACCCGCCTTCCGGCCGGCCGACAGGGGGTCGACGCGGTCGCCGGGGATCACGATCGCCGGTGCGATGGCCAGCGTCCGCGACCGGGTTGGCCTGCTCCGAAGCGATTGACGCAAGCGCTCCGATGATGTCTCCCGCGGGCTCCGATCAGGTGGAGTTCGAACATGCAAGAGATCTGGTTCCGCGCGGGCGAGGCCACGGTGCTGGCGGCCGAGGGCCAGTACACCGACGCCATGCCGGAGGTGCTGATCGGCTCGGTGCGCGGGCCGGTGGGCCAGGCCTTCGCGTCGATGATGGGGCAGGTCCAGGGCCACACCCGGATGTTCGTGGTGCGCGACCTCAACCAGCTGGTGCGCCCGGCGACGATGATGACCACCAAGGCCACGATCCACACGGCCGAGTACGTCGAGCTCCTCGGCGGCGTGGTCCAGGCCGCCACCGGCGACGCGATCGTGGACTGCATCATCGAGGGCATCCTGCCCAAGGACGGGCTCGACGAGCTCTGCATGATCATCATGATCTGGCTCGACCCGCGCTGCGCCGAGGACGACAACCTCGACCAGAAGGATCTCTACCGGACGAACTACGAGGCGACGAAGCTCGCCATCGCCCGCGCCCTCAAGGGCGAGCCGACGGTGGACGAGCTGATCGCCAACCGGAAGACCGTGAAGCACTACGCGCTGGACGGCGTGATCGAGTACTGAGCGGGCGCGGCCCGCATCCTGCCGGATCGGGTTCGCCTCAACCCGGCGGGATGCGGCCCACCGAGCAGAGGGTGCGCATCGTGCTGCTGCCCGGGTCGGTGTAGCAGGAGGCCGACCAGCCGTTCTGCTGGATGAACGACTTGCGCCGCTCCGCCAGGGAGGTCCGGTAGGCGTTGGTGATGATCGGCTCGACGGTCGCGGCCGGCTCGCCGACGAGGATCTCGGAGGCCACCGACAGGTCGCGGAAGAAGGTCGTCGAGGGGGTCGGCTCGGCGGAGGTCGCCTGCACGATCGGCTCGGCCCGGCAGGTCACGTCGAACTTGATCGGGCCGGCCATGCGGATGTCGATGCTGGGGCCGGCGCGCTTGCCGACCCGGCCGCCGATCGCGCCGGCGATCTGGCGGGTGAGGTCGTCGCAGCTATCGGCCCGGGTGGCCTCCGCCAGGAGGGGCAGGGCCGCGCAGGCGGCGAGGAGGAGGCGCGGAACGGCGAAGCTCGACATCGCCGCACTCTACGCGCGGCGCGGGGCCTGTCGAGGGGCGCTCGTCAGTGAAAATCCCGGCTGCGATAGACCCGCCGGTCCGGGGGCACGCCGAAATCCGTGTTCTCGGGCGGCAGCTTCATGCCGGCTTCCCGCAGGTCGCGCAGAGCAGCGGTGAGGTCGCGAAACCCCTCCGCCACGAGGTGGACCACCCCGTCCGCCCGCTGGATGCGGCCGCGCACCGCGAGGAACCGGGCCTGCATGACGGCCCGGCGGTTGGTCTCGAACACCGTCTTCCAGACGATCACGTTGGCGATACCTGTCTCGTCCTCCAGGGTTAGGAAGACCACGCCCTTGGCGGTGCCGGGCCGCTGGCGGATCAGCACCAGCCCCGCCACCGTGACCCGCGCGCCCTGGGGCAGGGAAGGATCGAGATGGGCCCGGGCCGGGATCGCGCCGATCCGGGCGAGCCGCCCCCGGAAGAACGCGACTGGGTGCCCCTGCAGCGACAGGCCGGTGGCGGAATAATCCTCGGCCACCGCCTCGGACGGGGCCAGGGCCGGCAGGTCCACCGCCGGCTCGTGCCGGAACAGGCCGTCATCGGCGTGCCAGGCGAAGAGCGGCAGGGGCGCCTCGAGGAGATGGGCGCGGCGCTCGCTCGGATCCGCCTTGGCGGCCTTGCGCGCCGAGGTCCCCTCCAGGGTGCGGACCATCCACAGGGCGGCGCGCCGGTCGAGGCCGAGCGACCGGAACGCGTCCGCCTCGGCCAGCCGCTCCAGGGCGTTGCGGGGCAGGGCGAGGGACGCCTGCAGGCCCTCGATGCTGGCGTAGCCGTTGGCCCGCAGCCGCACGAGCCGCCGCATCGCGGCCTCCGGCAGGCCGCGCACCACCCGCAGGCCGATCCGCACGGCGTGCAGAGCCGGATTCCCGGCCGGCTCCAGGGTGCAGTCCCAGTCGCTGGCGTTGACGCAGACGCCCCGCACCTCGACGCCGTGGGCCCGGGCGTCGCGCACGAGCTGGGCCGGCTGGTAGAAGCCCATGGGCTGGGCGTTGAGGATCGCGGCCAGGAAGACGTCGGGGTGCCGGCACTTCATCCAGGCCGAGGCGTAGACGAGGAGCGCGAAGCTCGCCGCGTGGCTCTCCGGGAAGCCGTAGGTGGAGAAGCCGCGGATCTGCGCGAAGCAGCGCTCGGCGAAGGCCTGCGGGTAACCCCGGCGGGTCATGCCGCCGACGAACTTCTCCGCGAAGCCGCCGATCGAGCCGACATGGCGGAAGGTCGCCATCGCCCGGCGCAGGCCGTCGGCCTCGGCCGGGGTGAAGCCCGCCGCCGTGATGGCGATCTGCATGGCGTGCTCCTGGAAGAGCGGCACCCCGTAGGTCTTCTGCAGGACCTCCTTCAGCTCGTCCGCCGGCCCGTGATCCGGGTGCGGGGCCGGGTACTCCACCGGGTCGATCCCGGAGCGGCGGCGCAGGTAGGGGTGGACCATGTCGCCCTGGATCGGGCCGGGGCGCACGATCGCGACCTGCACCACGAGGTCGTAGAATTCCTTGGGCTTCAGGCGCGGCAGCATCGACATCTGCGCCCGGCTCTCGACCTGGAACACGCCGACGGAATCGGCCCTCGCCAGCATCGCGTAGGTCTCGGGATCCTCCCGGGGCAGGTCAGCCAGCGTCTCGTAGACCGTGCCGTGGTCCCGCTCCAGGAAGTCGAGGCCGCGCTTGAGGCAGGTCAGCATGCCGAGCGCCAGCACGTCGACCTTCATCAGGCCGATCGCGTCGATGTCGTCCTTATCCCACTCGATGAAGGTGCGGTCCGCCATGGCGCCGTTGCCCACCGGCACGGTCTCGTCGAGGCGGCCGCGGGTCAGCACGAAGCCGCCGACATGCTGCGACAGGTGGCGCGGGAAGCCGATCAGCTGGTGGGCGAGGTCGAGCGCCTGCCGGATCGCGGGGTTGCCCGGATCGAGGCCGGCCTCGCGCACGTGCCGGTCCGGCATGCCGGTGCCCCAGGAGCCCCAGACCGTGTCGGCGATCGCCGCGGTCACGTCCTCGGTGAGACCTAAGACCTTCCCGACCTCGCGGATCGCCATGCGCGGACGGTAATGGATCACCGTGGCGCAGAGGGCGGCCCGCTCCCGCCCGTAGCGGGCATAGAGGTGCTGGATCACCTCCTCGCGGCGCTCGTGCTCGAAATCGACGTCGATGTCGGGGGGCTCGCCCCGGTTCTCCGAGATGAAGCGGGCGAAGAGGAGCCGGTGCTTCGACGGGTCCACCGCGGTGATGCCGAGGCAGAAGCACACGGCGGAATTGGCGGCCGAGCCGCGGCCCTGGCAGAGGATGCCCTTGCCGCGGGCGAACTCGACCACATCGAACAGGGTCAGGAAATAGCGCGCGTAATCCATCTTGGCGATGAGCCGCAGCTCCTCGTGGAGCGTCGCCATGACGGCGGCCGGAATGTCGCCGCCGTAGCGCCAGCGCGCCCGCTCGAAGGTCTTCTCCGCCAGATATTCCTGCGGCGTGCGACCCGGAGGCACCGGCTCGTCGGGATATTCGTAGCGCAGCTGGGACAGGCAGAAGCCGCAGGCCTCGGCGATCTCGACGGTGCGGGCCAGCGCCTCCGGGTGATCGGCGAACAGCCGCGCCATCTCGGCGGCGGGCTTGAGGTGGCGCTCGGCATTGGCCTCCAGGCGGTAGCCGGCCGCGTCGATCCGGCAGCCCGCACGGATGCAGGTGACCACGTCCTGGAGCGGGCGCCGCTCGGGATGGTGGTAGAGCGCGTCGGAGACCGCGACCATCGGGGCGCGGGCGGCCGCACCCAGCTCGGCGAGCAGCCCCAGGCGCCGCCGCTCGTCGCCGCGGCGCGTGTGGCTCGCCCCGAGGAAGGTCCGGCCCGGCGCCGCGGCGGCGAGCGCCTCCAGCCGCGCCCGGAACCCCTCGGGCAGTCGCCGTGCCGGCGGCATGGCGATGAACATCTGCCCCTCCGTGGCCTCCAGCATCTCGGCGAAGGAGAAGCGGCAGTCGCCCTTGCGGACGCGCCGGTTGCCCAGGGTGAGCAGCCGGCACAGGCGCCCCCAGGCCTCCCGGTCCATCGGGTAGGTGACGGCCTCGAACCCCTCCTCGCTGACGAGCCGAACCCCCGGCAGCATCCGGATCTTCGTGCCCTCCGCTTCGAGCGCCCGCGCCGCCGCGTGGGCCCGCACCACGCCGGCCACGGTGTTGCGGTCGGCGATGCCGATCGCGGCAAGGCCGTAGGCCGCCGCCTGCACGACGTATTCCTGCGGGTGCGATGCGCCGTGCAGGAAGGAGAAGTTCGTGGTGACGGCGAGTTCGGCGTACGGGACCTGAAGCGCGCTCACGCGAACAGCCCGTGGACGTACCACGCGGCCGGGCGGTCGGGGGCGTGCGGGCCGTCGCGGTAGAGCCAGAGCCGGTGCCCGGCCTCGCACTCGATGCGGTAGTAATCGCGCTCCGCGCCGGGCTCGCGCCACCATTCGGCGGCGATCCGTTCCGGCCCCTCGGCATGGGCGACCTTGTGGATCTGCGCGCGCCAGCGGAAGCGCCGGGGCGGCCCCTCGGGCACGGTGGCGAGCACGTCGAGGGCGGCCTCGCCCCGGGGGAACAGCACCAGGGGCCGGGGCGGGAGATGGTCGGGCCAGGGGGAGGCGATGGTGCGCGCCTTCCCTCCCCCCTCTGCGGGGAAGCGTGGCCCCAAAAGGGGGTCGGGAGAGGGGAGCGACGGTGCAGAAGGGGGCTCTGCCCGTCCCGCCGGTCGTGCCCCTTTCGGGATCCGGGTTCCCCTCTCCCGACTCCGGCTGACGCAGGGGTCACCTTTCCCCGAGGAGAGGGGAGGGAGCGCCAGCATTTGACCGCCGCCCATCCCCGGCAACGATCCGTGATCCTCCTTGGCAACCCAAGCACGGCCCCGGTCGGCCCGCTCCGGAAGATGGCTCGCCCATGGTTCGAGCCGCAGCAGTCCCCGCCCGAGGCGCTGCGCCAGGGCGTCGGCCAGGAACCCGACCCCGTCACCCGCAATCGTGGAACCGAGATCCATCTGGCGAGCCGGCATGGCGCCGGTCACCGTGACGGCCAGCGCGACCGTCTCGAAGCCGAAGCCGGCATCGAGGGCGGATCCCAGCCGGTCGAGGCGCAGGGAGACGAGGGCTGCCACCCGCTCCGGGTGACGCTCCGGGCGCGACAGGCCGAGATCGAGATCACGCACGGCGCCATCGACCCGGTGAAGGGCGAGACGCAGGGCACAGGCACCGAGCCCGTCTCGCTCCAGCCGGGGGGCGATCTCCGCCATCAGGTCCCGGGCGGTCCGGACGATGTCCGATTGCCGCCCGATCGGATCGAGGAAGCCGCACGCGGCGGCGTATTTGGCCGCCTCCGTCAGGGGCGCCAGGGGCTCGGCCCGGCGGCCCAAGGCCTGATCGAGGCGCAACAGCAGGGCCTCGCCGAAGCGGCGGGCCAGCGGCCCCCGGGGCAAAGCATCGAGTTCTTCGATCCGACGCAGGCCGAGCCGCCGCAGGCCCGCGGCGATGTCGGGGTCGAGGCGCAGGGCTTCGACGGGCAGGCCCCGCAGGGCCTCGGCACATCCGCCGGGCGGAACGACGATCCGGTCGGTCCCGCCGTGGCGGGCCAGAGCGAAGGCGGCGCCGGGCGTGTCGGCCAGCGCGATCCGCGCCGGGATGGTGGCGCGGGCGAGTCGGGCGGCCAGATCCGTGACGAGGTTCGCCTCGCCGCCGCGCAGATGGCTCGCCCCGGCGACGTCGATGTAGAGCCCGTCCGCCGCCTCGGCCGGCCCGAACGGCGCCACGAGGGGTGCGTAGGCGGAAGCCCAGCGGCAGAGCCGCAGCAGGGAATCCCGGTCGGCTTCCGGGTCGGCCGGATAGACCTGGAGCTGCACGCCGATCCGCGCCCGGACACGGCCGAGGGGCTCGCCGGGGTTCAGGCCCAGGGCACGGGCCTCCGGGTCGAGGGCCACGAGCCGCAGACCGCCGGCCCCTTCGGCCGCCACCGCGAGGGGGCCGCGCTCAGGCGCGAGACCGGCCCGCCGCAGCCGCGTCACCGGCCAGTGGCTCAGGCAGATGCAGACGATGCGCGGCATGGTCCCACTCCAGAAGCCAGTCGCCGCCCCGCCCGTTGCGGCAGCGTTCGAGCCGCGCCCGCCAGCGCGGCCTGTCGAGGGTGCCGAACCGGTCCCGCGCCGCGGGCGCCGCGGCGATCCGCCAGCGGGTGGCGGACCCGTTGGGCAGCCCGGCGGATGCCGGCCGCAGGATCAGCAGGAGCGGCGGCGCGGGCCCTTCCGCGGCGAGTTGCAGGCGCCGGCCCGGCTTCAGCGGCATCCCGTCTCGCAGGAGGCCGATCAGGACCGTGAGAGCCCGCGCGTGCAGGGCCGCCTCGAGGGCGCGGAACACCTCCGCATCGCTGCCCGCTTCGAGGAGCAGCAGACGGGCGGGGTCGAGGCCGAGTCCGGCCAAGCCGTGTCCATAGGGCAGGGGCTGGCCCGGGGCCGCAGCGATCAGCGCCTCCCCGGACATCCGCGCCAGATGGCGGGCACCGAGCGCCAGGGCGAAGCCCAGGGCCGCGATCGCGTCCGCGGGCTCGGCCGGCGCGATCTCGTGGGGCGGGCCGAGGACGAGGCCGCCGCCGGGCAGGTGAGCATCGAGGTCCGGCACGCCCAGCGGCAGGACCGGGGGCAGATCCCGGCCGCCGGCCGGCGGCGCGAGGCGCGCCCGCAGGGTCGCGAGCCGTGCCCGGGGATCGGCGCGCGCGATTGCCCCTTCGGTCTCGTCTGCAGGGTCCAGCCCCATCTCCGTCGGCTCCGGTCATGCTGGACGATAGGAACATAACAGGAACACCCACAAACGGTTTCAGTGGGGTGCCGGAATCACGCGTCGCCTCAGCGGCTTGGCCTGTGGATGGCTGTGGACGCCTGTGGAATCGGCTGCAGCTGCCGGTTCCGAAGTCCCGGTTGACCGCAATCGCAGGGCGAGACCAATGTCCGGGCGCCGCGTGCGTGACGCGGCCAAACCGGACCGCGCATGCGCTCAGCCCTCACTCTGACGATCCTGCTCGCCCTGTCGGGGGCGGCGCTCGGCCAGCAGGCGGATCCGCCGGGTGCCGCCGCTCCGGATCCGGCCGCGGCCGCCCCCGCGACGGGGCGGTCTCGCCCGGCCCGCCCGCGGGTCCGCCACGCGCAGGCCCCGAGCCAGCCGCTCATGGTCTACGACGCGCGGATCGAGGCCGGCGACCTGCGGATCTCGGGCTCGGTGCGCAAGCCCGGGGCGATCGTGGTGCTGGACGACGACATCTCGATCCAGGCCGACCGGCGCGGCCGGTTCACCTTCCGGCTGCCCTACCGGCCCTCGACCTGCGTGGTGACGCTGAAGGCGGAGCCGGACGAGCGCGAGGCGGTGGTGGCGAACTGCGCGCCCGAGGGACCGCCCGGACCGCCCGGTCCCCAGGGTGCCGCGGGACCGCCCGGCGAGACGGGCCCCAAGGGTGAGACCGGTCCCAAGGGGGATCAGGGGGCCAAGGGCGAGCAGGGACCTCAAGGCGAGCAGGGCCTCAAGGGCGATACGGGTCCTCAGGGCGAGCCCGGCCCGAGAGGGGAGCCCGGTCCCCAGGGCGCGGCCGGGCCGCAGGGCGCACCGGGCCCGAAGGGCGACACCGGGCCTTCCGGCCTGCAGGGTCCTCCCGGCCCGCGGGGTCCGGTCGGACCGCAGGGCGGCCCGGGCTCGAAGGGCGAGGCCGCCGCCGCCAGCTTGCGGCCCGTGCGCAAATCCGATTGCGCAGGCGGCTGCACGGTCACCTGCGGGACCGGCGAGATGCTGGTCACGGCCCACTGCCTCAAGGGTGGCGCGCCGGTCTATGACGGGGAAGGCGCCAGTTGCCCGACGGAGGCGACCGGCATCGTCGGGTTCTGCACGCGGCTGTGAGGCGGGCGGGTCAGCCGCCGGTCTCGCGCAGCCAGTCGAGCATCCCGGTGGCGGCCGCCCGCCCCCCCGCGAAGGCGCCCTGGAGCAGGTAGCCGCCGGTCGGCGCCTCCCAGTCGAGCATCTCGCCGGCCAGGAACAGGCCCGGATGGGCGCGCAGCATGGACCGCCCGTCGAGGGCGTCGAGCCGAACGCCGCCCGCCGTCGAGATCGCCCGCTCGATCGGCGCGGAGGCGGTGAGGGTGAGCGGCGCGGCCTTGATCAGCCCGGCGAGCGCCGCTGGATCCGCCGGGAGGGCGGCGCCGGCCGCCTCGCGCAGCAGCCCCGCCGCCACGGTTGGGAGGCCCGCGGCCTTGCGCAGCCGGGTCGCGGCGGAGTCGCCCGGCCTGGCGCCGGACAGACGGCGGGCGAGAACCTCCCGGGTCAGATCCGGACGCAGATCCACGACGAGCCGCGCGCTGCCCTCGGCCGCGATCGCCTCGCGCAAAGGGCGCGAGAGGGCGTAGATCGCCCCACCCTCGATGCCGGCCTTCGTGATCACGGCCTCTCCCCGCACCGTGGTGCCGTCGCAGGCGAGCGCCACCCGCTTCAGCGGCGCGCCGGAGAAGCGATCCCGGAACAGGTCGGACCACGCCACCGCGAAGCCGGCATTGGCCGGACGCAGGGGCGACACCGCCGCGCCGAGCCCTTCGAGGAGCGGCACCCAGCGCCCGTCCGACCCGAGGCGCGGCCAGCTCGCCCCGCCGAGGGCCAGCAGAGTGGCGCGGGGACGGATCGCGCGCGAACCATCCGGGGTCTCGAAACGCAGGCCCTCGGCAATCCCCGTGAGGCGATGGCGGGTGCGGATCCGGACCCCGAGCCGGTCGAGCCGCGTCAGCCACGCCCGCAGCAGGGGCGAAGCCTTGAAGCTCTGCGGGAACACCCGCCCGCTCGAGCCGACGAAGGTCGGCTCACCGAGTTCCGCGCACCAATCCCGCAAGGCATCGGGCGGGAAAGCCGCGATGGCGTCATCGAGGACCCCGCGCGGGTGGTAGCGCGCGAGGAAGTCCGCCCGCCCCTCGCTGTGGGTGATGTTGAGACCGCCGCGCCCGGCGATCAGCAGCTTGCGGGCGACCGACGGCATGCGCTCGTAGACCGTGACCGCGCAGCCGGCCTCACCCAGCACCTCGGCCGCGGCGAGCCCGGCCGGCCCGCCGCCGACGATCGCGATTGCATCCCTGTCATCCGGCATCTGCCGGGAGAGCGACAGGCCGGCGCTCTCTGTCAAGGGCGAAGGCCGGATCGGCGCCGGGCGCCATGGGCTGTCCTCCAGCGTTGCGCTAGGAACCGGACATGCCCGAACGTACGTTCTTTCCGATCCCGGGCCCCGCGGATACCGCCACACCGGCACGCGATCGCAACCCGTCCGCGCACCTCCTCATGCCGCCCCAGGCCCCGTCCGCCCCGGACGGTCGGCTGGCACGGCCCGGATCAGAGGCTCTCAAACACGTGGCCAGCCCCGTCGCCGTCACCGAGATCCAGCCGCAGACCAAGGCGCGGCCCGTCGCCCCGCAGGCCCTGCTCAGTCCCGGCGAAATCCGCGCGATCGTCTACGGCCTCATGACCGCGATGCTCCTCGCGGCCCTCGACCAGACCATCGTGGCGACCGCCATGCCGACCATCGGACTCGACCTCGGCGACGCCGCCAACCTGCCCTGGATTGTCACCGCCTACCTCCTGGCCTCCACGGCGGTGACCCCGCTCTACGGCAAGCTCAGCGACATCCATGGTCGGCGGATCATGCTGCTGATCGCCATCGCGACCTTCGTGCTCGGGTCGTTCGCCTGCGCACTCGCGCCCACGATGGTGACGCTGGCGCTCGCCCGGGGCCTCCAGGGCATCGGCGGCGGCGGGCTGATCGCCTTGGCCCAGACCATCCTGGCCGACATCATGGCGCCCAAGGAGCGGGCGCGCTACCAGGTGGTGATCGCGGGCGTGTTCGTGACCGCCTCGGTGGCGGGGCCGCTGCTCGGGGGCTTCTTCGCCCAGCACCTGCACTGGTCGCTGATCTTCTGGATCAACCTGCCGATCGGCGTCCTCGCCTTCGCGCTGACCAACGCCAACCTGAAGCGCCTGCCGCGCCATGACCGCCAGCACCGCCTCGACTGGCCCGGGGCCGGCCTGATGGTCGCAGGCTCGATCGCCCTGCTGCTGGCCCTGAGCTGGGGCGGCGTGCGCTACCCGTGGAGTTCCGCACCGGTCCTCGGCCTCCTCGCCCTGGCCGCGGTTCTAGGCGCCGGCTTCGCGGTGCGGCTCGCCACGGCGGCCGAGCCGCTGATCCCCACGGAGGTCCTGCGGAACCAAGTGGTCTACAGCGCGACGCTCGCCGCCTGCTTCGCCATGGGCACCTTCATCGGGCTGACCATCTACGTGCCGATCTTTCTCGAAGGGGTGATCGGCCTCTCGGCGAGCGAGGCCGGCGTGGCCCTGGTGCCGCTGATGGTCGGGACCGTGACGGGCGCGACCTTGTCGGGACGGTCGATGATCTATTTCCGGCACTACAAGCGCGTGCCGCTCGCCATGATGAGCGTCAGCCTCGCCTGCTGCGCCCTGATCGCCTGGCAGGGCCAGGCGCTCCCCTTCTGGCTCATGGAGGTGCTGTTCGCACTGCTCTCCATGGGGATCGGGACGATCCTGCCGCTCTCCACCATCACGATCCAGAATGCGGTGGCGCGCCACCAACTCGGGATCGCCACCGCCGCGATGAACTTCTTCCGCTCCCTCGGAGGGGCGCTGATCGTGGCGGCCTTCGGCACCATCGTGCTCGGCGGCGCCGCGGGCGGGACAGGGGGTCACGACGTCGAGAGCCTGATCCGCGGCGCCGATCCGGCGCAGCTCGCCTTGACCTTCCGGTACGTGTTCCTGGCCGCCTGCCTCGGACTCTTCGCGGCCTTCGCGTTCCTGGCAATCATGGAGGAGCGGCCGCTCGGCGAGCGCAGCTCGCCGAAGATGGACGGTAGGACGTCGGATAAGCCGGCTTGAGGGTCACGGTCGGTCCGATCCGCCGCAATGGCCAAGCGCCTCGGCCCCGATGCGCCTCAGCTTTGCTGACCGCAGCCGCATCCCGGCGCATGCGCGCCGCCTGGCCAGCGGGAGGCCCGGATCACGCTGCAGAAGTTGCCTTTACGAAATCCCGGCTCCTTGTCGGCAATCACGTCGGCCTTCACGTTGCCGAAGGTGGTATCCGGCTTGTGCCGGATGCCGTCATAGAAGGCCTGGATGATGTCCTCCTTGAAGTCTGGCGTGCGGGGATAAGCCGAGACGACTGCCTCGCGCTCGACATCGGAATACCGGCCGTAAGTCAGGCCCAGAACATCCATCTCGACGCCGGCCGTGACCAGCGCGACCACCGGGTGCATGTGGACCGGGATGCCCGGCGTGGTGTGGAGCGCGATGGCCGTCCAGACCGTGTCGACATCCGTCTCCGGTACGCCGTGCGCCTTGAGGAAATCGCGGGCGGCGTTGGCGCCGTCCACCTCGAAGCGCTCCGCCGCGCTGCTGTGATCCGGCATCAGGCCGAGATCATGGAACATGGCGCCCGCGTAGAGCAGCTCGCGGTCGAAGGTCAGGCCGCGCTGGAGGCCGGCCAGGGCACCGAAGTGATAGACCCGGCTCGAATGGTTGAAGAGCAGTTCGGTCTCGCTGTCGCGGACGAAGGCGGTGATCGCTTTGGCGAGGGCGCTGTCGGGGACGACGGCTTCGGAGGGGAGGCTCATGGACGGGACTCCTTTGCGCTGCGTGTCCCTCTGCGCTACGAGACACTCGGTTTGACATCAATCGTCGTGAAGCGATGATTTCTGCCAACGTGCCCGCACCTTCGGCCATGGCTTTCCCATGACGTCCCTTTCGATCGGACTCCTCGCCCTGCCGGACGTCCAACTCCTCGACGTGGCCGGACCACTGGACGTCTTCGCCGAGGCGAATGCGCAGAGCGGCCGCACGCTCTACAACCTCGCCCTCATCGGGACGGAGCCCGGCCCGATCACGACCTCGTCGGGCCGTCGCCTGCTCCCGGATCGCTTGGCGCCCGCCGATGCGGGCGCGGCCTTCGACACGCTCCTCGTAGCCGGTGCGCCCAGGATCCACGAGGCGGCCGTTGGCGCCGATCTCCTCGCATGGCTCGCCGACGCGGCGGCGCACTGCAGGCGCTACGGCTCGGTCTGCAGCGGGGCCTTCCTGCTCGGGCAGGCCGGCCTCCTGACGGGCCGCCGGGTCACGACGCACTGGGCCGTGGCGGAGAGGCTGGCCGTGCGCTACCCCGAGGCGCAGGTCGAGCCCGACGCGATCTGCCTGTTCGACGGGCCGGTGCGGACCGCGGCCGGCGTCACGGCGGGGCTCGATCTCGCGCTGGCGCTGGTGGAGGAGGACCAGGGTGCCGAGATCGCCCGCCTGGTGGCAGCCCAGCTCGTCATGTTCTTCAAGCGCGGCGGCGGTCAGATGCAGTTCAGCCGCCGCGGGGTCAGCGCCCCAGCCGGCCGCTCGGCCCTCCAGGAGGTGCAGCGCTGGGTAGCCGCCCGACCGGCGGAGGATCACGGCATCGAGCGGCTCGCAGAACGGGCTGGGATGAGCCCGCGCCACTTCGCGCGCCTGTTCCGGGCGGAGACCGGCCTGACCCCGGCCGCCTACGTCGAGACCGTGCGGATCGAGGCCGGACGCCGTCTACTCGAGACGGGCGAGATAGCCCTGAAGCAGGTCGCGGGCGCCTGCGGATTCCGGGATGTCGATACCCTCCGGCGGGCCTTCCAGCGACGGGTCGGCACGACACCCGCGGAGTACCGGCGCCGGCATGCCCGCGGCTGAGGCGCCCTGCGCATCCTGTCCCCGGGTATCGCGAGACTGCCCTTGATTCGCCCCGATCACCGCTTACCTCGCTCCCATCGGCTGCGGGCCCCTCTGGCGGGCGCTCCTCAGCGCCCGTGATGTCGGAGCCGATGCTTTCCATCTGGAATCAGCATCAGGTCCCGCACATGATGGACGTCCTCACCGTCGGATGGCTCGGCAAGCCATTATGGATGTGGCTCGGCTTCCACGTCCTGATCGCCTGCCTGCTCGCCTTCGACCTCGGGCTCCTCCACCGCGACAAGGAGCACGAGATCGGCGTCCGGGAGAGCTTGGCCCTCACCGGTTTCTACCTCGCCCTCGGCCTCGCCTTCGGCGGCTGGATCTGGTGGTATCTCGGGCCGCAGTCCGGCCAGGAATATGTCACCGGCTTGGTGGTCGAGAAGTCGCTGTCGATGGACAACGTCTTCGTCATCGCCATGATCCTCACGGCACTGGGCGTCCCCCGGGCGGCCCAGCACCGGGTCCTTCTCTGGGGCATCCTGGCGGCGGTGGTGCTGCGCGGCCTGATGATCGGGCTCGGCGCCGCCCTGGTGCATGAGGTGCACTGGGTGCTGTCGCTGTTCGCGGCCTTCCTGATCTACGCCGGCCTGAAGATCCTGTTCTCGGGCGACGAGGAGGAGGGCGACTTCCGGAACAGCGCCGTCGTGCGCTGGTTCAAGACCACCTTCCGAGTCACTCCCGACCTGCACGGCCAGCGCTTCACCGTGCGCAAGACCGATCCGAAGACCGGCCGGGTCGCCCTGTACTTCACCCCGCTGGCACTCGCCCTGGTGCTGGTCAACGGTGCCGACGTGATCTTCGCGGTCGACAGCGTCCCGGCGATCTTCGCGATCACCACGGACACGTTCGTGGTCTACACCTCCAACATCTTCGCGATCCTGGGCCTGCGCGCCCTCTACTTCGCGCTGGCCGCGATGGTCGACCGGTTCGCCTATCTGAAGACGGCCCTCGCCTTCATCCTGATCTTCATCGGCGCCAAGATCGTGGTGGCCGACACGTTCGGGCTGGTGACCGTGCCGCCGTGGGTCTCCCTGGTGGTGACCCTGACGCTGCTGGCGGCCGGCGTCTTCTACAGTCTCTGGCGGACCCGGACCGACGCGCCGACTCCGTCGGCCTCGGAGGCCAGGCACCCCCACGAAGCCCGGGCCCACCGCGCCTGAGGGACCGGCCCTCAGGCCGCCGGCAGCGCCGCGATCAGATCGCGCAGGGTGGTGATGGTCGAGGCATCGGCCACGCCGTCCACCCGCGCCGGGCGGAAATGGCGCTGGAACGCGGCGACCACCGCCTGGGTGTGTTCGTCAAACACCCCGGTCACCGGCTGGTCGTAGCCGTAGAGCGCGAACATCGCCTGCAGCGCCTCGACGGGTTGACCAGCGTCGCCCAGCGCGAAGAACCGGCCGTCCTGCAGGCGGGCGGGGGGCACGTGATGACCCACCCCCGCCGCGGCGAGGCGCTCCCACGGGAAGGTCTCGCCCGGATCCTCCTTGCGCTCGGGCGCGATGTCGGAATGGGCGAGCACGCGCTCCGGCGGGATCGGCCAGCGGCCGAGGATGTCCCGGGCCAGCGCGATCACCGCGTCGACCTGCGCCTCCGGATAGGGCGGCAGGCCGCCGGCATGACCCGGATGGACGATCTCGATCCCGATCGACCGGGAATTGACGTCGGTCTCGCCCTTCCAGGCGCCGGCGCCGGCATGCCAGGCCCGGCGGCCCTCCGGCACCATCTGAACGATTCCGCCATCCTCGAACACGAGATAGTGGGCCGAGACCTCGCTCAGCGGATCGCGCAGGCGTGCCAGGGCGGCGGCCCCGCTCTCCATCCCGGTGTAGTGCAGGATCAGCAGGTCGAGCGGTCCCGTGCGGCGGGCGCCGTGGTTCGGCGAGGGCGCGACGCGGCGGGCGAGGGGGCTGTCCGGATTCAGCGTCATGCCGGGCTTGTGCCACGGTTGGAGCCGCGACGCATCGGATCGCGCGGAACGCAGCGCGTTACCCGGCGCGCGTCCTCACCTGCTCGGATCCGGCGGCGTGAGACTCACCGCAGCCCGCGCTCCTTCGCGATCCGGTCGTAGGCCGCGTTGATCGCGGCGAGCCGCCGGGTGGCGATGGCCACCGCCTCCGTCGGAAGACCGCGGGCCAGCGCCCGATCCGGGTGATGCTCGGCCACCAGCGCGCGATGGCGCGCCTTCACGGCGGCGTCGTCCGCCGCACGGTCGAGCCCGAGGACGCCGTAGGGATCGTCCGGCAGCCGCACGTGCCGGGCGGCGATGCGCCGGAACGCGGCCTCGTCGAAGCCGAAAATTCCGGAGACCGCGCGCAGGTAGCGCTCCTCGGCCTCGTGCAGCGCACCGTCGGCGCCCGCGATCTGGAACAGGCCGTCGAGCACGTCCTCCAGCAGGGCCGGCTCGTCGCCGAAGGTCGTCGCCAGCTGGCGTGCGTAGGCCTCGAAGCCGTTCGTGGTCTTCTTGGCGAGGTCGAACAGGCGCTCCACACCCGGGCGCGCGGCGGGCTCCACCCGCACGACCCGACCAAAGGCCTCGACCTCCGAGGGCAGCACGACGCCGTCGGACTTAGCCATCTTGGCGGCGAGGGCCACGAGGCCCGTGGTGAACACGACGTCGCGCGGCGTCCGCCCGAAGAGCGCGCCGACCCGGTCCATCAGGAAATGGCCCGCAACGCCCCCGATCAGCGCCCCGAGCGGGCCACCGATCGCGAGGCCGAAGCCGGCGCCCCCGAGCTTGCCCCAGACGCCCTGAGACTTGGTCTCCTGGCTCATGGGCGACCCGGTCCCGGCGCTGATCCTCGGCTCGGTTCTATCATCGGGGGCGGCGTGGTTCCGGCGCCGGAACGCACCCGGCCAAGCGACGGGATAGCCGCTCTGCACGCCGCGAGGAAGGGCCGGGACGCGCCCGGCCCGCCCAGCTCAGCTTAGCGGCAGTAGACGTTGCCGTAAGCGTCGCGATACGTGCCATAGGGGCAGCGCGGCGCGGTCGAGGCCCCCACGATGGCGCCGCCGGCGCCGCCGATCGCGGCACCCGCCAGGGCGCCGCCCGCGCGGCCGGTGGCGGCCGCGCCGATTGCCGCACCGGTCAGGGCGCCGAGGCCCGCACCGCCCAGAGCCCGGTCTTCCGGGGTGTTGCAGCCGGCGAGCGAGAGGGCGGCGATAGTGGCGAGGGCGGCTGCCGTCAGCTTCTTCATGGTCCCCAGAACTCCCTTGTGCATTCAGTCCGGCCGGTGGCCGTGATCGCGGCGGATCGCCCCGAGCTTAGCAGGAAAGGAATGTCGGCCATACGGCTAAGGTTCCATCGGCTGCGCGATGAGTTGCACCGGGTTCCCGTCTCGCCCTATGCCACGGTCCAGAGGCGGCGCTCCGGCCGGGGTACCGCAGAGCCATATCCGGCACCACGTCCGAGGATCCCATGCCGACAGCCACCACGATCGTCCGCCGGGCCGCGGTGCGCGCCGACCGTGTCGCCGATACGGTGACCCTCGATCGCGCAGCTCGGGATGCCGTTGCGGGATCCCTGGTCGGCGAGGGCGGGCTCGCCTTCGACGTCGCGCTCACCAAGGCCGCGGCCCTGGAAGACGGCGACGCCCTGCGCCTCGACGACGGTCGTCTCGTCGCGGTGCAGGCGGCCGCCGAGGACCTTCTGGAGGTGCGCGCCGAGAATCCGGCCCGCCTGCTGCGCCTGGCCTGGCAGCTCGGCGGCAGCCACGTGGACGCCGAGATCGGCGCGGACGTGCTCTACGTCCCGGCTACCCCTGCCGCGGCCGAACTCGTGCGCGGGCAGGGCTGCGTCGCGACCCCGGTCTCCCGCGCCTTCCGGCCCGAGCACGCCGCCCACGATCACAGCACCTGCGGGCACGATCACGGCCACGATCATCATGCCCACCATGATCACGGCCACGATCAGCACGGGCACGATCACGCGCATGACCATGGTCACAGCCATGAGCACAGTCACGAACACCATCGCGAGCACGGGCACCAGAAGCACGGCCATGATCACGGTCATGATCACGGCCACGTGCACGGTCCCGGCTGCGGCCACGATCATTAGCCCTTGAACCCGGCCCGGTCCGGAGCGGCGCCCGGGGACCGGGCCCGTCAGCGGGGCCGATCGGGGATTCTACGCCGGCCCCCGGCCGCGGCGCGGACGGCCCGCCGCCGTCACGCCGCGGGAATGAAGCGCAGCGTGCCGGCGCGGCGCGTGGGCTGGCCGGTATCGTTCGTGTGATTGACGCCGTCCATCACCGGAACCTCCGGGAAATCGAAGGGGCTGACCCCGTCCAGACAGGCGACGTTGACGGCATGGACGTTCGGGTCCGACCGCCGCTGATGATGCGTGTAGATGCCGCAACGGGAGCAGAAGAAGTGCTGCGCCACCCCGGAATGGAACCGGTAGGTCGTCAGCGCCTCCGCACCCTGCAGGATCCTCACCCCGCCCGGCTGCGCCATGACGACGACGGCGCCGCGCATGCGGCAATAGGAGCAGGTGCATCGGCGGATCGTCGCGAGATCGTCGCTGAGGGCTGCCTCGAAGCGCACGGCGCCGCAATGACACCGTCCGGTCCGGATCGTCGCATCGTCCGCCATGGTGCTGGTGCCCCCGTGCGATTTCCTGGGATCCGGCTCAGCGACCGGTCCAACAGCCTCCCCGACGGTCTAGGTGCGAGCGAGGATGCCGACAATCGTCATGTCTTCACACAGCATGTGAGGAAAACTCACGCGCCGACGCCTCGGGAGACCGCGATCGCCGCCGGTCACAAGCGCTTCGGCACGGGCCTGCGGCAGTACAGGCTCGCCGCCTCGGCAGACAGGCTGTCCTGGGCGGCCACGCACTGGTCGAGGGTGAGGCCGATGCTGGCCGCGTAGGGCTCGTTCGGCGACAGCGCCGCGCGGGCGAGGGCCGCCAGGTACAGCAGGAACGCCGCGACCGCCCCGATCACCGCCGCGACGACCGCACGGTTCAGCAGCATCTCCGGCGCCCGCTCATGGCATCCCGACCAGCAGCAGCGCGAGCACGAGCACCGTGAGCCCCACGCCGATCAACGCCACGGCGGTGTAATCGCGTCCGGGCCGGTGCATGGTGGTGCGACCTGAACGGGTCATCATCCGCGCCCCGGGTTCATGTCCTGGATCCGTGTCCCGGGGCTGACTCACTGCAGCAGGCCCCACAGGCCCGTAGCCAGTCCGAAGGTGAGCGAGAGCATCGCTGCGCAGAGCAGGACGCGATCGATCACGCGGGCGGCCCGATCCTCCGGCTGAACGTCGATCATAGCGCGATCCCCTTAAGGCCAGACTGACGATGGCCTGTTGCTGACCTGTGTCGGCCCGTCGTCGGGAAACGGGTTCGTGTCTCCGCTCGGCAGGGGCCGGCCCGAACGTGAATCGGCCGCGGCGCGGCGCCAGGGCAGCGGAACACCCTGGTCACCGTTCAGTTGGACCGGCATCTCAACCGGAGACGACGCGTGACCACGGATCCGCTGCACAAGTATCCCCGCCCGCCCTTCGCGGCGCAGCCTCAGAGCTTCCCGGGCATGACCGGGCGCATGGAGCCGGAACCCGACCACGGCGAGGCGAGCTACAAGGGCTCGGGCAAGCTGACCGGTCAGGCGGCGCTGATCACCGGCGGCGACAGCGGCATCGGCCGCGCGGTCGCCATCGCCTTCGCGCGGGAGGGGGCGGACGTCGCCATCTCCTACCTGCCGGACGAGCAGGCCGACGCGGAAGCGGTCGCCCAATGGATCGAGAAGGCGGGACGGCGCGCGCTGCTGCTGCCGGGCGACCTCAAGGACGCCGCCTACGCACGCCAGATCGTCGCCCGCACGGTGGAGACGTTCGGCCGCCTGGACGTGCTGGTCAATAACGGCGCGTTCCAACAGCCGAACGCGGACCTCGCCGGAATCGACGACACCGTGTTCGAGGACCATTTCCGCACCAACGTGTTCGGCCCGTTCTACGTGACCAAGGCGGCGCTCGCCCATCTGAAGCCCGGCGCCTCGGTGATCTTCACCTCCTCGGTGAATTCCAAGCATCCAATGCCGTCCCTGCTGGCTTACAGCGCCACCAAGGGCGCCCTGAGCAACATGGTGCTGAGTCTGGCCCAGCTGCTTGCCGAGACAGGCGTGCGCGTGAACGGCGTGCTGCCCGGTCCCATCTGGACCCCGTTCATTCCCTCCGGGATGAGCCAGGATTCGGTGAAATCCTTCGGCAGCCAAGTGCCGTTCGGCCGGCCCGGGCAACCGGCCGAACTCGCCTCGGCCTACGTGATGCTGGCCTCGGAGGAGAGCAGCTACACGTCGGGCGCGCTCGTCACGGTGGCCGGTGCCATGCCGGTGTTCTGACACTCCGCCTGGACAGCACTCACCACGGCGGGTGCCGTCCGAGCCGACGGCGGTCTCAGGCGGCGCGCATCTCGGCGAGGAAGCGCAGGACTTCGGCGCGCAGAGCCTCGGCGCTGCGGCAGACATCGCTGGCGGCCGCGCCGACCTCGCCGGCCACGCGGCGCGTTGCCTCCGCGGCGGCCGAGGCGGAGACGACGTTCTGGCTCACGGAATCGGTTCCGCGGGCAGCCTCGTCGATATTCTGCGAGATGTGCCCCGTGGCGAACCGCTGCTGCTCGACGGCCGCTGCGATGGCGCTAGCGATGGCGTTCATCGTGTCGACCGTGCCGCCGATCGCGCGGACCGCGTGTACCGCCTGTGTGGTCTCGCCCTGGATCGCGGCGATCTGGGCGGTGATCTCCTCGGTGGCTTTCGCGGTCTGCCCGGCCAAACCCTTCACCTCGGCGGCGACCACCGCGAATCCGCGCCCCGACGCGCCGGCCCGCGCCGCCTCGATCGTCGCGTTCAGCGCCAGGAGGTTCGTCTGCTCGGCGATCGCCGAGATGATCCGCACGACCTCCCCGATCTTCTCCGCCGCCCCTGCCAGCCCGCGGATCTGTCGATCGGTCCGCTCCGCCTCGGTTACGGCCTGACCGGCGATCTCGGCCGACTTGGTGACCTGCCCGCTGATCTCTCCGATCGAGACCGACAGTTCCTCGGTGGCCGCCGCCACCGTCTGCACGTTGGTCGCGGCCTGCTGCGCGGCGCCGGCTGCCGAACCGGCCTGCTGCGCCGCCTCCACGGCGGTCGCCGACATCGCCCGGCAGGCTTCGCGCATTCCGGAGGCCGCGCCGTCGACCTGCGCCAGGAGTTCGCTCGCCTCGGCATCGAAGCTGCGGGTCACCGCCTCCATCCAGCGGGCGCGCTCCTGCCGACGATCCTGCTCCGCCAGTTGTTCGGATGACAGCGTCTGCGCCTGAATCATGCTGTCCCGGAACACGCCGGCAGCCTCGGCCATCTGGCCGATCTCGTCGCGCCGGCCGCGCCCCGGGATGTCGACATCCATCTCGCCACCCGCGAGCCGACGCAGGGCCGACGTGAAGGCGCTCAGCGGGCGCGTGATACTGCGCGCCAGCAGGAATCCCACCACCCCGATCCCGATCGCGAGGGGCGTCAGCCAGAGCAGGGTGGTGACCATCCGCGCCCGGTCCATGGCATGGATGTCGTCCACGTAGAGCGCGGAGCTGATGACCCAGTGCCACGGCTCGTAGGCGAGCGAGTAGGCGACCTTCGGGGCCGGCTCGGTCTCGCCGAGCCGAGCCCAGCGGTACTCGGTGAAGTCGCCGCCGGCCTGGGCGCGCTGGATCATCGTCCAGACGAAGGTCTTCTTCATCGCCGCGTCGTCGCGCGACCGAGTGCCTTCGATCTTGGGATCGGGATGCACGACGTTGCGGCCGATATTGCCCGGGGCCGAGCTGTAGACGAAGACGTAGTCGCTGCCGTTGTAGCGCATCGCCCGCAGGGCATCGGCGGCACGCCGTTGTGCCTCGTCGGCCGTGATGGCTCCAGCCTCCGCCTGACTGGCGAACGCCGCCACGATGCCGTGCGCCGACTCGACCTGGGCGCGGATTGCGGCCTTACGGCCGTCCATCATCACCGGGCCAACGGACGATACCTGAATGCCCACGATCCCTATAAATGCCAGCAAAATGCCACTGACAAGATAAAACAACTTGTTTCCAATTGTCATTGCCTATATTCCCATTAATCAAGGGACATTTCAAAGTTTTATCGAAACGAATCGGCGATCATCAAGAATCGCATGGGAACATTATCTCTCGTATTCTTGGAATCATTCCATGCTAACCGCACATGCGTGCCATGCCACGGCTTGATCTTCGGGGCCCGCGCGACGTCCGAGGAACGACCGTCACGACCGGGCGGCGCGCCGACCGATGCCGCCTCGCTGTGCCGGTCGCGACGCCGGCGACGCTCGGCCGGCACCGCACGTCGTTTCGCCGGTTGGCATCCCGTGATATCCGATGTCCTCCCGCGCCCTTCATCGGCCTCCGGGCGCGCGGCGCCCCCGGCGGGACGCATCGCGAGGGAGAACACGGCACGGATCAAGGAACGTGACGGCGGCTGACGAACGCGGTGCACTGGCGGGGCAGTGAGCCGGGCCGCCTGGTTCGAGAGGCTGTCCCGACTCCGGATGGGAAGCCTTTCGGTCCAGATACTGCAACCGCGCTGCATCCCTGCGCGGAGACCGATTCTCGATAGTCCTTCAGCGAGACCACCGTGAACCGCCCGGCTCCGGCCGCGGCGGTTTTTGGTGCTGGTGGCCCGCAGCTTGCGATAACCCGGCATTCCTCCCAGGGATTCACTCAGCCCCGCCGGCACCGCCGCGCGGGGCCTTTTCATGCGCTCATGCCTGTCGCGGAAATGGCACGCCGACGGTCCAAATCAGCCTCGGCGGCAGGCGCATCAATTTCTGATTGACATCACCCTCGACACCTCGCGCACGCAAGCGTCAGGCTAGAGGCCAGAGCACGGCCACGCACGTTGCGAGCGCCGTGATTGTCACCGGGACGAGGCGGTCGGCATGTCGGGTGGTTTGGGCGGCGCGAACGGTGACGGTATCGCCGGCGGCGCAGGCGGCGGCGGCTACAACGGCACACCCGGCACGGCCGGTACGACAGATACCCCGACCTTCGCGTCTTATGGTGGCAGCGGCGGCGGGGGCGGGGGCGCCGGTGGCGGTGGCGGTGGCCACGGCGGGGGCGGCGGCGGCAATACCGGTGGGACTGCGCAGAGTCCGAACGGTCTACAAGGTGCCAGCATCGGCGGTGGCGGCCCCGGCGACAAACTCGGCGCCGGCGGCGGCGGCGGCGGTTATGGCGGCGAGAATGGCAACGGGGCGGGCACCAGCGCCCTGGCGAACCTCGGACTGCTCGTTGGAGGCAACGGCGGCACGGGCGGGGGCGGTGGTTCAGCCTTTATTTCCGCCGCTGGAGCCTTCGCCTATGGCGGCGGCGGCGGCGGCGGCGGCGCGGGCGGCTACGGCGCGATTAACACAGGCGGTGCGGCCAGCAACACTGGTACGATCTCTGGCGGCAGTGGCGGGGCGGGCGGAACGGCGGGCGGTGCGACCGCGGCTAGTGGCACCGCGGTGGGCGGCGTCGGTGGCCAGGGCGGCGGCGGCGGCGTCGGCCTCTACTTCGCGGGGGGCACCAACCTCAACAACAGCGGTACAATCTCCGGCGGCAACGGCGGGGCGGCTGGTGGCGCGGCCACGTTTGGCTCCGCGACCGGCATTGCCGGTGCGGCTGGCGCAGGCGGTGTAGGTGTTGTCGGCGCCAACATCAGCATCACCAATACCGGCGCGATCTCCGGTGGCCTGTCCGGTGACGGTACGGTGCGCGCCGACGCGATCGACTTCACAGGCGGCAGCAACAGCCTGACGCTGGGCGGCGGCCTCGGCGGCGGGATCGGCGTCGCCGGTTCCCTATCAATCGATCCCGGCACGGCCGCGGGCGTAACTCGAAATCTCGGCAACCAGATCCACGACTACAACGGCACCCCAGGCAGCCTCACGAAGGTCGGTGACGGTACGCTGGCGCTGCTCAGTCCCAATTCCTACTCGGGCGGCACCACGATCGCCGGCGGCACGCTGCAGCTCGCTGCGCCGACCTCGGCCGGCACGGGAGCGATCACCTTCGCCAGCATGTCGGGCACAGCAACCGCGCGCCTCGGGCTCGATTTAGCAGCCCAGCCGACAAGCGGCGGCACCTTCTCCAACACCATTCGTAATTTCGGCAGTGGCAATGAGATCAATCTTGCCGGGCTGACCAACTCCAGTGTCAGCTACAACAGCGCAAACAGTTCGATCACGGTGACTGGCACCAGCTCCGGCGGTGGCCGAGTGAACGAGAACTTCCAGCTGTCCGCACCGCGCACCACCAACTTCGAGGCGGTATCGGACGGGCAAGGCGGTACGATCGTGCGCGCTGCCGCGGCCACGAACCCGACGCAGCCTACCAATCCGACCAACCCCACGCAGCCGACAAATCCCTCGCAGCCAGGTAACCCCTCAAGCCCATCCCAGCCGGCCAACCCCGCCCCTTGCTATGTCACCGGCACTCGCATCCGCGTCCTGCGCGGACGGGTGATCTCGGACGAGCCGGTGGAGAGCTTGGTGATGGGCGACCTCGCCATCACGGCCGCCGGCAAGCCACGTCCCATCCGCTGGATCGGCTCTCGCCGCTATGTCGGCATGACGGCTCCGGATGCCGAACGGCCGGTCCGCATTCGCGCCGGCGCACTCCACGACGGTGTGCCTGCTCGCGACCTGCTGGTCTCGCCTGACCATGCCGTGTGGCTGGACGGGCTCTTCGTCGCCGCTGGCCTTTTGGTCAACGGCACGAGCATCACCCGTGGCGAGGCGGTGGCAGATCTCGTCTACTGGCACATCGAGTTGGACAGCCACGACCTCTTGCTCGCCGAAAACACCCCGGCGGAGAGCTTCCTGCCTGCTCCGGGCGTGCGCGCGGGCTTCGACGATCAGGGCACCAACAGCGACGCGGAGGCGTCGCCCCAGCCCTACGCCCCGCGCACCGAAGTTGGGCCGGAGTTGGCCGCGCTGCGCAAGCGCCTGATCCGACGCTCTGGCGCGTCGGCCGAGCCGATGGGGTTCGGCACCGTGCGGGCGTGGCTTGACCGGTGCGATGGCACCCGCGTGGCAGGATGGGCGCAGGATACGGCGGACCCTGACGCCCCTGTGTGCCTGGACATCGTGGTCGACGGTCGGATCGTGGCGATGACCGTGGCCGCATTGTACCGGGCCGACATTGCGGCCGCAGGGGTAGGCGACGGCCGCCACGGCTTCGACCTCGGCTTGGCGACTCCCTTGGCCCTGGGCGCGCCGCACGTGGTCGAGGTGCGCAGGTCGGTCGACGATGCGGTGATCTGTGCGATAGCGACAGACGCAGCAGGCGTGTGGACGCCGTTGTTGGCGGCGTGATCGGCGCGTCCGCTCCGCTACGACAGGGGCAACGACATCATCGCCTGCCGCGCGGGCGACGGAACGTACCTAGCCGGCTCGCCCTACGTGTTGGAGCCGGCGGTCAGGCTCGTCCGGCGGCCGTAGCCCGGCCCCCACGTGTGGGGAATTCATCTGCCGAGGCAGCGATGCACTCCGCGCCGGATTCAAGCCCATGCCCGTCACGACGTAGATCCGAAAAGCCCGCCTGGCCCGCCGGCGCGGGCTTTTTCGGGAGGAGCTACCTGGCAATTCGAGACTGCTGTTGCCGATGCCATGCATCGCATATGTGCACAAAATCCAAACCCAGATCTGGTTGAGCTCGAAATCTTGGCATATCGGCGCAGTTAATACGCAGATTCGGACTCCGTTAACTTAGAACGAAGCTGCGACGGATCGATCGCCCTCTGTTCGCTTTGGCTTCTTGATCGCAACGCTCGGAGTTTCCGATGACGATGGCAGAAATTATTGCCTTCTCTTTGCTTTCCGCTGGCCTGATCCGAGCCGCCATAGCATTCAGTCGCTGAAGAGCCGATCGGAACCACCCCCAGCACTCGACCATCGAGACCGCAGCAGGTTCAATCGATCTTTGGGTGAGCCGCGGGTCATATCGACTCGGCTCATCGCTGGTGAGATCAGGCGCTCCCCCGTGAGCAGATCGGGGCGGGGCTGCGCGGACGCTTAGCGGACCGGCAACCATCCGGCTCTACCCCGCCGACATGTCCGACCTCCCACCTGCCGTCGCCTCCTGACGCGACCAGATCGAGCGCCTGTCCGAGCACGCCTCGCCGTGCCGGTACCTCCTGCCGGCGAAGTGGGCAGCCATGCGGGCGAACGCGCTGGCCTTCCTCGACCAGTTCGGCGCCGAAGCGAACCGGCTGGGCTGGACGACGCCGCAGCTCTTCGGCGTCCATCCGGATCACGGCTTCCTGCGCGTGGCATAGGCCGGTGCCCTGATGGTCAACGACAGCCGGGTCACCGGCGTCGAGCCCGACCGGATCGTGTTCGACCGCTTCTCCGGCTCCCGGACGAAGCCCGGCCAGACCTGGGGCCGCCGGTCTGGGAGTTCGCGGCCAAGGGGCGCGGCTGATCCCGCCTGTGATCTGCGAGGATGTCGGGGGCAACCACGGTCTTAGCCGGCGCAGGTTGTTGCGTCGGCCAAGCCATTAACGCGGCAGGCCTTTTCGCAGCGCATCATGGCGGTATGTCCACTCACATACCGAGCCAGCGATGCATTTCGAGATCCGATCCACCGGCCGCCATCTCTGGACCTGGGTGCTGCTCGACGCGACGCACATGACGGTGACGGAATCGGACCGGACCTTCCCGTCCGAGGCCCAGGCATCGGCGGCGGCGCTGGCCTTCTCGAAGCTCGTCACCCGAGCCGGCAAGTCGCTGACCGCGCCGATGTCGGGCAGCCTGATCTGATCCGAGCGTAATTTGCGCGCAAGCCTATGGCGTGACAGCCGAAATCGGACGCCCTTCACATTCGTCCACCGGCCGCGGAGATCGTCGGCGCCGATGCCTTGAATGACGGGCGGCTTCGTCTACGTCGCGATCATCCCGGATGCCTGTTCGCGGCGGGTGGTCGGCTATGCGCTTAGCCGCTCCATCGATGCCCGCCTGACCGTCGCGGCCTTGCGCGTGGCCATTCAGCGTCGTTGTCCAGCGCCAGGGCTAGCCACCACACGGACCGCGGCAGTCCATACGCAGCGGAGGCGTATCGGACGGTCTTGGCCGGGCACGGCCTTGGTGGCGCAATGGGCCGAGGCGGCAATCCCTACGATAACGCCATGGCTGAGAGCTTCATGAAGACGCTCAAGAAGCAACACGCCCAGCACACGGTCAAAACCGCCGCCTGACCGTGCCCATCTCCAGCGGCCCATTCTAACTGATGGCTGTCCGCACGGCTGGCATGGGTCGACGCTGTGTCAAAACGCGGGGGTATTGCGAAGTCGTAGAACAAACGTCTCCGCAGCAGCCGGAGATCTCCAGAGCGACTGGCTTGTGGCAACAAGAAGCTCCTGAGGCCGATGTCACGCTTCTTCGAGAGAACATTTTTCGACGGCAGCCGATAGTATTCGAGTTTTGACACAGCCTCGGTCGGATGGGGCCATCGTACGATTTTGTCGCCATCGCGAGAAACGGCCACTGCGCAAACCGATCCCCGGTCCGGCGGATGTGGGTGTAGCGCTGCAGGCTCTGCCAGTCGCGCGGTTCGGCGATGTAGCGGTCGATCGCCGCACTGAGCGTTGGATCCTCGGTCTTCGCCTGGTCCAGGACGCCGGGCGCGGCGAGTTCCTCCTCGCGCTTCCTGATCCAGGCCGTGGCCGCCGCGCGCCGGTCGAAGGTCCGGGTTTCGCGATCGACCTTACTGTCTCTTTTGACGGCGATCTGGGCGTGATACCCGTCGTCCCGTTCTTCCGCGCGCGCTCAACGATGGCCCCCATCGTGCTCCCCCGCGGCGGTACAACACGGGGTCGAGCAGGCACAGCAAAGCTGTACTACGAGCAATCCGACGCCCGATCAGGCACGCCGAGGCCCGGCGAGGTACAGCACGAGAGCGACAGCAAGTGATTGCCGGACCGGAAGAACCCAGAAATCTCAGCGGATGGCGCTTCTCCGTCGCCCCGATGATGGACTGGACCGACCGGCATTGCCGCGCGTTCCACCGGTCCCTCTCGGCCCGCGCGCGGCTCTACACCGAGATGGTGACCACCGGTGCGGTGCTGCACGGGCCGCGCGAGCGACTGCTCGGCTTCGCGGCGGTCGAGCATCCGGTGGCGGTCCAGCTCGGCGGCTCGGACCCGGCCGAGCTGGCGCAGGCCGCCCGGATCGCCGCGGATCTCGGCTATGACGAGGTCAACCTCAATGTCGGCTGCCCCTCGGACCGGGTGCAGGAAGGCCGCTTCGGCGCCTGCCTGATGCGCGAGCCGGCCCTCGTCGGCGATTGCGTGGCGGCCCTGAAGGCGGCGGTCACCGTGCCGGTGACGGTGAAGTGCCGGATCGGCGTCGACGACCAGGATCCCGAGGCGGCGCTCGACACCCTGGCCGACGCCGTGGTCGCGGCGGGCGTCGACGGGCTGATCGTCCACGCCCGCAAGGCCTGGCTCCAGGGGCTCTCGCCCAAGGAGAACCGGGACTTGCCGCCCCTCGATTACGGCCGGGCGGCGCGGCTGAAGCAGCGGCTTCCCGGGCTGCCGATCGCGGTCAATGGCGGCCTGCGCGATCTGGACGCCGCGCGGGCGCGGCTCGCCGAGGTCGACGGCGTGATGGTCGGCCGCGCCGCCTATACCGAGCCGGCGCTGCTGCTCGGCGTCGATCCCGCCCTGTTCGGCGTGCCGGCCCCGGCCCCCGACGCCTTCGCGGCGGTGGCGGCGTTCGAGCCCTACATCGCCACAGCCCTCGCCCGGGGTGAGCGCCTGCACGCGGTCACCCGGCACATGCTCGGGCTGTTCAACGGCCGGCCGGGCGCGCGGGCCTTCCGGCGCCACCTCTCGACCCACGGCATGCGCCCGGAGGCCGATCTCGCGACCCTGCGGGAGGCGGTGGCGCTGGTCTCCCGCGCCGCGCCCGAAGCCCGCGCGGCCTGAGTGGCAGACCGGTCAGGGCCGGCGCAGGATCAGGCGGTCGCCCCGGACCTCGTAGCCGGAGAGCCGCGACAGGAAGGTCTGACCGAGGAGATTCGCCGACAATGCGCCCGGCTTGGCCACCATGGCGTTCACCCGCCGCTCGGTGATCGTGCCGACGCCGAGCGAATCGAGCTGTGTCGGCGCCGCGTAGGTGATGCCGTTGGCGGTGGAGACGCGAGCGGTGAAATCGGCGGGCGCGGGCGTGAGCCCCAGGGCTGCGGCGTTCTCGGCGGTGAGCACGACGCTGCTCGCCCCGGTGTCGAACAGGAAGGGCTGCACCCGGCCGTTAACCTCGGCGTCCACTCGGAAGTCGCCATCCGCCCGCCGGGTTATGGTGACGGCCCCGTTGCCGCCCGAGGTCGCGCTTCCCGGCCGGAGGTCGCCGAGCACCCGGGCGCTCACGTCCTGGATCCGGTCGCGGTAGCTGTAGCCGATCACGAGGGCGAGGCCGATCAGCCCCCAGGCCAGGAGCGCCTGCAGATTGGCGCCGAGCCGCGCCGTGAATTGCCGCCAGAACCCGGCCACCACCAGGAGCAGGATCGTGCCGGTCCAGGCGAGGTTGGCGAGCTGGTCGGGCCCGATCACGCCGCCGACGCTGTCGCTGCCGTCGCTGAGGACCAGGGCGACGACCACCAGGGCGAGGGCGGCGAGGCCGAGATAGATCATGACGGCAGCGGCGCTTCGAGGGGCGTGAGGCGGGCGGCGCGCATCCGGGCCTCAAGTCCCGCCATGATGGCGCGGCGCTGGGCCTCCGACAGCGCGCCCCAGGCGGCGATCTCGTCGCGGGTCCGCCCGCAGCCGCAGCACAGGCCGGTCGCGGCGTCGAGGACGCAGACCTTGGTGCAGGGCGAGGCGGGTTTCGGCGCGGGCGGCATCGGTGATCCTTGGCCGGGGGATCGTGGTCCGGTCAAGACGGGGCGCGCGTCCTCACTCCGCCACCGCAGCCACCAGGGCCAGCAGGGCGGCGATGTCCGCAACCTGCTGGCAGGCGCCGATCACGTCCCCGGTCTGGCCCCCGATCTTGGCGCGGGCCAGCCGGGTGAGGCCCAGAGTCGCGAGGCCGGCGCACAGGATCATCAGCGCGACCCCGCCGGGCGGCAGGCCGAGCGGCACGGCGCCGAGCGCCAGGACCGCGCCCAGACCGAGGGCGGTGGCGAGACTCGCCCGGTCCGGGCGGCCGACCGAGGCGGAGAGCCCGCCGGGCCGGGCCAGAGGCAGCAGCACCATCGGGGCGAGGGCGGCGACCCGCGACAGGGCGGCCGACAGGATCAGGCCGGTGGCGGCGGCGTAGCCGGTCCGGTCGAGAAGTGTCGCCAGGGCGCCGATCCGCAGGGCCAGCGCCAGGACCAGGGCCGCGCCCCCATAGGCGCCGATCCGGCTGTCGCGCATGATCTCCAGGCGGCGCTCCCGCGTGGTGCCGCCGCCGAACCCGTCGGCGACGTCGGCGAACCCGTCCTCGTGCAGCGCCCCCGTGGCCACCACCAGGATGGCCACCGCGAGCGTCGCGGCCAGGAACGGCCCGAGCCGGATGGTCCAGGCGGCCACCAGCACCAGGGCGGCCGGCAGCGCGAGGATCAGCCCGGCCAGGGGTAGCATCCGCGGCAGGGTGGTGAAGTCGGGGCTCCGGTGCGGGTCCGGCTCGCCGGGCAGTTGCGGCACCGGCAGGCGGGAGTAGAAGCGCAGGCACCCGGCGAGGTCGTAGAGGGCGCTGCGCCCGGGCCAGTCGGCCTCACCGCCGGTCTGCCTGTCCATCGCGGTCTCTCGCATCCGCCCGCCACCGCGCGCCGATCCAGTATAATCTCCCCGTCCGGGGGCGCCCACAGGAAATCATCGCCGCCATGACCGACCCGATGACCGCTCCCGAACCCGGCCCCTTCGACGACATCCGCAACCTGCTGAAGGCGATGCCGGGCCCCGACACGGAGGCGCAGGCCGCCGTCGCGGCCCGGGACGCGACCCTGACGAAGCCCGCGGGCTCTCTCGGGCGGCTGGAGAGCCTCGTGTCCTGGCTGGCGGCGTGGCAGGGCAAGGCACCGCCGAGCTTCGACCGGCCGCTGGTCTGCGTCTTCGCCGGCAGCCACGGGGTCACGCGCCGGGGCGTCTCGGCCTTCCCCGATGCGGTCAACCGGCAGATGCTCGACAATTTCGCCGCCGGCGGCGGGGCGATCAACCAGATTTGCGCCGCCTACGGGCTCGGCTTCAAGGTGTTCGACCTCGCCCTCGACATGCCCACCGGCGACATCACGGAGGGGCCGGCCCTCGACGAGCGCGCCACGGTCGCCACCATGGCGTTCGGCATGGAGGCAGTGGCCGCCGGCACCGACTGCCTCGGCATCGGCGAGATGGGCATCGGCAACACCACGGTGGCGGCCGCCCTCTACGCCGCCTTGTTCGGCGGCGACCCTGCCCACTGGGTCGGGCGCGGGACTGGAATCGACCGGGACGGCCTGTCCCGCAAGGTCGCGGCCGTGGAGGCGGCGATGCGTCACCATGCCGGCCATCTCGACGATCCGCTGCAGGTGCTGGCGCGCCTGGGCGGCCGTGAGATCGCCGCCATGGCGGGGGCGATCCTGGCGGCCCGGCTGCAGCGCATTCCGGTGGTGATCGACGGCTACGTGGCGACCGCCGCGGCCGCCGTGCTGCACGCCGCCGATCCGAGCGCCCTCGACCATTGCCTGGCCGGCCACGTCTCGGCGGAGGGCGTCCACGCGGAGGTTCTGGAGCGGCTCGGGCTGGTGCCGCTTCTGGCGCTCGGCATGCGCCTCGGCGAGGCCTCGGGCGCCGGGATGGCGATGGGCCTGCTCAAGGGTGCGCTCGCCTGCCACACCGGCATGGCGACCTTCGCGCAGGCTGGGGTTTCCGAGAGGGGCGCGGGCTGAAGCCGCAAGTGCATCCGCGCCCTCGCGCCATCGCGAGCGCGGCGAAGCGATCCCGCGGCACCGCGCTCACCGCCGTCCGCTGCCCTGGGTTGCTTCCCTGCGCTCGCGCCCACAAAGACGGCGCTCCTTCGGGACCGCCGGTGGTCAGGCGGTCTTCTCGATGTTCCAGAAGAACTGCACGGGCGCCATCACCATGCCCTTGAGCTTCGAACTCACGGCCATCGGCTGCTGCACGAGGCCTGCCGGGGCGTAAGGCACGACCTCGAAGGCCCGCTCCTCGATGCGGGCGGCGAGCGCCTTCTGCTGCGCCTCGTCGCTCGTGGCGATCCACTCGCTGCGCAGCGATTCCAGCGTCGGATCGTCGGGCCAGCCGAACCACGCGGCCTGACCGTTGGCCCGGATCAGCGGGTGGAGCGCCGGGTTCAGCACATCCGCGCCCGACCAGAGCGTGTGGAACAGCGACCATCCGCCGGCATCGACCGGCCCGCGATTGCCGCGGCGGGCGATGAAGCTGCCCCAGTCGGTGGAGACCAGATCGACGTTCATCCCGAGCTGCTTGAGCAGGTCCTGGGTCACCAGCGACTGGTTATAGGCGATCGGCTGGTCGGCCGGGGCCAGCAGCACCACCCGCTCGCCCTTGTAGCCGGCCTTGGCCAGCATCGCCTTGGCCTTGGCGAGATCCGCCTGCATGGCGGCGGCCCCGCCGGCGCCGGTCGACATCGGCGAGCCCGGCGTGAAGAAGGTCTTGGCCTCCCGGTAGTATTCCGGGCTGCCGACCACCGCCTGCATGTAGTCGTCCTGCTTCATGGCCATCATTACGGCCCGGCGGATCTCGGGATTGTTGAACGGCGGCTGCGTGTGGTTGAACCGCATCAGCAGGATCAGCCCGAGCGGCACGTTGCGGATCTCGATCCCCGGCTTGCCCTTGAGGACCGGGATCAGGTCGATCGCGGGCTGCTCGTACCAGTCGACCGCCCCCTGGATCATCGCGCCGACCGCCGCCGAGGCCTCGGTGATGGCGAGCCACTCGATCCGGTCGACCTTGGCGACCTTGCCGCCGGCCGCCCAGGAGGGTGCCTCCTCGCGGGGCCTGTAGCCGGCGTGGCGCGTGTAGATCGCGTTCTGGCCGGGGATCCATTCCCGCGCCTCGAAGCGCCAGGGCCCGGAGCCCATGGCGTCGGCGATCGGCTTGGAGGCGTCCTGCAGGGCGATGCGCTCCGGCATGATGAAGGGCACGTTGGAGGACAGCTTGCCGAGCGCCGCCGGGAGGAGGGGGAACGGCTTCTTCAACGCGATGGTGAAGGTCCGCGCGTCCTCCTGGCCGTACGCCTCCACGAAGCCCGCCAGGGTCTGGCCGAAGGCGTCCCGCTTGGACCAGCGCGCCACCGAGGCGATGCAGTCCTTGGCCTCGACCGGGGCGCCGTCGTGGAAGGTGAGACCGTCGCGGAGGTGGAAGGTCCAGCGCAGGCCGTCGGGCGCGACCTGCCAGTCGCTGACCATCTGGGGCTGGATCCGGAAATGCTCGTCTGTGGCGAACAACGTGTCGTAGACGAGATAGCCGTGGTTGCGGATGACGTAGCTCGTGGCGACGATCGGATCGAGGGACGGCAGGGGCGTCGAGGGGATGAAGCGCAGCACGCTGCCGCCACCGGACTGGGCCCGGGCGAGGTACGGGCGGCCGATGCTGGCGGCGGCCGCGCAGGCGGTCCCGGCCAGAAGCTGGCGACGGTGAAGCGTCATCGCGGGCAACCCCTCTGCTATACAGGGCCCCCGAGCCCCGCTGGATTTTATACAATTTCAACACCGGGGCCTCGCCGTCAAGGGCCTCGACCACGACCGGGCCCGACGGTGGAGCGCGACGATGAAGAACCGGACCATCGCGGGTTCGATCGGGTCCGAGATCCGGCGCCGCATCCTCGACGGGCGCTACCCGGCCGGGTCGCAGCTCCGCCAGGACGGCCTCGCGGCGGAATTCGGCGCCAGCCGCATCCCGGTACGGGAAGCCCTGTTCCAGCTCGAAGCCGAGGGCCTGGTGCGAATCCACCCGCACCGCGGGGCGACGGTGGCGCCGCTCTCGCCGGCGGACGCGGCCGAGGCCCTCGAACTCAGGGGCACCCTGGAGCCCCGGCTCCTATCCCTGTCGGCCCCGCGCCTCACCGCCGAGGATTTCGCGCGGGCCGACGCTCTGCTGGAGGATTACGCCGCGGCATTGCGCGACGGCGCGACGGCGCGCTGGGGCGCCCTCAACACGGATCTGCACCTCCTCCTCTACGGCCGGGCCGAGCGCCCCCGAGCCCTCGCCCTCGTCGGCTCCCTCCTGGCCGAGTGCGACCGCTACACGCGCCTACAGCTGTCAACGGACAACGCCGAGTTGGAACGGGCCGACCGCGAGCACCGCGAGATCGTCCGGCTGTGCCGGAACGGCCACGTCTCGGCCGCCTGCGCCCTCCTGACCGACCATATCGACCACGTCGCCGCCGCGCTGATGGCCTTCCTCGGCGAGACTTCAGGGCTGACGAAATCGGCCGGGATTGTATAAAATCCTTGCCAGAATCGCACGTCGCTGCCATGGAGAGACACGCCGCCCGGCGCGACCTGCAAGGCCCGCCGGGACGATCCTCCTCCCAGCAGACGAGCCGGCGATGGCCTCCGACCGACACATCTTCTCCGGCACGATCCCCGCCCTGATGACGCCCTGCCGGCCGGATCGGACGCCCGATCTCGACGCCCTCGCGCGGAAGGGGAAAGACCTCGTCGCCGAAGGGATGTCGGCGGTCGTCTATTGCGGCTCGATGGGCGACTGGCCGCTCCTGAGCGACGAGGAGCGGATGGAAGGCGTCGAGCGGCTGCTGGCGGCCGGCGTTCCGGTGATCGTCGGGACCGGCGCGCAGAACCCGAAGCGGGCGGCGGCGCTCGCGGCGCATGCCAAGGCGGCCGGCGCCCACGGCCTGATGATCATCCCGCGGGTGCTGTCGCGCGGCAGCTCGGCGGCGGCGCAGGAAGCCCATTTCTCCGGCATCCTCGAGGCGGCCGTCGACCTGCCGTCGGTGATCTACAACAGCCCCTATTACGGCTTCGAGACCCGCGCGGATCTGTTCTTCAGCTTGCGCAGCCGCTACCCACACCTTGTCGGATTCAAGGAATTCGGGGGCGCGCAGTCGCTCACCTACGCGGCCGAGCACATCACCGGCCAGTCGCCCGAGATCACCCTGATGGTCGGGGTGGATACGCAGGTGGTGCACGGCTACGTCAATTGCGGCGCCCGGGGTGCCATCACGGGCATCGGCAACGTCCTGCCGCGGGAAGTCCTCCACCTCGTCGCCTTGTGCGAGAAGGCGGCGGGCGGCGACGTCCTGGCCCGGCGGCGGGCGGAAGAACTCGATTCCGCCCTGGCGATCCTGTCCAGCTTCGACGAGGGAACCGACCTCGTCCTGTACTACAAGTACCTAATGGTGCTGGAAGGAAACCCGGAATACGAACTCCACTTCAACGCCTCCGACGCGCTGAGCGCCGGCCAGCGCCACTATGCGGAGAACCAGCTGCGTCTGTTCAAGGCATGGTACGCGCAGTGGTCGGAGGAGGCCGCCGGGGCCTGATCCTCCACCGCGGCCGCCGCAGGGCAGCCCATCTTTGCGCGGGACCGCCCGTCGGCGTTATGGCGGGTGCGAGATCGGTCCGAGCCCGCGAATCCCGCCCATGAAGATCACCCAAGCCTTCACCTTCGAGGCGGCCCATCGGCTGCCAAACGTGCCCGAGACCCACCGCTGCCACCGGATGCACGGGCACTCCTACCGGGTCGAGCTGACGGTGGCCGGCCCGGTCGATCCCCAGACCGGCTGGGTGATCGACTTCTACGACATCGAGTCGATCTTCGGCCCGCTGCTGGCGCGGCTCGACCACCATTGCCTCAACGAGATCGAGGGGCTGGAGAATCCGACCGCGGAGAACATCGCGGCCTGGATCTGGCAGCGCCTGCGGCCGGACCTGCCGGGCCTCGCGCGGGTGCGGATCGCCGAGACCCCGATGTCCTGGGCCGAGTACGATGGCGAGTGACGCCGCGATCCCGGGCGACCGCGCCGCGCTGGTTCTGTTCTCCGGGGGCCAGGATTCGGCCACCTGCCTGGCCTGGGCGCTGGACCGGTTCGGCCATGTCGAGACCCTCGGCTTCGACTACGGACAGCGCCACCGGGTCGAGCTCGACCGCCGTGCGGCCCTGCGGGCGGGCATGACGGGCCTCAACCCGGCCTGGGCATCCCGGCTCGGCGACGACCACACGGTCGCGCTCGACGCACTGGGACAGATCTCCGAGACGGCGCTGACCCGGGAGGCCGCGATCGGTTACGAGGCGTCGGGTCTGCCCAACACCTTCGTTCCCGGCCGCAACCTCGTGTTCCTGACCTTCGCGGCCGCGCTCGCCTATCGGCGGGGGCTCCGGCACGTGGTCGCCGGCATGTGCGAGACCGACTATTCCGGCTATCCCGATTGCCGGGACGACACGATCAAGGCCCTGCAGGTGGCGCTCAATCTCGGCATGGAGCGGCGCTTCGTGCTGCACACGCCGCTGATGTGGCTCGACAAGGCGCAGACCTGGGGCCTCGCCGAGAGCCTGGGCGGACAGGCGCTGGTCGACCTGATCGTCGAGGAGAGCCACACCTGCTATCTCGGCGAGCGCGGGAAGCGGCATCCCTGGGGCTACGGCTGCGGGACCTGCCCGGCGTGCCGCCTGCGGGCAGACGGCTACGCCCGGTTCATTGCGGCCTGAGCCCGTCGACCAGCACCGCCAGCGTTCCCCGGAAGGCGGCCGGGCTCGCGAACAGCCGTTCCATCAGCAGCGCGCCTTCCAGCGTGGCGACGACGTAGCGGGCGAGGGCCGCCGGATCGGCCCCGCCGCGCACTGTGCCGTCTGCCTGCCCCGCGCGCAGGATCGCCTCCAGCCACGCGAGGTGATCGGCGAAGAAAGCCGCGATGTCGCGGCGCAGGCGCTCGGGTAGCGCCTCGCCCTCGATGGCCAGCGCCGCGCACAGGCAGCCGAGCCCCTGCTCGACGCCGCCGAGATAGAGCCGCCCATAGGCCTCGACCCGGCCCGGCCCGTCCGGCACGTCGAGGCGGATCGTCTCCAGGGCGGCGGCGTAGCGCGCCGCGTAGGCCGCCACCAGGGCAGCGCCGAGATCGACCTTGGTGGGGAAGTGGTGGTGGATGCTCGCCTTGCGGATGCCCACCGCCGCGGCGAGGTCGGCGTAGCTGAAGCCGGCAAAGCCGCGGCCCCGCACCAGGGTCTCGGCCTGCATCAGCAGCTCGGCGCGGGTATCCCTCATCGCGGCGATCGTCGCTCCAGCTCACGGGAATATGGGGCCCGTTGCGATATCGGCCGTGGCCCACCCCTTGACCGAGGCGCAATCTACCTACTTAATGGTAGACAATCAAGATCGGGAGGTTTCGGCATGACGGCATCTGCCGTCCATCCGGGGACGCTGGCCACCGGGCTGACGCGGCGGCACGCCCTCTTTGCGGGGTTCTGCCTGTGCTGCGCGCCGACGCTGGGCCGCGCCGCCGAGAGCTTCACGATGGAGGAGGTCGGGCCGGGCCTGTTCGTGCGCAAGGGCCTGATCGCCGACGCCACGCCCGAGAACGCCGATGCCATCGCCAATATCGGCTTCCTCATCGGCAGGAACGGCGTGGTGGTGACCGAATCCGGCGGCAGCCTCGCCGACGGCCAGTGGCTGCGCGCCGAGATCGTCAAGCGCACGGACAAGCCGATCACCCACGTGGTGCTGACCCACGTTCACCCGGACCACGTCTTCGGGGCGGGGGCCTTCGTCCAGGACAAGCCGGTCTTCATCGGCCACGCCAAGCTCACCGAGGCGCTGTCGGCGCGGGGCGAGTTCTACCGCAAGCGGCTGATCGATCTCCTCGGCGAGGACCGCACCGGTCCGGTGGTCTACCCGACCCTGAGCGTCGCCGACACGGCCGAGATCGACCTCGGCGACCGCCGCCTGACCTTCACGGCCCACGGCCCGGCGCACACGACCTCGGACCTGTCGATGATCGATTCCGGCAGCGGCCTGCTGTTTCCCGCCGACTTGCTGTTCGTGAACCGGATCCCGTCCCTCGACGGCAGCCTCAAGGGCTGGCTGATGGAGATCGAGCGGCTGAAGGCCATGGGTGCGACCCGCGCGCTGCCGGGCCACGGCCCCGTGGCGGTGGATCTCGCCCCGGCGCTCGCCGACCTCTCCGGCTACCTGAAAGCCCTGCGCGACGGCACCCGCGCGGCGATCGCCCGGGACGTTCCCATCGACAAGGCAGTGACCAGCGTCGCCGCGGACCAGCGGGACAAGTGGGCGCTGTTCGACACCTATAACGGCCGCAACGTCACCGTGGCCTACCAGGAACTCGAGTGGGAATAGGTTTCAGGATCCCCATATCCAAGCCAATCGGGAGGCACGCCATGACTCACAGGATCGGACAATCAGTCTCCACCCTCGCCCTCGGCTTCGTCCTGGCGACGAGTGCCCTGTCCGGCCCGCTCGCCGGCATGGCGCAGGCGGCCGGCGCCTCCGACACCGATCAGGAGCGGGCAGTCCGCTGGCAGGAGATCGCCAAGTCGATCTTCGGCGACCGTCAGATCGCCCCGACCGACAGCCTCGTGAAGATCGAAGCGCCCGCCCGAGCACTGGACGCCGCCCTGGTGCCGATCACCCTGACCATGCCCAATGACGGGCAGATCAAGGCGGTCTCGCTGATCATAGACGACAACCCGGCGCCCTACGCGGCCAAGTTCGAGTTCGGCCCGGCTGCCGACCCGGCGGAGCTGAAGCTGCGGGTGCGGGTCAACAACTACACCGACATGCATGCCGTGGTGGAGACGACGGACGGCACGCTCTACGAGGCCAAGCAGTTCGTGAAGGCGTCCGGCGGTTGCTCGGCCCCGATGGGCATGAGCGACGAGGAGGCCATGAAGGGCATGGGCGACATGCGCATGAAGTTCGCCGAGACCGCGGCCGGCAAGCCCGTGGAGGCGACGCTGATGATCCGCCACCCGAATTTTTCCGGCATGCAGATGAACCAGGTGACCCGCGACTACACGCCGGCGCGCTACATCGACAAGCTCACCGTCTCGGCGGGCGACCGGACGGTCTTCACCATGACGGGCGACATCTCGATCGCCTCGAATCCCGTGATCAACTTCGCGTTCAAGCCGGACGGCAAGCCGATCCAGGTGGCGGCCTCCGACAACCAGGGCGGCCGCTGGCAGCACAGCTTCACCCCCCCGAGCCCGACGAACTGAGCATGCGGCGCCTCCTCCTGACCGGCCGGGCCGCGGCGGCCTGCGCTGCTTTCCTCTGCCTCGCCGCCGCGCCAGCGGATTCGCCGCTCAACGTCCCCGAGCCGGAGGGGCTCTATGCCGGTCCTCCGAAGGGCTACACGCCGCCGACCCTGAGAGGGGCGGCGGTGGTCGACGCCGATGCCGTCGCCGCCCTGATGGCCGGCCCCGACAAGCCGGTGCTGCTCGACGTGGCGGCCCCGGACCGCAAGCCATCGAACTTCCCGGAGGGCCGCCTCTGGCTGCCGGTGCATCCCTCGATCCCCGGCGCCGTCTGGATGCCGGAGGCCGGCGCCGAGCCCCTGGCACCGGCGCGCGAGGCGCTGTTCTATGCCCGCGTCGCGGCCCTGACCGGGGGCGACAAGGCCAAGCCCGTCGTGGTGTTCTGCCACGTGGAGTGCTGGGGCAGCTGGAACGCCGCCAAGCGGCTGGTGCTGAAAGGCTATACCGGCGTGCGCTGGTTCCCTCAGGGCGTCGAGGGCTGGCAGGAGAAGCACGCGACCGCAAACCTGAAGGTCGATCCGGACTGGAGGGCGGGTGCCGAGCCGCAGGCGGGGCGCTGACCCGCGGCGTCGGCCGGTGTAAGAGGAGCAGTTCCTCTCAGGCGAGGGCCTGAAAGCCACTGAATTCAGCGGACCGGGCACTCTCCTCCCCCCTTGCGGGGAGGCGTTGGAGGTGGGGGTGGTGCAGAAGGCACCACGGCCCCTAATCCTGAACCACCCCCACCCCCGGCCCCTCCCCACAAGGGGAGGGAAGAGAGCCGAAAGGGATCTGAACCATGTCGCAGGTCGTGCAGTCCCGACGGCTCCGGGCCATCGATATCGGCAAGCGCAAGGCCGAGGGGCGCAAGATCATCGCGCTCACCGCCTATCACGCCCACACGGCCGGCATCGTCGATCCCTATTGCGACTTCATCCTGGTGGGCGATTCCCTCGGCATGGTCATGCACGGGATGGAATCGACGATTCCCGTCACCCTGGAGATGATGATCCTCCAGGCCCAGGCAGTGATCCGCGGCACCGAGAAGGCGCTGGTCGTGGTCGACATGCCGTTCGGCTCCTACGAGGCGAGCCGCGAGCAGGCCTTCCTCAGCGCCTCCCGGGTTCTGAAGGAGACCGGCGCCGGGGCGATCAAGATGGAGGGTGGCGCCCATTTCGCCGAGACGGTGGCGTTCCTCGTCCAGCGCGGCGTGCCGGTGATGGGCCATATCGGGCTCACGCCGCAGGCGGTGAACACGATGGGTGGCTTCAAGGTGCAGGGCCGGGCCCCCGACGACGAACGCCGCCTCCTGGAGGATGCCCGCGCGATCTCCGAGGCTGGGGCCTTCGCGATCGTGCTGGAGGGCATCGTCGAGCCGGTGGCGCGGGCGATTGCAACCTCACCCCAGGTCAGCGCCGCCACGATCGGCATCGGCGCCTCGGCGGTCTGCGACGGGCAGATCCTGGTGCTGGAGGACATGCTCGGCCTTTCCGAGCGCACGCCGAAATTCGTGCGCCAGTTCGGCAGCCTGCGGGCCCATATCGAGGAGGCTGTGAAGGCCTACGCGGACGAGGTCCGGGCCGGGCGGTTCCCGGCCGACGACCACACCTACGGGTAGGGCAGGGCAGCCCATGGATCGTCCGATCGTGCCCTTGGGCCTGCGCGCCGCGAGGCTTGTCGTCGTGCTCGCGATAGGCGCCGCCATCGCGCGCCCGGGAACGGTGCACGCGCTGGAAAACCCGGCCTCGGCCTTCTGCGCGACGATGGGCGGACAATCCATCATCGCGAAGCTGGCGGATGGGGGCGAGATCGGGCTCTGCGCCCTTCCGGGCCGGAAGATCGTCGAGGAATGGACGCTGTACCGGATGCTCCACGGCGTGAAGCCGACACCCGACGCCAACCCGTTCCGATAGCCCGGCCGGCGCGTCCGGTCCGGTTCTCATCGGGCCGGCCACGCATTCGAGGCGCGGCCCGTGCCGGCGTGATTGATCTCCCCGGCCTGACGATGCCACTCTCGTCGCCCGAGTTCTCTCAGGCGGGAGCGACAACTCATGCAGCGGGCCCGATCGCGCCGTCGCCTCGTCCGCGTGTGCCTCGCCCTCGGCCTGATCGCGGTCGGGCCCGGAGCCGGATCCGCCGGGTCGCTCACGCGGGCGCAGGTCGAGGCGCAGCTGCCGGCGCTGGAGGCGCTGGCGCAGCGGGCCGTCGACGCGGGCGCCGTGCCGGGCCTCGCGGTCGCGGTCGTCCTCGGCGACGAGACGCTCCTCCTGAAGGGATACGGTCTCAGGCAGGCCGGGAAGCCCGAGCCGGTCGGCCCCGACACGGTCTTCCAGATCGCCTCCCTGTCCAAGCCCGTCACCGCGACGATCGTGGCGGCCCTGGTGGGCGACGGGGTGGTCGACTGGGATTCGCGCGTCGCGGATCTCGATCCCGCCTTCCAGCTGCACGAGGCCTACCCGACCGCGCAGGTCACGGTGCGCGACTTCCTCAACCATCGCAGCGGGCTGCCGGGGATCGCCGGCGACGATCTGGAGTCGATCGGCTTCGGCCGCGACGCGATCCTGCACCGGCTCCGCCACGTGCCACCCGCCTCGAGCTTCCGCGCCGGCTACGCGTACAGCAATTTCGGCTTCACCGAGGGCGCGGTCGCCGCCGCGAAGCCGACCGGCCAGTCCTGGGAGGCCGTGGCCCGGGACCGGCTGTTCCGGCTCCTCGGGATGACCGCCACCGGCACGACCCACGCGGAGTTCCTGGGCCGGGCCGACCGCGCGACGCTCCACGTCCGGGCCGGCGGTGTCTGGGCCGCCAAGGTCGAGCGCAACCCCGACGCGCAGGCCCCGGCCGGCGGCGTCAGCGGCCCTGTCCGCGACCTCGCGCGCTGGTTGCGGCTCGTGATCGGCAACGGCCGCTTCGAAGGCGCGCAGCGCGTCGCGGCCGCGGCCCTGGCGCAGACGCACGTCCCGCTCATGGCCCGCGGCCGCAACCCCGTGACCGGGGCCGCGTCCTTCTACGGCCTCGGCTGGAACGTCGAGTACGGCCGCCACGGCCTCGTGTGGGGCCACGCGGGCGCCTTCAGCGTCGGGGCGCAGACGCTCGTCTCGATCCATCCGGAGGCCGGTCTCGGGATCCTCGTCCTGACCAACGCCTTCCCGTCCGGCGTGCCGGAAGGGCTCGCCGACAGCTTCGCCGACCTTGTCTTCGACGGCCGCGTCGGCCGGGACTGGGTGACGGCCTGGGGGGCGGCCTACGAGAACCTGTTCGCGCCGGGCATCGCCGCCGACAAGGCGGCCTACGGGACGCTGCCGGCGTCGCCCTCCGCGCCCCTGGCACCGTCGGCCTACGCGGGGCGCTACGCCAACGCCTATGTCGGCGAGGCCGTGGTGGCCGAGGCGGACGGCGCCCTGACGCTGACGCTCGGTCCCGGCGGCGCGCGCCGCTACCCCCTCCGGCACTTCGACCGCGACCTCTTCCTCAGCTTCCCGGACGCGGAGGCGCCCGATCGCCCCTCCGCCATCCGCTTCGCCATCGGGAGCGACGGCCGGGCCGCCGCCCTGACGGTGGACGCGCTCAACGCGAGCGGGCTCGGCACCCTCGCGCGGCAGGATTGAGCCCGGACAGCACCGCGGCCGTCACCCCGCGCGCCGCGACGGCAGCCGCAGGCCCGGGGCCGGGCGCTCCAGCAGCACCTCCCGGCGGAAGCGCACCAGCCGCGCCGGCCGGCCGGCGGCGCCGCTGGTGACGCTCTCGGTCTCCTCCACCAGCCCCTGCTGGGCCACGAGGCGCCGGAAGTTCTGCTTGTGCAGCTGCGTCCCCGACAGGGCCTCCACGGTCTTCTGCAGCTGCAGCAGGGTGAATTCCGGCGGCATCAGCTCGAACACCACCGGGCGGTACTTGATCTTGCCCCGCAGCCGCCCGATCGCGGTGGCGAGCACACGCCGGTGGTCGAAGGCCATCGGCACGCCGGTCGGGTCGTTCGGCAGGGCCGGGCCCGGGTTGCCCCGCGCCTCCGGGATCAGCCCGGCCTCGAACAGCAGCTCGTAGCGCTCGAGGACGCGCTCCTCGTTCCACGTGCCGCCGTTCATGCCGAAGGTCAGGCCGAGCCGGTCCAGGCGGCGGGTCCGCGTGGCGCAATCCTCGGGTTCGGACGCCCAGGCGGCGAGCCGCGCCTCGATGGCGTCGAGCTGGCGCGGGCGCCCCTGCCGGAAATCCTCGTAGGGCAGATAGCGGTACCAGTTCTGCCAAGCGGCCTCGGCGATCCCCGCCGGCCGCTCCTCGCGGACGAGCGCCAGATAGGCCACCGAGAGCGAGTGCACCCCCGACACGGTCGCCGTGCCGGAGCGGTCGCGGTCGCCGAAAGTATAGAGCTGCTCCACGTAGCCGAGGCGCTGGTGCGTCTGCCGCTCGACCCAGGCGCGCAGGCCCCGCTCCAGCGTGGCGTGCTCGGGGACGAGGGGCCCGGCCGGCAGGCCGTCGCCGCGGCCGGGCGCCTGGTCCGGGACCCGGATCGTCAGGGCGCGCGGCTCCCCCTTGGTCGCGGCGATGATCACCGCGACGAGGCCTACGGAGGAGCGCTCCGGCGGGGCCTGCGCCCCGCGCGCATCCGTCTGCGTCGCGGCACCCTTCATCGTTCCTCGACCGCCTCTCCCCGGGATGCGCCGTAGCGGGTCCCACCTATAGGGGGACAGGATCGCCGCGCGTCAACGCCGCCGTATGACGGAACGGGCCTGGCCCGCTTGCCAACGCCGCAAGGGCTGCCCAAACAGGGCTCCGGGAGGGCCGGCACGGAGCCGGCCGGGGGCGTATCGAGCGACGACAGCGATGCCAGCGAGCGCCACTTCTCCCGCGACCGGCAGCCGGGCCGTCGACCTGCGGCTCTACGGGCTCCTGGACGTCGGCGTCTGCGGCGACGACGGGGCGCGGCTGGCGGAGCTCGGCGCCGAGGCGGTGGCGGGGGGCTGCACCCTGCTCCAGTACCGCGAGAAGGACATCGCCGATGCCCGGGCCGCCCTGGCGCGGATCCGGGCGATCCTGGCGGCGGTGGGCGGCCGCATCCCCGTCCTCGTCAACGACCGCGTCGACCTCGCCCTCGCGGCCGGAGCCGACGGGGTGCATCTCGGCCAGAGTGACCTCCACCCGGCCGACGCGCGCCGGCTCCTGGGGGAGGGCGCGATCATCGGCCTCACCCTGAAGAAGCCCGCCCAGGCCGACGAGCTGTACCGGCTGCCCGTCGACTACGCCTGCATCGGCGGCGTGTTCGCCACCACCAGCAAGGACAATCCCGACCCGCCGGTGGGCCTCGACGGCTTCGCCAGCATCGCCTTCCGCGCCCGCCTCGCCCGCGGGGCCGGCCTGCCGCTCGGCGCCATCGCGGGGATCGGCCTCGACAACGCCGCCGCGGTGATCGCCGCGGGGGCGGACGGCGTCGCGGTGATCACCGCCTTGTTCGGCGCCGAATCCGTGCGTCAGCGTGCCCGCGATCTGCGCGCGCGGATCGACGCCGCCCTGGCCGAGCGGGCGGGCGCCCGATGAGCACCCCCGCCCCCATCGCAGTGACGATCGCGGGCTCGGATTCCGGCGGCGGCGCCGGCATTCAGGCGGACCTCAAGACCTTCTCGGCGCTGGGCGTCTACGGCGCCAGCGTGATCACGGCGCTGACGGCGCAGAACACCAAGGGCGTCCAGGGCATCCACGACGTGCCGGCGGATTTCGTCGCCTGTCAGATCGACAGCGTGTTCTCCGACCTCGCCGTGAAGGCCGTGAAGGTCGGCATGCTGTCCCAAACCGCGGTGATCGCGGCGGTCGCCGAAGGCCTGGCGCGCCACGCCGGGTCGATCCCGGTCGTTCTGGACCCCGTGATGGTGGCCACCAGCGGCGACCGGCTGATCACCGACGCGGCCGTGGCGACGCTCCGCGAGCGCCTGCTGCCGCGGGCCGACCTGATCACCCCCAACCTGCCGGAGGCAGCGGTGCTCCTCGGCGAGGCCGTCGCGACGGACCCGGCGACGATCGTGGCCCAGGCGCGCCGGCTCCTGGCCCTCGGCGCCCGGGCGGTGCTGATCAAGGGCGGTCACGGCACGGGGCGCGAGAGCATCGACCACCTCGTCACCGCGGACGGCGCCCTGCGGACTCTGTCGGCGCCGCGGATCGCCACGCGCAACACCCACGGCACCGGCTGCACGCTCTCGGCCGCGGTGGCGGCGGGACTCGCCCAGGGCCTGGCGCTGCCCGAGGCGGTGGCGGACGCCAAGGATTACCTCACGGCCGCCCTCGCGGCGGCGGACAGCCTGGCGGTCGGGACCGGGCACGGGCCGGTCCACCACTTCCACGCCGTCTGGTCGTAGATCGGTCGGGCGCCGGCGCTTTCCGGTGCGCATACCGCCCGCCGCCTTGCAACCGGGCAGCGATTGCGTTTGAAGAAGCGCACGATCGTTCGGATAACGGAACGGCGCAGGCGGATCGGGAACGATGCAGGATCAGGCGGAACGGCCCGACCGGGCGCGGGGGCGCGACCTGCTGACCGGGGCGCAGGTCCTCTCCGGCCAGCTCGGCAAGACCATCCAGCGGTTGCGCAAGGCCTACAACCTGTCGCTCTCGGAACTGGCCGAGCAATCGGGCGTGGCCAAGTCAATCATCAGCCAGATCGAGCGCAACGAGACCAACCCGACGCTCGCGACGATCTGGCGCCTGTCGCAGGCGCTCGACGTGTCCATCGAGCGGGTCCTGGCTACCGGCGACGAGGAGCCGTTCATCGAGAAGACCTCCCGGGCCGACACGCCGATCCTCGTCTCCGAGGACGGGAAGGTGCGGCTGGCGATCATCGGCTGGGTCAAGACGATCGAGTGGCTGCAATGGTACGAGGTCACGGCCGATCCCGGCGGCCTCCTCGATTCGGACCCGCACCAGCGCGGTTCGGTGGAGTCCCTGTCGGTCACCGAGGGGGCGTTCGAGGTCGAGATCGGCGGCATCGTGCAGCGGGCGCGGGCCGGCGAGACCCTGCGCTATCGCTGCGACCGGCCCCACCTCGTGCGCTGCACGGACGGCCCGGCCCGGGCCACCATGGTGGTGATCATGAAGGCCGCCGTGATGGAGTGAGGCGGCTCGCGCAGCGCAGTGGCGCAGGAAGGGCTCGTCAGCCCTGGGCCGTCAGCAGGATGGCGCGCAGGCGGTAGTCGCGGGGACTCAGGCCGTAGCGCTCCTTGAAGCGGCGGGAGAAATGCGGCTGGCTCGTGAAGCCGCAGCCATAGGCCAGGGTGCCCAGCGGCAGATGGAGGCAGCCTGGGTCGGCCAGACGTCTGGCCGCCGCCTCCAGCCTGCGGTCCCAGATCCAGTCCGAGATGTGCTGGCCGCGCGCGCGGAACAGGGCCTGCAGCCGCCGCAGGGACACGCCGGTCGCGGCCGCGAGCAGGGGCGGATCCAGCGCCGGATCGTGGAGGTTGGCCTCGATATAGGCTTTGGCACGCTGCATCACGACGCTGTCCTGAACCGGCTGCCGCACCTCCTGCCCGAGCCGCTCCGTGAGGCTGGCAACGATGAGGTCGAGCCCCGTCGAGACCATGTTCTCGGCCACCTGGGGCGTCAGCCGGTCCCCCAGGCTGAGCAGGTTGCCCAGGAACGACCGGGTCAAAGTCGCGATGGGAAGACCGCCGCCGACGGTCACGCCGGCGAACAGGCGGGCGGATCCCAAGGGCCCCTCCAGCCGCTCCCGCGGGATCGCGATCGCCAGCACCTCGCTGTAGCCGTTGTGCTCGATCGTCCAGGGCGTGTTCGTGTCCCGGATCGAGAAATCGCCGGCACCATCCGTGCTCGACCGATCGTATTGATCCGCCTGCACCCGCCCCGCGAGCACCATGCTCATAAACAGATGGTCGGTCTTGTGGTTTTCGTGGCGGAGCGTGCGCGGCGTCGTGGCCGCTTTCAAATTCCGCAAGGCGAATTTCGTAAAAACCAGACCGCCGATACTGGTCCCGCTGATCGTCGCATGAAATGGCTCGTCGCCGAGACACGTCTGCGCCATCGGAACCAGGCGGTCTTCACAGACGTCCCGCCAAAGGCGAAAACGATCCTTTTCCAATACACCTTCGGTTGAAAATAGAATCTGCATCGCGGCAGCGCTATGAACGCGATTGCTGCGCTCTGCAACAGTGGATCTGCCGCGCATGCTGCCGCAGTCTCGTGGGACGAGGACCGACCGGTGGACGGCGCGATCGTCTACGATGGATCCCGTGGGCCGGCCCGGTCACCCGCTGTCCCCGGCGGCATGCCGGGCCGTGGACCGGATCCGCGCCCCGCACCCGGAGGACGATCAGGCGGGAGCGCGGACCGCCGCGGAGACGCCGGCGACGCCGGACCCTGGGGGGCGTCAGCGCCCGCTATTCACCCACCGCACCACGTCGGCCAGCACCGTGGTCAACGCCTGGTCGAGGGCGCGGGCGCCGTTGCCGGCGTCGACCTTGGCCACAGGCACCCGGGCCGTGAAGATCCGTGCCGCCGTCACCTTGCCGGTGCCATCGGCGACGAGCTTCAGCGACAGGTCGACCACCGCCTCGCCGGTCCCGGCCTGGACGTCGAAGGCACGGATCTCGCTGATCAGCTGGTAATCGGCCACGACCTTGTCGCCGGGCCGGCTCACCGAGCGGAGCCGGCCGGAATTCTCCAGGCTCTGGATGAGCCGCGTCTGGATCAGCCGCGGCAGCCGGTCGGCCCATTGGCCGCCGCCCAGGAAGGAGAGCGCCCCGCCATTCTCGCGCACGATGATCCGGTCGGCCTCGAAGGGCTGGATGCTCACCGGCTCCGAGACCGCGATCGACCGGCCGGCCGCGACCGGCCGCCCCGCGGACGGCAGCGCCGCGAGGTCGAAGGTGAGGGGCGCCGCGCCGCCGCAGCCGCCCAGGAGGGTGGCGAGCAGCGCGGCAGCGGCGATGTGGGACGAGCGGACCATACGCATGACCTGGAGGACCCCACCGGCGAACGGCGGAGCTGTATAAGCTATGCGGTTAAAACTAATCCGCCGTGGCATCCGTGCCGTGCGCCGGGACACATGCGCCCGGGCACACGCCATTTCACCGCCCGCCGTTGTATTCGGGCAACGATGGCTTGCCGCCGAAGATCACCTGGCTCGGGTCGCGCTCCAGGCTGCGCACCGTGCGGTTGAGGGTGCTCAGAGTCCGCTGGCCGTCCCCCGACAGGGCCTCCACCTCCCGGCGACCGGTGCCGCTGAGCCGGCCGAAATTGGCCGAGATGCTGGCGGTGCGCTTGTCGAGGTTCTCCGACATGGTCCGGAACGCCTTGCCGGCGTCACGCACCGAGATCGCCGCCGCGCGGATCTCCGAGAAGGTGCTGGAGCCTTCCTGGCCGGAGGCCGACCCCAGGAAGCCCTGCGCGCCGTTGAGGACCGCGTCGATCTTGTCGGCCGAGGCGTTGAGCTTGGCGGCGAGGGAGCGGGCATCGTGCAGGCCAGCCTCGATGTCGGGGCTGGCCTTGGACAGGGCCGCGGAGAAGCGGTCGGCGTTGTCGATCACGCGGCCGAGCTTGGCCCCGTCCACCGCCTTGACCAGGGCCGAAATGTTCGGGCCGGCATCCGCCAGCGTCTTCGAGAAGGTCTCGACATTGGCGAGCGACCGGTTGATCGCCCCCTCGTTGGCGGAGACGAGCCGGTCGAGCCGGGCCAGCATGTCGTCGGCCCGCTGCGCCACCTGGCGCGCCAGCGCCATCATGTCCTGCATGTCGGAGGAATCGGCGAAGATCGTCGGCGGCTCGCCGTTGGCCATCGGGGTCAGCACCGGCGCGTCGGCATTGCCGCCCGACAGGGAGATCACGGAGACGCCGGTGAGCATCGCCGAGTCGAGGCGGGCGCGGGTGTCGGCCCGGAGCGGCGTCGCGGGGTCGACCTTGATCGTGGCGAGCACCCGGCGGGGATCCTGCGGGGCGAGACGGATGTCGGTGACCTCGCCGACCTTGATGCCGTTGAAGTTCACGCTCGAGCCGCGCGACAGCCCCCCGACCGAGCCGGAGAAGACGATGCGGACGATCTGGCTGACCTGCCGCGACGAGCCGCCGGAGAGCCACAGCACGGTGCCGAAGCCCGCCAGGATGACGGCGATGGTGAAGGCCCCGATGAGGGCGTAATTCGCGCGGGTTTCCATGCGCTCAACCTGCGGTTCTGGCCGGCGGAGATCCGGCCGGGCCTGCGGCCCCGGCTCCCGGAGGGGAGCAGGGCGGGATCTGGGTGGGGCTGCGATCAGGCATGAGCCGAGGCGCCGCCGGTGGCGATGGTCCGGGCGCGCTTGCCGTGGAAGTAGGAGCGCAGCCAGGGATGGTCGCTCGCCAGCATCTCGTCGATCGTGCCGGCCGCGATGATCTGGCCGTCGCCGAGCGCCGCGATGCGGTCGCAGGCGGTGTAGAGGCTGTCGAGGTCGTGGGTGACCATGAAGACGGTCAGGCCCAGCGTCTCCTTGAGGGTCGAGACGAGGTCGTCGAACTCGCCCGCGCCGATCGGGTCGAGGCCCGAGGTCGGCTCGTCGAGGAACAGGATCTCGGGATCGAGGGCCAGGGAGCGGGCGAGCGCCGCGCGCTTGATCATGCCGCCCGACAGTTCCGAGGGTAGCTTGTCGGCGGCGTCGGGCTTGAGGCCGACCATCTCGATCTTCAGGCGGGCGAACTCGTCGAGCAGGCGCTCGGACAGGTTCAGGTGCTCGCGCATCGGCACCTGGATGTTCTGCTTGACGGTGAGCGCCGAGAACAGGGCACCCTGCTGGAACAGCACCCCCCAGCGCTGCTCCATCCGGCGCCGCTCGGCATAGGTGAGTTCATCGACGTCGCGGCCGAACACCTCGATCGTCCCGGCGCGCTTGGGGTTGAGTCCCAGGATCGTCCGGGTGAGCACCGACTTGCCCTGACCCGAGGGCCCGACAAAGCCCAGGATCTCGCCGGCGCGGATGTCCAGGCTCAGGCCTTTGAGGATGTTGCGGTCGCGGAAACCGACCACGAGGTCGCGCACGCGGATGATCGGGGCGGAGGCGTTCGACGAGGCATTCATCGGGGCGCCCTCAGAAGTCGATCGCGGCGAAGAACACCGCGAACAAGCCGTCGAGGACGATGACCATGAAGATGGCCTTCACCACCGACGCGGTGACGTGGCGGCCGAGCGATTCCGCGGAGCCCTCGACCGCGAAGCCCTCGATCGTGGCGATCACCCCGATGGTCAGCGCCATGAACGGCGCCTTGATCAGGCCGACCATGACGTGGTGGACGCCCACCGCCGCCTGGAGCCGGACCAGGAACTGGTCGAGGGTCAGGCCGCCGTAGAGCATCGCGGTGAGGCCGCCGCCGGCGAGCGCCGCGAGGTCGCCGATCAGGGTCAGCATCGGCAGACCGATCATCAGGGCGAGCACGCGGGGCACGATCAGGATCTCGACCGGATCGAGACCCATGACCCGGAGGGCGTCGACCTCCTCGCGCATGCGCATGGAGCCGATCTCGGCGGTGATCGCCGAGCCGGAGCGGCCGGCAACCATGATCGAGGTGAGCAGCACGCCCATCTCGCGCAGGATCAAGAGGCCGATCAGGTTGACCACGAAGGTCTGGGCGCCGAAGCGCTGGAGCTGGAAGATGCCCTGCTGGGCGACGATGCCGCCCACGAGGAACGAGATCAGCACGATGATCGGCGTGCCGTTGAGCGCCACCTGCTGGATCTGGTTGATCAGGGCGTTGCCGCGGAACGTGCCGGGCCGCAGGGCGACGCGGCCACAGGCGGCGATCAGCTCGCCCAGGAAGGCGAGGGCGGTGACGAATTCGTGGCCGCCCTGCACGGTCTGGCGCCCGGTGGCGTCGAGCAGGCCGATGACCGGCCCATGCCGCCGCGGTGCCGGAGCGTCCGGCTCGCGCAGGCGCACCTCGCCCAGCAGGGTGCGGTGCTCCGGCCGTGCGTTGAGATAGGTGAGGGTGCTGCCCGCCTGCGCAATCTCGGCGCGGGTCCGCTCCAGCACCCAGGCGCCGAGCGTATCGAGGCGCGCGATCCCCGACAGGTCGACCGCCACCGGCCCGGCGCGGCCGGCCGCCGCGATGCCCGCGGCCGCGGCCTCGACGGCCGGTGCCTGGTCGGCGGTCCAGCGGCCGTCGAGCACCAGCCGGCCGTCGGCCGACCGCTCCCGCAGCGCGGCGCCGGCCAAGGCGCCGGGAACAGTGCCCTCGCTCAGCAACACCCTTAACTCCTCGATCGAGGCACCACCCTGCCCGGCGGTTATGACGACATTACGGTTGACGATCCGTCTCCAACCTCACCCCCGGTGCGCGGCGGGAGGCCAGGGCGAGACCCAGGCCCGCGGCCGCCAGCGGCGCCATCAGCAGGAAGGCGAGGGGGCCGCCGGCCCGGTAGGCGAGGCCGCTTCCCAAGGTGGCGACCACCGAGATCCCGGCATTGACGGCGCTGAGCGTGCCCTGCGCCCGCCCGCGGGCGCCGTCGGGCGCGTTGGCCGAGACCGCCGCCATGGCACCGAGCTGCGTCGCCCCGAAGGTCAGGCCGTGAAGGCACTGGAGCGGCACCAGCGCGGCGAGATGGTCGCCGAGGAGGTACATGCCGCACGCGCGCAGGATCGCCGCGACGGCCCCGGCGCCGAGGAGCCGCACCGGGCTGCGCCAGGTGGCGGGCAGGGCGGGCAGGGCGGCGAACAGGGCGATCTCGGCCAGCACGCCCGTCGCCCAGAGCGAGCCGATCCAGGCCGGCGGGATTCCCTGGCTCGTCCAGTAGATGCTGCCGAACCCGTAGATCGCCCCGTGGCTCGCCTGGATCGCGGCCGCCGCGCCGATGCACAGCCAGAGCTTCAGCGGCAGCCGGGGGCGGCCGGATCCCTCCGCCGCCGCCGGCAACGCCGTCACCGCGCGGTTGCGCCAGGCCACCACCGCCGCGCCGAGGGCGAGGCCGGTCAGCAGCAGCGGCACGGCGAGCCGCCCGCCGAGCGCCGAGAGCAGGACCCCGCCCGCGAGGTTCGCCATCAGGAACGCGACGGAACCCGCCATCCGGATCCGCGAATAGGCGAGGCGGCTGTCCCGGCGCACGGCCGCGAGGGTCAGATAGTCGATGCAGGGCACCAGCGGCGCGCCGGCGACCGCGTTGAGCACGATCAGCACGGCGAGCCACGGCCAGGCGATCCCGGCCGCCGCGGGCATCAGCGCGTAGGTCAGGCTGAGGGCGAGGCTGCCGAGCAGGATCAGCCGCCGGGGCCCGAGTCCGCGGTCGAGGAGCGCCATCAGCGGCGCCGTGGCGGCGATCCGGGTGGCGATCGGCAGGGCGAGCAGCAGGCCGATCACCCCGGCATCGAGGCCGAGCGCGTCGAGCCACATGGGCATGAACGGCATGGCGATGCCGATCTCGGTGAACACCACGGCATAGAGCAGCGACAGGCGCGCCGGGCCGGACGGGCGGGGCAAGGCGGGTCTCGACGGGAGGGGGCGGGAGGCGGAAGGCCGCCCGTAAGCGCCCGTTAAAGGGACTCTGTCAAATTCCCGGGGATTGAGGCGCACCGGGGCGGGCCGCCACTGCGCCCGCCGTCAGCGTCCAGAGAGGCCCATGTTCGGTTCCGTCAACCCGAGCGCGAACGCTTCGGCCGAGTACGAGGCGATCGAGGCGACGATCAGCGCCAGCGAGCGCGGACGCTGGTTCCTCGCCGAATATGCGCGCCGCAACCGGGGCGCCGAGACCGAGGTGCTGCTCGGGGCGATCGCGCGGCTGGAGCGGAGCGTCACCGCCGACCGCGGCCAGGAGGCGTTCGGCCACCTGCGCGGCAACCTCCTCGACATGGCCGATGCGATCAGCCGAACCAAGGGCGAGATCGCGGCGCTCAACGCCCCGAACAGCGACGAGACCCGCTTGACGCAGGCCTCGCTCGCCCTCGACGCCATCGTGCGCGAGACCGAACAGGCGACCTCCGACATCCTGGGCGCCGCCGAGGCGATCCAGGAGGCGGCCTGGACCCTGCGCGAGCGTGGCGCCGACGCGCAGGCCTGCGACGACCTCGACCGCCACGCCACCGCGATCTACACGGCCTGCTCCTTCCAGGACCTGACCGCGCAGCGCACCGCCCGGATCGTCTACACCCTGCGCTACCTGGAAGACCGGGTCTCCGCGATGATCGCCATCTGGGGCGAGGACGCGGTGCGGGTGCCGCCCCACCGGGCCGCGCGGCCGGCCGGCGAGCCGGCCGATCTGAACCAGAGCGACATCGACCGCTACATCGCCATGGACGTGCCGGCCGTCACGGTGGCGGCCCTCGTGGCCCGCCCCGGCAGCCCGGCGCTCCACGAGGATCTGGTGTTCCTGCCGGTCTCGGCGGAGGCCGAGTGGGCCGCGGCCAAGCCGGAGGCCGAAGCGCCGGCCGAGGCGAACATCGCCGCGCCGGACCTGATCGCGGATCTTGAGCCGGACACCGTCCTCGCGCCGGTCGAAGAGGGCGATCTGCAGGCAGACTTGCTGACCGACCTGCAGACAGACCTGCAGACAGACCTGCAGGCCGATATCGAGACCGTCTCGGCGGCGATCCCGGACCTTGTCCCTAAGACGGCCTTCGAGTCGGCCCCGGAGGCTGTCTCCCCTCCTGTCACCGGGCCGTTCGCCGCGGCCGCGGCGGAGCCCGACACCGCGATCGGAGAGGACACGGCGGACCTCGCCTGGGAGGAGGACGTCGCGGCGGCCCCCGAGCCGGCCATGCCGCCGGAGGAGCCGGCCCCGAGCTTCGCCGAGATCGAGGCGCTGACGCCGGAGCAGCGGCTCGCCCTGTTCGCCTGAGGAGGTCCGCGCGGGGCCGACCCGGCTCCGGCCGACGTCGCGCATGCAAGACCGGCGGCGCCGACGCCTCTCGCCCGGACGGTTCGGCAGGCGCGCCCCGGCGCGGACCCTGCTATCAGGGGCGCCCCCGGCAATCCCGAGCATAAACCTCCGTGGCCCTGCACCTGATCAAGCTTTGCGTCGGCCCCGCCACCATCGCCGACCTCGAGGCCCGGCAGACCCGGTTCCGGGAGGAGGCGCTCCGGGAGGGACGGCCCGCTTCCCCCTTCCACGTCACCCGCACCCTGCCCAAGCGCCATCACGAGATCACCGGACATGGCTCGATCTACTGGGTGATCCGCGGGACGCTGTCCTGCCGGCAGGCGATCACCGCGATCGAGCCGCTGACCGGCGCGGACGGCATCCCGCGCTGCCGGCTGGTCTTCGATCCGCGCCTCGTCCCGGTGGCGCCCCGGCCCTACCGTCCCTTCCAGGGGTGGCGCTACCTCACGGCGCGCGACGCGCCGGCCGATCTCGGGGCCGAGGCCTCCGGGGACCTCGCCGCCATGCCCGAGGCTCTGCGGCGCGAGTTGGTCGGCCTCGGCCTGCTCTGACCAGGATCCTCCGGTGCGCGCCCTCATCCCGAGGTGCTGGAGCGCAGCGCAGGATGAGGCGAGGATGGCATGAGCCTCCCCCGTCCCCCTCCGTGTGCCCCGCCGGGGCCGCCCGGCCCCGGCGGGATACGTCGTCCTACGCCCCGTCGAAGCGCCCGCTGGCATGGGCCAGCATCGTGTAGACCTTGCCGGTCTCCGAGGTCAGGTAGGCGTCGGTGCGCTTGGCGTCGCTGTCGTTCTTGACGACGTCGCCGAGCAGGCGCTCGAACTCGCTGACGTAGCGGTCGACGCTGCGGCGGAACTCCGCATCCGACCGGTACCGACGCTGGATCTCCGCGAAGGTCGCCCGGCCCTGCGGCGTGTAGATCCGCGGGTCGAACAGGTTCGGCTCGCCGCGGCGGTACCGCTCCCACAGGTCGACCGCGGTCCGATGCTCGATCATCTTGGCGATGTCGGTCGAGATCGTGTCGAGGGCGATCCGTCCGGTCTCGGCGGCGGCCACCGCGGGCCGGCGGGCCGGCGCGGGGGCGGGCGCGGCGGTCGAAGCCTCTGCCGCCGGTTCCTCGTCGTCATCCAGCGAGGCGCGGGTCAGCAGGTCGGACAGCCAGCCGCGCTTGTCGCCGGCCTGCGCCGGGCGGGCGGTCGCGGAGGGGCGCGGCGCCTCGATCCTGGCGGTGGCTGTCCGCGGCGTCGCCGCGGGGGCCGGCAGTGCCGGAGCCGCGGGTGCGGCCGGCGCGGCCGCGGGTGCCGTGGCGGCAGGCGCCGCCGCGACGGCGCGGCCGCCACCCTCCGCGACCCGGCGCTGGGTCTGCGCCTGCGGCTGGGCGACGTCGACCGAGCGGCCGGAGCGCGCGACCAGGGACGACAGTTCGTTGAGCGCCTTGATCTGGTCCGCCACCACCCGGCGCATCTCGCCGGTGGCATCCTGCGTCTCGCGCGGCAGTTCGAGGACGCCCTTGGCGAGTTCGGCGCGGGTCGCGTCGAGTTCGCCGCGGATCGAGCCCGCCATCTCGCGCAGCGCCGAGAAGGAGTCGCCGAAGCTGGCCTGGGCCTCCTGGAAGCCGCTGCGCATCTCGCGGGCCGCCTCCTCGATGACCTGCCGGACACCCTGGGCCGTCTTCTCGCTCTCGGCGCTGGCGCTGTCCTTCAGGTCGGCGAAGGCGCTCGTCACCGAGGCACCGGCACCCTGGGCCGACTGGGCCAGGGACTCGCCGACGGTGCGGGCACGCTCCTCGGCGGCGCGCAGGGTCTGCTCGATGGTCTCGGCCAGGACATTGCCGTTCTGCTCCAGGGCGGCGGCCCGGGCCTCGAAGGCGGCGAGCGCCTCGGTGAGCTTCGTCTCCCGGCCCGACAGCGCCGAACCGATGCGCTCCTCGATGGCCGCGAGGGAGGCCGCGGCCCGGTCGAGGGCCGCCACATGCGCGGCGGTCTGCTCCCCGAGCGAGCGGCCGCGCCCGTCGAGGGTCTCGGCGAGGCGCGAGGCCTCGCTGAGCGCCCCGTCGGCGGCGCCACGCAGGGCCTCGACCTGGGCCGAGACGCCCGCGCTCGCCCGGCCGGTCTCGGCGGCGATGCGCTCCAGTGCCGTCTGGACCTGCTCGATCCGGCCCGCGAGTCCCTGCTCGATCGCGCCGAGATTGGTGTCGGCGCCGGCCACGAGGTCGGTCAGCGCCGTGTTGGCGGCCTCGATCCGCTGGAGCAGGCTGCCGAGTTCCCGACCCATGCGATCGTTGGTTTCGAACAGCTCCGACAGGGTGCGGCCCGCGCCGTCCTCGACGGCGGCGCGCAGCAACTCGGCCGAGGCCCGCGACTGCACGGCCAGTTCCTCGGTCCGCTCCCGCAGGCTCTCGGCCAGGGGCACACCGGTCTCGGAAAGCGCCCGCTCGATCGCCTCGGCCCGGTCCGCCAGGGCTCGGGACAGGTCCATCATCGGCCCGTCGATGGCGCCGCGCAGGCGCTCGACATGGCCCTCCAGGCTGTCGCCGACGGCGCGGCCGCTGCCCTCGACGCTGGCGAGCAGCGCGCCGCCGCGCTCCTCGATGGCGCGCACCAGAGTCTCGGCGCTCTCGGCGAGGCGGCGGGACAGGGCCTCGCCGCGGGCATCCACCAGGGCGCCGAGCGCCGTGGCACGCCGCTCGAACCCGGCCCCGAGGGCCTCGGTGCGGGCGTCGATCAGGCCGGCGAGCGCTTCCTCGCGGCGGCTGAGCGTCTCGGCCAAAGCCGCGTTGTGGGCCTCGACCTGCTCGGCATGGGCCCGCGCCCGCTCGTCGAGGGCGGCGACCAGGGACGCCGTGCGCTCGTCCATGAGGCCCGCGAAGGCGTCGTGGCGATCGTCGAAGGCGGTGGCCAGGGTGTCGGCGCGCTGCGCCACCAGGGTCGCGAACAGCCGCATGCGGCTGTCGATGCGCTGGGTGAAGGCATCGGCGCGGGCGTCGACGCCGCGGGCCAGGGCCTCGCTCTGCGCCTCCACGGCCTGCGCCAGGGCCGCGGTGCGGCCTTCGACCACGCCGTCCAGCTCCCGCAGACGGGTGTCGAAGGTCTCAACCAGCGTACCGGTGCGGCCCGCGACGACGCCGTCGAGGGCGCGCAGGCGGGCGTCGAAGGTCTCGACCAGCGCACCGGTGCGGCCCTCGACGGCACCGTCGAGATCGCGAAGGCGGGTATCGAAGACCTCGACCAGGGCGCCAGTGCGGCCCTCGGCCGCCGCCACCAGGGCCTGGCTGCGCTCCTCCAGAAGCCCTTCGATCGACGCGCGCGCCTGCTCGAAGGTCGCCCGCAGGGTCTCGATGCGCGCGTCGACCCGCTCGGACATGTCGCGGCCGGTGCCCTCGACCAGGGCGCCGAGGCGGTTCTGCACCCGATCGAACAGGGTCTGCAGCTCGCCCGTCCGCTCCTTGAGGGTCTCGGCGAGGCGGTTCTCGCGCTCCTCGAGCAGCCCGGCAATGGCCGGGTTCACCCCCTCGATGGTCGCCTGGAGCGCCTGGGTGCGGTGCTCGATCGTCCCGGCGATCTGGCGGCCGCGATTGTCCACGAGGCGGTCGATCTCGCCCTGCGCCCGCTCGAACAGGCCCTGGAGGTCTGCGAGACGATTGTCGAGCAGGTCCGCCATCTGGGCGGGCGCCGCGTCGAGGGTCGTGCGCAGGCCCTCGGTCCGGGCCGCGATGGCGTCGGCGACTTCCTGGCCGCGCCCGTCCACGAGGTCGCGCAGGCCGGCCTGGGCCTCTTCGAACAGGGTCTGCAGGCGCTGCGTGCGGGCGTCGAGGGTGGCGGCGAGCTGGCGCTCGCGGGTCTCCACCAGGGCCGAGACGGCGGCGGGCGCCTCCTCCAGCACCGCGCGCAGGGACTGGATGCGGGCATCGACCGTGGCGGCGAAGCGGCCGCCGCCGCCCTCGACCACGCCATCGAGGGCCGCCTGGGCCTCCTCGAACAGGGTGCGCAGGGCCTGGGCGCGGGCGGTGAGCGTATCGGCGAGGCGGTTGCCGCGGCCGTCGACCAAGCTCTCGAGATGCCCCAGCCGCTCGTCGAACAGGCTGCCGAGTTGGCGGGTGCGGTCGTCCAGGGCGCCGGTGGCGGAGCCGAACGCGCCCTCCAGGGCGGCGACCAGCGCCTGCCCGCGGCCGTCCAGAGCCTCGTGGATCGGGCCCATGCGGCCGTCGAGGGTCGCGGCCAGGGTGCCGGCGTGGTCGTCCAGCATCACGCGGATCTGGTTGGTCCGGTCGTCCAGCAGGGTGTGGACCGAGCGCACGCCCTCGTCGAGCAGGCCGCTGATGTCGGCGGTGCGGCTCGACAGGGTGTGGCCCAGGCGGCCCTCGCCGGCGTCCAGCATCCGCTCGGCATCCGCGATGGTCTGCTGGAGCTTGGCGAGCACGCTCTCGCCGCGCTGGTCGATCAGCTCGGCCAGTGAGGTGCCGCCGCGGTCGAACAGGCGCGCCAGTTCGGTGATCCGTCCGCCGATCGCCCCGAACACGGCGCGGCCCTTCTCGTCGAGTTCGCCCGACATGGCGGCGATGCGCGCGTCGATCAGGCGGCCGAGGAGGTCGGCGCGCTCCGCGAAGGCCGCGTGCACGGCCTCGGTGCGGGCAGCCAGCGCCGCGTCGGCATTCTCGGTGCGCTCGTCCACCAGCCGGATCATCGAATCCGCGCGGTTCGCCAGCGCGGCCTCCAGGCCGCGCGTGGCCTCCTCGATGGTGCCCGTGAGGGCGCGGACCCGCTCGGCCATGGCGCCGTCGAGGCCGCCGGTCCGGTCGGCGATCATCGCCACGAGGTCGCGGGTCCGGCCGGCCAGTTCCTCGTCCACCGCGCGGGTGCGCGCCTCGATCAGGCGGATTGCCTCGAAGGCCTGCACGCCGAAGCTCTCGTCCACGAGGCGGGCGCGCTCGTCCAGGGTCTCGGCGATCGCCTGCAGGCGACCGATGACGCCGGTGTCGAAATGGCCGGCGCTCTCCTCGATCCGGCGCGCGATCTCGCCCGTGTGCCGGGCGATGTCCTGGCCGAGCCCGGATGTGCGGCCCTCCAGCATCTCGATCAGGCCGCGATGGCCCTCGGCCATGATCCGGGCCATGTCGTCGGTCCGGGCGCGCAGGGCCGCGTCCACGGCGTTGGCGCGGCTGCCGAGATGGTCGTCGATCTGACCGACGAGCGCCGCCACGGCGGCGGCGATCTCGGCGGCGCGCTCCGCGGAGCGGGTCTCCAGGCCGCCGAGATGGGTCTCGATCAGGCTGCCCGCCTCGCGGGCCCGGGTGGCGATCGTCTCGGCGACGTCCTGACCCTTGCCGGTGAGGAGCCGGTCCATCTCCTCCAGACGGGCCCCGACGGTCTCGCCCAGCGCGGCGGTGTCGCGGCCGATCCGGTCGGCCAGGATGTCGCCGCGGGCGATGGTCTCCTGCAGGGCGGCGAGGCGGTTGCCCAGCGTCTCGTCGATCGCCCGGACTCGGCCGTCGGCGGTCTCGGCGAAGCTCGCGCCGGTCTGGCTGAGGGTGTCGGCGATGCGGGCGCCCTGGCTCGCCACGGCGAGCACGATGTCGCGGCCGGTGCCGCTGATCCGGGCCTGGGTCTCGTCGGCATGGCTGGCGAGCAGCTCGGCCACGCCGCGGCCATGCGCGCCGAAGGCGGCTTCCATCTCGCCGATCCGGGCCGCGAGGTCAGCCGAGATCGCGCGGGCGGCCTCGGCGAGGCTGCCGGTGGCGTCGCCGGTCCGGGCGGCGAGTTCGCGGTTGAGATCGTCGAGGGCCGCGCGGACCGCCGCGACGGCGGCGGTGCCGCGGGCGCCGAGTTCGGTGCCGGCGCGGTCGGCGGCGTCGCGGAACCGGGCTGTGAGGATCGCGGTCTCGGCCTCGACGGCGCCGGTGACCTCGCCGGAAGCGTTGCGCAGGGTCTCCAGGGCCTCGGTGAGCCGGGCGGCGGCATCCCGCGTCTGCGTCTCGGCGGCCTGGCTCGCCTGATCGGCGGCATTCCGCAGGGCGGCGGCCGCTTCCTCGGTGCGCGCCGACAGGGCGGCGGCGGAATCTGCGACCCGGCGCTCGAACACCCGAACGGCCTCGAGGGTCCGGGCCTCGACCGCGCCGGTGGCGTCCTCGGCGGTGCCGCGCAGGGCATTGGTGGCCGCCTCGGCGCCACGCTGGAGCGCCGCGACCGCCTCGGCGATGCGGCCGTCGATCTCGCCCGACAGGCCCTCGACGGTGCCGCGCAGGGACTGGACCGCGGAGGAGGCGCCCGCCTCGAAGCCCTGGCCCAGGGCCGCGAAGGCGGCTTCCAGGCTCGCCGCGACCGTCTCGGTCCGGTGCGCTATGCTGCCGCCGGCCTGCTCGGCCGCCGCCGCGACCCGATGCTCCAGATCCGCGGCCCGGACCGTCACAGTCTCGTCGAGGCGCGCCGCGATGCCGTCCATCCGCTCGGCGAGGGCGCCCCCGCGCTCCGCCAGCGCCTCGGCCATCCGCTCGGCGGTGCCGGCAAGCTCGTCGCGCACGGCGCCGGCACGGGCGGTCAGGGTCTCGCCGGCGCCGCTGGCGGCCAGCACCAGGGCGGCCTGGGCGTCGCGCCCGCGGCCCTCGATCGTCTCGGCGACCGACAGGCCCACGCTCTCGATCTCGGCGCGCAGGGCGAGACCGCGGCCGGCAATATCCTGGGTCAGGGCCGAGCCGGTATCGGCGAAGCGGGCGGTGATCTCGGCGCCCATCGCGCCGAAGCGCTCGGTCAGCTCCGAGCCCCGCGCCAGGAAGACGGATTCCAGCCCCGTGACCGACCGTTCGAAGCTCTCGCGCACCGTGCCGGCCTGACGCTCCAGCGCGTCGCCCACGCGGCTGCCGGTCTCCTCCAGGGTCCGGGTCAGGGCGCCGGCATTCTCGGACAGGCGCTCGGCCAGGGCAGCGCCGGCGACCTGGAAGGCGCCGGTCGCCGCGCCGGCGCGGCTCTCGAAGGCGCGGGTCAGGGTCTCGCCGACCTCCTGGAAGCTCCCGCGCACCTCCTGGCTGGTGGCCGCAAGCGTGTCGACGAGGTCGCTGCCCCGGGCGGTCATCAGGTTGACCACCCGGTCGCCGGCCTCGCCCAAGGAGGCGGTGATCGCGGCGCCGCGGGTCTCCAGGGCGCCGGTCACGCGCTCGCCCGCGCCTGTCACCGCGGAGACGATCCGGTCGGAGGCGCCCTCCAGTTCCTGGCTCAGGCTCTGGTGCGAGCCGGTGATGGCGTTGCGCACCCGGTCGGCATTGGTGACGATCGCCTCGCGCTGGGCCACCAGCTCGTCGACGAGGGAGCGGATGCGGATCTCGTTGTCGGAATAGGCGCGCTCCAGCGTGGCGATCTCGCCGCGGACCAGCGTCTCCAGCTCGCCGGCCCGGGCGAGCGCCCGCTCGACGCCGTCGCCCACTGCCGCCACCTCGCGGCGCACGGTCTGCGACATGGTCAGGACCGCGTCGGTGGAGAAGCTCTCAGGCTCGGCCAGACGCACCGCGACCTCGCCGACCGCGCGGGCGACGAGGCGCATCTCCTGGGCGCGCACCGCCAGCATCGCGGCGATCACGAACAGCACCACCGGGGCGAACAGGGCCGCGGCACCGACGCTCGCCTGCAGGGCGGTGAGCCCCGAGACAACGGCGCGCAGGTCACCCTCGGACTTGGCCCAGGCGATCAGCACGAGGGCGCCGATCCAGACGGCGCCGGCGGCCAGCGCGAACAGGTAGGGCTTGGGCGAAGAGCGCACCCGCAGGGTCTGCTGCAGGATGCCGATGTTGCGCCGGTCGTCGTTGGCCACGAGCGAGCGGTCGGGAGGCAGGAGCCCGCCCTCGCGGCGCGGGCGGTCCAGCCCCGGCGGCGGCAGGTCGGAGGCGAGCGGCGGGTCGAGGTCCAGGCGCGGCGGCATGGTCCGCCCGGCGGCCTCAAGGCCGCCGTCGCGCAGGGGATCGGCGTCACCGACATCGGGCAGGCGCGGCTCGGCGCGGCCATCGGTGCCGTTCGGCGTCAGGGCGTCGAGGTTCAGCGCCTGCTCGATCGCAGAGAGCGCGGCCTCGGCCGGGTCCTTCAGCTTCTTCTCGATCGCCATTCAACGCCTCGTTACACGGGTTCACCGGCGCCTGGAGAGGCTTGAACCGGAGACGCAACGCCCCGTTTACCATTACAAGACTAAACTCGGGCAGCGACTGCCGATACCCGAGCCCTCGACCGGCCCCAGAAAACGTTAACCGAATGGTTACCGGGCCCGTCGCTCACCGCCTCTACCATCCTGCCGCACAGGAGGGGTCCGGCGCGATCCCCACCCGGCGAATCAGGGGGTGAATTGTGTGGATCAGATCCGCAATCCCCGACGAATCCGGATGCCGGGAGCCCGAGCATGCAGGCCATCGACCCCGCGGAACTCGAGGCCCAGACCGGCGGCGACGCCGATCTCGCCCGTGAGGTCCTGGAGCTGTTCGCCGGCCAGTGCCGGTCGATCCTGCCGCGCCTCGCCGACCCGGCCCTGCCGCGGGACCAGCGCGCCGACCTCGCCCATACCCTGAAGGGCTCGGCCGCCGGGGTCGGGGCCGTCCACGTGCGGGCCCTGGCGGATGCTCTCGAGGCGCATCTGCGCGAGAGCAACGGTTCCGTGCCGGTCGACGCCCTCGCGGCCGCGGTCGCGCAGGCGCTCGCGGAGATCGCGGAGGCGCGGGCGTGACGGCATCGCTGCAATGCGGCGATGGATCCGGGAGCGGTGTCTAAAGCCGCGCTTGCATTCCGCGTTTCCAGCCGCCAAGCAGGCACGCCGCCCGTCGGACAGGTTGCGCTCGACGCGAGCCCGGAGCCCCCAGCATGCCCAAGATCACCTACGTCGACCACGCCGGGACGGAGCGCACCGTCGAAGGCAGCGTCGGCGCGACCGTGATGGAGACGGCTCTGCGTAATAACGTCCCGGGCATCGACGCGGAATGCGGCGGCGCCTGCGCCTGCGCCACCTGCCACGTCTACGTGGCCGACGCTTGGATCGACACGGTCGGCAAGGCGCAGGACATGGAGCAGGACATGCTGGATTTCGCCAGCGACGTCCGCGAAAATTCCCGCCTCTCCTGCCAGATCAAGATCACGCCGGCACTCGATGGTCTCGTGGTGACGACGCCGTCCCAGCAGGGCTGACAGGCCCTCCGCTGGCGGAGCGGCCGGGCGCCGGATCGGCCGTCCAACGCATCCCCCTCATCCTGAGGTGCCGGAGCGGAGACCTCGCAGGATGAGGACGCGGGTCGGACCGGCGCGCCCGAAGCCTGAGAAGGTTGAGCTTTACCGCACCAGCGCCCGCGCCGCGGCGTCGAGCCCCTCCAGCGTGAGGGGGAACATCCGGCCGGCGACCAGCCGCTGCATCATGCCGATCGACTGCGTGTAGCCCCAGTGCGCCTCGGGCACCGGGTTCAGCCACGCCACCTTGGGGAAGTGGTCGAGGAGCCGCTGCATCCAGACGGCGCCGGCCTCCTCATTCCAGTGCTCCACGGAGCCGCCGGGGGTGGCGATCTCGTAGGGGCTCATCGAGGCGTCGCCGACGAAGACGAGCCGGTAGTCGCTCCCGTAGGTGCGGATCACGTCGAGGAGCGGCGTCTTCGTCTCGTTGCGCCGCCGGTTCTCGGACCAGACCGCCTCGTAGGGGCAGTTGTGGAAGTAATAGTGCGCGAGGTGCTTGAACTCCGAGCGCGCCGCCGAGAACAGCGCCTCCGCCTGCGCGATGTGCCAGTCCATCGAGCCGCCGACATCCAGGAACAGCAGGACCTTCACGGCATTGCGCCGCTCCGGCCGCAGCTTCACGTCGATGTAGCCCTGGCGGGCGCTTTCGCGGATCGTGCCGTCGAGGTCGAGCTCCTCGGCCGCGCCCGTCCGGGCGAAGCGGCGCAGGCGCCGCAGCGCGAGGCGCATGTTGCGCGCGCCGATCTCCCGGTCGTCGTCGAGATCCTTGAACTCGCGCCTGTCCCAGACCTTCACCGCCCGGAAGTTGCGGTTCCCGTCCTGGCCGATGCGGATCCCCTCGGGATTGTAGCCGTAGGCGCCGAAGGGCGAGGTGCCGCCGGTGCCGATCCATTTCGAGCCGCCCTGGTGGCGCCCCTTCTGCTCGGCGAGCCGCTGCTTCAGGGTCTCGAACAGCTTGTCCCAGCCGAGCGCCTTGAGTTCCGCCTTCTCGGCCTCGGTCAGGTACTTCTCGGCGAGCTTCCTCAGCCATTCCTCGGGGATGGGGCTCGGCTCCACCGCCTCGCCGAGGGTCTCCAGCCCCTTGAACACCGTGCCGAACACCCGGTCGAACCGGTCGAGATGCGCCTCGTCCTTCACGAGCGCCGTGCGCGACAGGAAGTAGAACGCCTCGACATCGTGCTCCGCGAGGCCCCGATCGAGGGCGCCGAGCAGCGTCAGGTACTCCTTCAGGGAGACGGGAACCTTGGCGTCCCGGAGGGCCGTGAAGAACTGCAGCAGCATCCCGGGAGAACGCGCCAGCCGGGCGCCCGGGTCAAGTCCGTGCGAATCGGACGGAGCCGCGCCGGGCGGGGCAGGACTTTCCCGGATGTCGCCCGAGTCTTCGGCGATGGTCGACAAGATTCAGCCCCGCCGACGCGGCTGATTCCCGGGCTGGAATGAGTCTCTCCGGACCGATGGGACTCATAACCTGGGTATAAGTCACCGAATCTGTTGATATGTACCCGAACAAGCCTCGTCCAGTCACTCAATCGGTCACGGGAATCGCTCAACTCGGGGCATCGAGTGTGTGCGGAGGCGGCAACGCGGTCCGCACCGGGCAAGCGAGGAGACCTGCGATGGCGGTCATCCTGCGGAATCTGACGGAATTCAAGCGGTTTCTCGGGAAGCCGGGGGCGACGATTCAGCTGGTGCGCAACACCTTCATGGACCGTCAGCCGGAGGCGACCCGGGGGGCCTATAGCGACAAGGGCATGTACGCCCCACGGGCGGTGCAGGCCCTGTCGCGCAAGGCCGCGGTCTTCACCCTGCGGGGCTATCCCGGAACGGTCTGGCTCTACTGGGACAAAGGCGCCCGCGGCTGGCGCTTCTCCGGAGACACCGTGACGGTGCCCCTCGTCACCGGACTCGGCCCGGCGGACGAGCTGGTCTACCGGTGCAGCTTCGCCGACGGGTTCGAGCCGGCGACGCGCAGCCGCGTGGTGCGGCGGCCCAAACACGACGACGCGCATCCCGGCCTGATCTGAGGCGGAGGACGCATCGGGGCCTGCCGACCGGCCGCGCGCGTCGCTCCGGCGGCGACCGCGGAGGCCGCCCTCAGGCCTCCTGGCCGGCAGTCTCCTGGCGTTCGGGCTCCCGCTTGACCGGCGCCTTGCCCAGGGCCTTGCCCACGGTCCGTCGGGCCCGGAAGATCGGCTTCGCCTCGCTCTCGCGCTTCTTCAGCAGGGTGCGATACTCATCCCGCCGCTCGTGGATCGACGCGATCACCAGCCCCATCGGCACGCCGACATCGACCAGCACGGCCTCGGACAGCTGCAGGGACGCCTCGATCGTCTCCGGCACCGCGTCGTCGACGCCGAGTTCGTAGAGCGCGGAGGCGTGGCGGGCGTCGCGGGCCCGGGCCACGATGGTCAGGTCCGGCCGCTCGGCGCGGGCCGCCACCACCGCCGCCTCGACGGCGCGGGGATTGTCGAGGGTGACGACCAGCGCCCGGGCCGTGGCGATGTCGCAGCGCCGCAGCATCTCGGTGTTGCCGCTGTCGCCGAAATAGACCGGCGCCCCGGCGCGGCGCTGCTCGGCGACCCGGGCGGCGTCGGAATCGAGGGCGAGATACGGGATCTTGTGCCGCTCCAGCATCTCGCCGACCTGCCGGCCGACGCGGCCGAAGCCCGCCACGATCACCCGGTTCTCCACCCGCTCCGGCCACGGCTCCGTCTTGACGGCGGCCTGGGCGCTGGCCGTCGCCCGCATCTTGAGCCGCCGGCCGATCGCCGCCAGAGCCGGGATCATGATCATCGTGACGGTGGTCACCACGAGGGCCGCCGCGCCGACATCCTCGGGCACGAGCCCCGTGGCCATGGCTCCGCCGATCAGCACGTACGCGAACTCGCCGCTCGGGCCGAGCAGGAGCGCCGTCTCCAGGGCCACCGGCCGGGGGATCTTCAGGACCGGGGCCGCCATCATCACCACGGCGGCCTTGATCAGGACCAGCGCCAGCGACAGGCCGAGGATCGCTCCCGGCGTCGCCATGAGCTGGGCCGGGTCGAGGTTCATGCCCACCGAGACGAAGAACACGCCGAGCAGCAGGCCCTTGAACGGGTCGATCGTCGCCTCGATCGCCCGGCGGTACTCGGTCTCGGCCAGAAGCAGGCCGGCCACGAAGGCGCCGAGCGTCATCGACAGGCCGCTCGCCGCCGCGGTCAGCGCCGTGCCGACGATGACCAGCAGGCAGGCCGCCATGAACAGCTCGGTGGAGCGCGTGCGCGCCACGAGCTGGAACAGCGGGCGCAGAGCGAGGCGGCCGGCCACCACGATCAGCACCAGCGCGACGGCAGCCTGGCCCAGCGCCATGGCGAGCGCCCAGCCCTTGTCGCCGCCATCGTCGCGGCCGAGCACCGCGATCGCGAACAGGGCCGGCGCCACCGCCAGATCCTGGAACAGCAGGACCGCGAAGCTGGTGCGGCCGGTGGGCGCGTTCAGCCGCTTCTGCTCGGCCAGAACCGGCAGCACCACGGCGGTCGACGACAGGGCGAGGCCGATGCCGACGATCACCGCGCCGGCGAGCGGCACGTTGAGCCCGTAGAGGATCGCCCCGAGGATCAGCGCGGAGCAGCCCACCTGCAGGGAGCCGAGGCCGAAGACCAGCCGGCGCAGGACCCGCAGGCGCTCCCAGGACAGCTCGATCCCGATCATGAACATCAGAAAGATCACGCCGAACTCGGCGAGATGCGCGATCTCCGCACGATTGCCGATGGTGAACAGGTGCACGTAGGGATGAGCATCGGCCAGGCGACCGAGGCCGAAGGGTCCCAGCAGGGCGCCGGCGCCGATGAAGCCGAGCACCGGCGAGATCCGGAGGCGGTGGAACAGCGGCACCACGATGCCCGCTGTGACGAGAAACAGGATCGCTTCCTTGTAGGAGCCGGCGTGGACCTCTGGCATCGGCGGCGGATCGAACCTCGTCTCTCGGGGGCAGGGGGATGCCGATCACGGCTGCGCGATCATGGGTTGGGCCCGCCCTTCGAGCAACCGGATTCGGCCGCCGACCGGTCCCGCACATGTGCGATCTGACACAAGCCGGATACAGGCCCGGGGTGAGACATTTCGGTCACCGGCACGCGGGATGGAGCCGGCCATCCAGAGGATGCGTGCGGTGAAGGCGTGCAACGCGGCTCAAAATCGGCACAATGGGCGCATACACGCCTGAGTTAACCGGGGGTTAAGCTCGGCCGGGCCCAGCCCGGAACTGGACCGGATGGATGCGACGAGGCCGATGATCTCCATCAAATCGATATTTTCCGGTCCGACAGCGCCTCCCAGCCGCGATCTCGAGCGCGAGAAGCGCGAGTGGAAGCTCGAGACGGATCGCTGGCGTCACCAGCGCCATGTCGAGAAGGGCTACCGCATCAAGTGGGGCTACGTGGGGATCGCGTACCTCGTCGAGTTCATGGTGATCGGTGCCTCGCTCTGGGGCGCGTGGCTGTTCGCCGGCGTCTACAGCGACGGCGACTGGCACGCCTTCTACTTCATGCTGCTGGCGCCGCTGGTCTACGCGGCGGTGGAGCTGTGCCGGGTGCCGCTGGGCATCCTGGCCCGCACCCAGCGCTCGTACTTCGTGCGCGCCCTGGCGGTGCTCGGCATCATCTTCGCGGCGGGCGTGACCACCAAGTCGGTGTCGCAGCTCGGCGAGATGATGTTCCACCCCCGCCTGATGGAGGCGGCCCGGACCAAGACCGCCCTGAAGGACGCCCAGGCCGACCGCGCCACGATCGGCGACCGGATCAAGGCGGCGGACGAGCGCGTGGCCCAGTACACGGCCGAGCTCGACCAGATCGAGAAGCGCTCCGCCGACAACGCCCAGCAGCTCGCCGGCCTGCCGGCCCAGCGCTGCGAGCGGGTCTTCGGCACCAACAGCAAGGGCCGGAAGTACCAGAACCTGAAATGCGTGGCCGATCCCCGCGTCGCCGCCCTGTCCCAGGGCGTCGCCAAGGCGTCCGCCGACCGCGCCGGGATGATCAAGGACCTGGAGGAGGCCCGCAAGGCGCGCGCCGCCCTCGATCCGGGCGCCGCCGACCGCCGCGTGGCCGATGCCGAGCAGGGCTACCGCAACGCGGTCAACCGCTCGCAGCTCCACTCCTTCACCGCCATGGTCTACGGCGTCGACCCGATCGACGTGACCGAGAGCCAGGTCCACGCCTTCCTGCGGATCTTCGTGTTCCTCCCCGCGGTTTGCGCCGCCTTCGCGTCGACCATTCTGGCGCTCTGCGCGGTCTCGACCCGCCGGACCTTCATGGACGAGGACGATCTCGGCGCCGCCGTGAACCCGGAGGCCGCCCCCTACATGCTGGACGCGATCGCCGACGCCCTGCGCTCGCATCCTGAGCCGATCCTGCCGCGGGCCGCCAACGCGTCGGGCGCGGTGATCCCGATGAACCGCCCGGCCCAGGGTCAGCAGGCGCTGCCCAACCAGACCCATCCGGGCCCGACCCTCCCTGCCGCTGGAGCCGGCGCATGAACTACGTCGCGAGCGGGACCCCTGAGAACATCGCCCTCGCCCAGCAGGTGAATTCCCGCCTGCGGGCGGATTCGAGCTACGTCGCGGCCCGGGCCTTCCTGTTCCGGGCCCTGGGCTTCGGCGCCTTCGCTTGCCTCGCCGGGATCGGCGTCGGGGCGGCGGCCTATGGCTGGGCGACGTTGAACCAGTTCGACACCGCCGCCGAGAAGATCGCGGCCGCCATGCAGGCCGCGCTCTCGGACGTGACCCTGAAGACCAAGGGCGAGGTCACGCTGACCGACAACACGCTCAAGCTCGAGGGCCTGCCCAAGGTCGCCGCCTCGCCGACGCCCACCCGGGCGCAGCTCGGCAGCGACGCGGCCCCGGCCTCGAAGGCGACGGTGAACACCACCTTCACGGTGTTCAAGCAGGTCCCCTATCTCGACGGGCAGATCGTGACCGGCTGGAACTTCAAGGACAGCGCCGACCAGCCCTACCAGCAATACTGCTACTTCTCCCGCCGCACGGCCGAGGCGAAGGGTCAGGTCGAGATCAAGATCGACCTCGCCATGGACGGCAAGACCCTGCCGCAGCCGCAGAAGTCGGACGTCAACCTGGAGATCCTGGCCCGGAACTGCGTCTGGCACGAGAAGGGCTGACCGGGCACCCCGCTGCAGGCTTCGCCGTCCCGTCCTTGCGAGCGGCGCGACGCAATCCAGAGCGGTGCCACGCCCCTCGACGTCCCGCCGCCCTGGGTCACTTGGCTCCGCTCGTGATGACGGAGTGGGCCATTCAGCGCGCGCATCGGCCGGGACCGTACGGGATGCCCGGACAGGTACGGCGCTTGCGGCCCGGCGGCACGGCGCGTTACCCCTGGGCCCGAGCCCACCTCTCCGAGACCGCGATGCGCTTTTCCGGAACCGAGACCTACGTCGCGACCCCCGACCTCACCGCGGCGGTCAACGCCGCCGTGGTGCTGGAACGGCCGCTCCTCGTGAAGGGTGAGCCCGGCACCGGCAAGACCGTGCTGGCCGAGGAGATCGCCAAGGGGCTGAACGCGCCGCTGATCGTCTGGAACATCAAGTCGACCACCAAGGCGCAGCAGGGCCTTTACGAGTACGACGCGGTCTCGCGCCTGCGCGACTCCCAGCTCGGCGACCCGCGGGTCTCGGAGATCGGCAACTACATCCGGCGCGGCAAGCTCTGGGAGGCGTTCACCGCGCCCGAGCGCCCGGTCCTGCTCATCGACGAGATCGACAAGGCCGATATCGAGTTCCCCAACGACCTCCTCACCGAACTCGACCGGATGGAGTTCCACGTCTACGAGACCAGCGAGACCGTGAAGGCCGTGCGCCGGCCGATCGTGATCATCACGTCGAACAACGAGAAGGAGCTGCCGGACGCGTTCCTGCGCCGCTGCTTCTTCCACTACATCAAGTTCCCCGACGCCGAGACGCTGCAGCGCATCGTCGACGTCCACTATCCCGGCATCAAGCACCGCCTCGTCGAGGAGGCCCTGCGGACCTTCCTGGCGATGCGCGAGGTCCCGGGCCTCAAGAAGAAGCCCTCGACCTCGGAGCTGCTCGACTGGCTGAAGCTCCTCGTCTCCGAGGACATCGCCCCCGAGACCCTGCGCGAGCAGGACGGCCGCAAGCTGATCCCGCCGCTGCACGGGGCGCTCCTGAAGAACGAGCAGGATGTCAGCCTGTTCGAGAAGCTGGCCTTCATGATGCGCCGGGACCAGCGCGGCGGCTGAGGGCCGGACGGAAGACCCGAGGACTCCCGAGAGAGGAGCCCGGGACAGGGACAGGAGCGTGCGGCATGGGCGAGATCGCGATCGTCGGCGGCGGCGTGATGGGGCACGGCATCGCCCTGGTGCTGGCGCTCGCGGGCCACGGCGTGCGGATCACTGACACGCGGCCCGAGACCCGCGCGCGGATCCCCGCCCTCATGGACTCGGCCCTCGCGACCCTGCGGGAGGCGGGCGCCGCACCGGAGGGCTGGGATGCCGCGCGGCTGGCGCGGGCCGTCCGGGTCGAGGCGGAGCTCGGCGCGGCGGTGACGGGCGCCGGTCTCGTCATCGAGGCGATCACCGAGAACCCGGAGGCCAAGGGCGCGCTCTTCGCGGAGCTCGACCGGCTCTGCCCGGCCGACGCGATCCTCGCCAGCAACACCAGCTACCTCGACGTCTTCCCGCTGATCCCGGAACGCCGGCAGGCTCGGGCGCTGATCCTCCACTGGTACACGCCGCCCTACATCGTCGACCTCGTCGACGTGGTCCCGGGGGCCGGCACGGACCCGGCGGTCGTCGCCGCGATGGCCGACCTCGTGCGCGGCCTCGGGCAGGTCCCGATCGTGCTGAAGCGCTTCATCCCGGGCTACATCGCCAACCGCATCCAGCAGGCGATCAGCGCCGAGGTGTTCCGACTCCTCGACGCGGACGTCGCCGCGCCGCGGGACATCGACGACGCGATCATCCACGGCCTCTCGCTGCGCATCCCGATCCTCGGCCACCTCGCCAAGGCTGATTTCACCGGCCTCGAGCTGACGCAGCGGGCGCTGTCCAACGGCAGCTACGCGCCGCCACCGCCGCGCACCCGCTCCGAGACCCTCGATGCCCTCTGCGCCGAGGGCCGGACCGGGGTGATGGCGGGGCGCGGCTACTTCGACTGGGGCGGGCGCGCGCCCGAGGAGCTGTTCCGCGAGCGCGACCGCAAGCTCCTGGCGCTCAAGGCGGCGATGGCCGGGATCGGCCGGATGGAGGGATCATGATCGGAGCGGACCTGTCCGGACGGCGCGTCCTCGTCACCGGGGCCTCCTCGGGCATCGGACTCGCGACCGTCGCGATCTTCGCCCGCAACGGCGCGACGGTGGCGCTGAACCACCTGCCCGACGATGCCCGCGGCCCGGCCGAGGCCGCCCGGCTCGCCGGGGAGGGCCTCTCGGTGATCGCGCTGCCCGGCGACGTGTCGCGGGCGGGCGAGGCCGAGGCGATGGTAGCGGCCGGCATCGACCGGCTCGGCGGCCTCGACGTGCTCGTCAACAATGCCGGGACGTCGGGCACGACCACGCCCATCGCGTTCGAGGACCTCGACGCGATGACCGAGGAGTTCTGGGCCACCATCCTGGGGACCAACCTACTCGGGCCGTTCCGCTGCGCCCGGGCCGCGGCCGCGACCCTCAAGGCGAGCTGCGGCGCCATCGTCAACACCGCCTCCGTGGCCGGGCTCGGGCGGCGCGGCTCCTCGGTCGCCTACGCGGCCAGCAAGGCCGGGCTGATCAACCTGACCCGCAGCCTCGCCCGGGCGCTGGCGCCGGACGTGCGCGTCAACGCGGTGGCGCCGGGCCTCGTCGCCACGCCCTGGACCGAGCCCTGGTCGGAGGAGCGCAAGGCCGCGACCGTGGGGCGCACCATGCTCGGCCGCATGGCCCGCCCGGAGGACATCGCCGAGACCATCTTCTTCCTCAGCGCGGGCGCGGCCTACATCACCGGCGAGACGATTACGGTCGACGGCGGCGCGATCTGACGCTTGGGGAGCACACACATGTCGAGCACCACCGTCATCACCTGCGCCCTCACGGGCTCCTTCGACACGCCGAGAAAGAACCCGGCCGTGCCGGTGAGTCCGCAGGCCATCGCCCGATCGGCCCTCGAAGCCGCCGCCGCCGGGGCCGCGGTGGTCCACATCCACGTCCGCGACCCCGATACCGCCGCGCCCAGCATGGACCTCGCCCACTATCGCGAGGTGGTGGAGCGGATCCGCGAGAAGAACGACGCCGTGATCCTCAACCTGACCACGGGAGCGGGGGGCCGGTTCGTGCCGGGCGACCCCGACCCGGCTGTGGCCGGCCCGGGCACCACCTTCATGGCCCCGGAGGCCCGCACCCGGCATGTCGGCGCGCTGCGGCCCGAGATCTGCACCCTCGACATCGCCACGATGAATTTCGGCGAGCACCTGTTCCTGAACACCCCCGGCCACCTGCGCGCCATGGCGGCGCAGATCCGGGCGGCCGGGGCGAAGCCGGAGATCGAGGTGTTCGATCTCGGCCAGATCGAGCTGGCCCGGCACCTGATCGCCGAGGGGCATCTGGCGCGCCCGCCCCTGTTCCAGATCTGCCTCGGCGTCCCCTGGGGCGCCCCGGCGACGCCGGAGGCTTTAGTGGCGATGCGGGCGCGGCTGCCGGAGGACGCGATCTGGTCCGCCTTCGGCATCGGCCGCGAGGAGTTCCCGATCCTCGCGGTCGCCGCCGGCATGGGCGGCAACGTCCGCGTCGGCCTGGAGGACAACCTGTACCTGTCCCGGGGCCGGCTCGCGCCGAGCAACGCCGCGCTGGTGGAGAAGGCCGTCAGCCTGCTGGCCCATCTCGACCGGGAGCCGGCCACGCCCGATCAGGCGCGGGCGATCTTCGGGCTCGCGCCGCTTGGGTGATGACCCGCGCATCTGCCGCGGATCTCCCTTCCCTCACTGCGGGCTAAGATATTCACACAACGCGAGCCGCGACGCGCTCTCCTCCCCCTTGTGGGGAGGAGTTGGAGGTGGGGGTGGCGCAGAAGGCACCTCTACGCTCGATCCTGCACCACCCCCACCCCTGGCCCCTCCCCACAAGGGGGAGGGGAAACGCGTTTGTTTCTCAAACCCTTGGCGTTCGACGGAGAAGTGTGAATCCGCTAGCTCTGCGGGGGAGGGAGGACCGCGCACCCTAACGGATTGCCCGCATCCTCACCCGTGACCGTTCCGGCCGCGCTCCCCCACAGGTACGCTGCCCTCCGAAAAGACCGCGAGCGGCGATCAACGCCGCCGCGTTCCGAAGAAACAGGGAGAGAGACATGACGCTCCGCCACCGCGCCGCGGCGCTGCTCGGGAGCTTGTGCGCGCTGGGTGCCGGCGCGGTGCTCGCGGCCGACCTCGCGCCGGTGAAGATCGGCGTGCTGAACGACCGCTCCGGCGTCTACTTCGACTCCACCGGCGAGGGCTCGGTGGTCGCCGCCCGCATGGCGGTCGAGGACTTCAAGCCGGAGGACCATGGGCTGAAGGTCGAGGTCGTCTCCGCCGACCACCAGAACAAGCCCGATGTCGGTGCCTCGATCACCCGGCAATGGTACGACCGCGACGCCGTCGACGCGGTATTCGACGTGCCGACCTCCTCGGTGGCGCTGGCCATCGCGCAGATCACCAAGGAGAAGAACAAGGCCTTCATCAACTCGGGCGGCGGCACCGCCGACCTGACCGGCCCGGCCTGCACGCCCAACACCGTGCACTGGACCTACGACACCGCGGCGCTGGCCAACGGCACCGGCAAGGCGATGCTCAAGCGCGGCGGCAAGACCTGGTACTTCATCACCGCCGACTACGCCTTCGGCCTCGCCCTGGAGCGCGACACCAAGGCGGTTGTGGAGAAGAACGGCGGCACGGTCGTCGGCGGCGTGCGCACGCCCTTCCCGAACCCGGACTTCTCGTCGTTCCTCCTCCAGGCCCAGGCCTCCGGCGCCCAGGTGATCGGCCTCGCCGATGCCGGCCTCGACGCCGCCAACGCCATCAAGCAGGCGCACGAGTTCGGTGTCCGCCAGGGCGGCCAGTCCCTCGCGGCCCTGCTGATCGCCATCACCGACATCCACTCGCTGGGGCTGGAGGTGGCGCAGGGGCTCGACTTCACCGCCTCGTTCTACTGGGACCTCAACGACGGCACCCGGGCCTTCGCGGAGCGCTTCGAGAAGCGGATGCCCGGCAAGAAGCCGACCTCGTACCAGGCGGGCGTCTACGCCAGCACGCTGCACTACCTGAAGGCGGTGGCGGCCCTGCACTCGGCCAAGGACGGCGCCGCCGTGGTCGCCAAGATGAAGGAGATGCCCACCGACGACCCGCTGTTCGGCAAGGGCACGATCCGTCCGGACGGGCGCAAGATCCACCCGATGTACCTGTTCGAGGCCAAGGCGCCCTCCGAGTCGAAGGGCGAGTGGGACCTCTACAAGGTGCTGGAGACGATCCCTGCCGAGCAGGCGTTCCGCCCGATGAGCGAGGGCGGCTGCCCGATGGTGGCCGGCATGACGGCGAAGTAGACACCCCCATCACACCCGGTCACCTCATCCTGAGGCGCCGGAGCGCAGCGGAGGCCTCGAAGGAGGCCTCCGCTGCGCTCGCACCTCAGGATGAGGGCGCGGTTTGGACCTTCGTCCCTCACGCCGCCCCGATCCGATCCAGCGCCGCCATGGCGGCGTCCGGGAGCGCGAGCTCCGCCGCCGCGAGGTTCTCGCGCAGGTGGCCGAGCGAGGACGTCCCCGGGATCAGCAGGATGTTGGGCGACCGGCGCAGCAGCCACGCGAGCGCCACCTGCATCGGCGTCGCCCCGAGCCCGGCCGCCACCTCCGACAGGGTATCCGACTGCAGCGGGCTGAACCCACCCAGCGGGAAGAACGGCACGTAGGCGATACCGGCCGCTGCCAGATCATCGATGAACGCGTCGTCGCCTCGATGGGCGAGGTTGTACTGGTTCTGCACGCAGACGATGTCGGTGATCCGGCGCCCGTCCGCGACCTGGCGCGGCGTGGCGTTGCTCAGGCCGATCCGGCGGATCAGCCCCTTCCGCTGCAGCTCCGCCAAAACCGTAAGCGGCGCCTCGATCGAGCCCTCCGCGGGGCCGTGGACGTCGAACATCAGGCGCAGGTTGACCACGTCGAGGGCGTCGACGCCGAGATTGCGCAGGTTGTCGTGGACCGCCTGGGTCAGTTCCTCGGCCGAGAACGCCGGGTTCCACGAGGCGTCGACCCCGCGCCTGGCGCCGACCTTGGTGACGATCACGAGATCGTCCGGGTAGGGGTGCAGCGCCTCGCGGATGATCTGGTTGGTGACGTGCGGCCCGTAGAAGTCGCTGGTGTCGATGTGGTCGACGCCCGCGGCCACGGCGTCCCGGAGCACCGCGACCGCGGCGGCGCGGTCCTTGGGCGGCCCGAACACGCCCGGCCCGGCGAGCTGCATGGCCCCGTAGCCCAGGCGCTTCACGGTGCGGTCGCCGAGCTGGAAGGTCCCGGCCTGCGCGAGATCGGTCATGGCAAATCTCCTGTTGGTGCCCCGGATGTAGACGCCCGTTTTTGCGCCGATAAGCCGTGACAATCGGCACGGCCTGTGCGGATTCTCGAACGATGCCCCAGGATCTCACGGACCTCGCCGCCTTCGTGACCGTGGCGCGGGCCGGCGGCTTCCGCGACGGCGCCCGGGCGAGCGGCGGGAGCGCGTCGAGCCTCAGCGAGGCGGTGCGCCGGCTGGAGGCGGGGCTCGGCGTGCGCCTCCTGAACCGCACCACCCGCAGCGTCGCGCCGACCGAGGCCGGCGCCCGCCTGCTGGAGCGGCTCGGCCCGGCGCTCGCCGAGGTGGAATCCGCCCTCGACGTGGTGAACGGGTTCCGCGACCGCCCGGCGGGTACGCTCCGGCTCAACGTGCCGCTCAGCGCCGCCCGGCTGGTGCTGCCGGCCCTCGTGCCGCCCTTCCTGGCGGCCTACCCGGAGATCCGCCTGGAGGTGGTCGTCGAGGACGGGTTCGTGGACGTGCTGGCGGCGGGCTGCGACGCCGGCATCCGCTACGACGAGCGGCTGGAGCAGGACATGATCGCCGTGCCGATCGGCCCGCGGCGGCAGCGCTTCGCCACCGCGGCGTCGCCCGCCTATCTCGACCGGCGCGGCCGGCCGGGCCATCCGCGGGACCTCCTCGACCATGCCTGCCTGCTCGGCCGGTTCCCCAGCGGCGCCCTGACGGCGCCCTGGGAGTTCGAACGGGCCGGCGCGATCATCCGGGTGGACCCGTCCGGGCCGCTGATCGTGCGCGTCGGCGCCAGCGACCTCGCGGTGGCGGCGGCGGTCGCCGGCTCGGGGATCGTCCACCTGTTCGAGGATTGGCTGCGCCCGCATCTCAAGAGCGGCGCCCTGGAGCCGGTGCTGGAACCCTGGTGGCAGGAATTTTCCGGGCCGTTCCTCTACTATCCGGGCCGGCGGCACCTGCCGGCGCCGCTGCGCGCCTTCGTGGATTTCGTCGGCGCGCAGGCGTCGCGTGCTAGAACCGGAGGGTGAAGTTGCCCTTCACGGCCTGGTCCTGGGCTCTGCTGCCGGTCTGGCCCGTGTAGGCCACGCCCAGGCTCGCGTTCGGCGCCACCGCCAGATCCAGCCCGACCTGCGCCACCAGCGCGTCCCGGTCGATCGGCACGCCCGCGCTCAGGAAGGCCGGGCCCGTGCCGAAGTGCAGCAAGGCCGTCGGCACCACGTCGCCGAACGCCCGCCGGTAGCCCACAAGACCCCGCAGCGTCACCGGCAGGCTCAAGCCCAGATCCAGGCTCGTCTGCGCCCGAACCCCCACCGTCGCCGCGCCGAGATCGTAGTCCCGGGCGAGGCTCGCCAGCGCCGCAGCGCCCCCGGTCTCCGCGAAGGCGCCGCGCCGGATGCCCACATACGCCCCGCCCACGAACGGCTCGACAAAGCTCGCCGCCGGCTGCACCGCCACCGCGCCCCCGTCTTTCGACAGCGGTGCCGCGACCGCCGGCGTGCCCAGCGCGATCGCCCAGCCGATCTCTCCGAAACCCTGCACCGTGTAGCCGCCGCCGTGCCCGCTCAGCGTGTCGGACAGCCCGTACAGCACCGCCCGCCGGGTGCGCGTGTCGGTATCGGCGTAGACCGCGCCCAGCCGCAGCGACAGCGGGCCGAGTTCGTAGCCGCCGTAGACGCCGCCGAAGCCGCTCTTCAGCGTCGCGCTCTCCGCGCGGCTCGTGCCGCCTACCCGGCCGGCGCTGTCGAGATAGGCTTCGGTGTAGCCGCCGACCACGCCGACGCGCAGCCCGCGGCCCAGCCGCAGATCCGAGCCCGCGGCGAAGCCCGCGATCTGCCGGTCGAGGTCGAAGGCGTTGCCGCCGCCATCGGCCGTGCCGAAGGACCCGAAGCCCTGGCCCCAGAGCCCGAAGACCTGTGGGTCGAGAACCTGCACCGGCACGTTCGCCACCAGCGGCGGCCGGCCGGGCAGGTCGGCCGTGTCGGCGGCCGGCAGGGTGCCGTAGTCGAGGCCGGTGCCGGCGCTGCCCCAGCGCAGGCGGTCGAGCACCGCCTCGCGCACGAAGAAGGCGGTCTCGTAGGCGGTGGACACGGTGCCGGCGTGGATGTCGCCGGAGAGGGCGCGGAAGGCGCTGCCGGCCTCGCTCGTGGTGAAGGCGACCGCCGCGTCGGTGAGCCGACTCGGGCCGGCGGCCTGGACCGCATTGGCGGCGGCCGCGCCGTTGCGGGAGGTGGCGCTGGCCGCGAAGGGCACGTCGTTGCGGGTCAGCGTCAGGTCGACCGCGTCGGTCCGGTAGCGCAGGCCCGGGCTGAGGAAGGCGAGGTTGGCCGTCACGCCGGCGAACTGGCCCGAGACGCCGCCGGCGGCCGACAGGATCGTGTAGGTGGTGCGCGGGTTGTAGGCGCCGGAGGCGGCGCGCACGTCGACGGTGCCGCCCGACAGGGTGGCGGTACCGGTGGCGGCGATCTTGTCGGCCTGGCCGGCGGCGTTGGCCTCGACCCCGTAGGTGGAGCCGGCCGCGAAGGCGACATTGCCGGCGACGGTGAGCGTGCCGATGGAATTGCCCGGCGCCACGGTGCCGCCCGCGAGCACGCGGATCCCGCCCACAGTGCCCGAGCCGCCCAGTCCCGCCCCCTGTCGCACCGTCACGAGCGAGTTGGCGAGGGAGCCGTTCACGACGAGCTGCCCCGCCTCGACCGCGGTGGCACCGGTCAGCGTGCTGATGCCCGTGAGGGTGAGGGCGCCCGAATTGGTCTTGGCCAGGGTCCCGGAGCCCGCGATGGCGTTGGCCATCGTCCCGTCGACGGATTGGTCCACCACGAGCGCCGCGTTGTCGAGGATCGCGCCTGTGCCGAAGGCGCCGGCGTGGCCGACCAGCGTCCCGCCACCGATCGTGGTGCCGCCCGCGTAGGTGTTGGCGCCGGTCAGCACCAGCGCTCCGCTGCCGAGCTTCACGAGGCTGCCCGCGCCGCCGATGTCGTTCCGCCAGACGTCGTAGGCCGAGAACCCGCCCTTGGCGGCGTCCAGGGTGACGGTGACCGTTCCGTTGAAGGCGCCGTAGCCGTCGGCGGCGGCGAACAGGTTGATGCGGTCGTAGCCCATGCCGTTGTCGAGGAAGCCGCCGGACGGCAATTCGGTGGTCGCGATCACGTCGCGACGCTGCGCCGCCGTGAGATAGGGGAAGCGGGTGGCGAGCAGCGCCTCCGCGCCGGCCGGGACCACCGGCGCCTGGTCCGTGGGCCCGACCGGCGGCAGGCCGTAGGTCAGGCGCGCCGTGTACGCGGCCTTGTTGCGCGCGTAATCGGAGAAGCGGTCGGTGGCGGGATCCACGGGCGCGTGGGCGCACCGCTCCAGCGGGCCGCCGCAGGCCTGGCTCAGGTAGCTCTGCGCCTGCGCGAAGGCCTCGCCCAGCAGGGCCGCGTTCGCGGGATCGTTGAGCGCCCGGATGGCGAAGTAGGTCGCCAGCACGCGGCCGCCGATCACGTCGGTTGGCGAATGCATGCCCGCCTCGATCCGGTCGTCGCCGAGCTCGCTCGCGCGGGTGAGCAGTTCCTGGAACCGCTGCGGCACGGCGTAGGCCAGGGCGAGGGCCGAGAGGTAGGCGGCGTTGGTGTGGCCGCTCGGGAAGCCGCCATCCGAGGCCGGATTCGGGCTCTTCTCCGGCACCAGGGAGGGTGGCACGACGAAGCCGAGGCTCTGGCCGTTCAGGCTCTGCCGCCAGGGGCGCAGATAGCTGTAGGCGTCCTTGGCCGCGGTGGTGGAGGCGTTGGTCCGGAACGTGTTGACCAGCTGCACGACCTTCCCGAGGGGCGAGGTCGTCACGCCGGCTCCCGTGCCCTGGTCGACATACTGCACGCGCGCCGTGGTCGCGTCGAAGGCGGGGATCGTGGTGGTCGCGCCCGATCCCACCAGATAGGCCTGGGTCAGCGGGCCGAGGCCGTCGATGACGCTGTAGCTCTGGTTGCGGCGGTCGTCGTAATAGGCGGCGATCTCCTGCGCGAGGGTCCGCTCCCGTGCCCGTTCGGCGACGATCTGGATGTTGCGCAGCAGGAGGGGCCCCCCAAGGGCCGTGGGCGACCCGGTGTCGTAGGTCCGCCCGGGAATCCAGATCCGGCCGAAGCCCGACAGGATGTCGACGCCGTTGCCGGTGCCGGATGTCTGCGCCTGTGCTCCCGAACCGAGCATCGCGACCGTCAAAGCGGCGATGGAGACCCCGTGTCCCAGTTTCATGATGCGCTCCCGAACGCCGCTCGACCCGGCCGGGCGCGACGTATCCGAGATCACGGGTGACGATCCGTCATAGTTCAGTCACAACACGACGTACTTCCGCTCCGTAACTTCGGGGCAACACTCTATGAGCCGGCTTATTTGTGCCGATTTGACTTCAACATCGCTGCCGTTATTGCCGATGATATTCTACATCAGCAAACGTGATCGCGCACCGTGGCTGCACATCGCGGCCTGACCGCGCGCGAAGAGCCGCTGCCGGGGGGCTGCACGGGGCCGACGGTCGAGCGCCAGCATCTGCGCTGAACCGAGGGGTGGCGCGAGCCGAGAGGCGTGGCGCGAGCCGCCATGTCCCCGCGGACGCGAATCGCTCGGCCGATCGCGCAGACGGCACGAGGGCCCGTGCCCCGGCTCACTCCGGCAGCCCGAACACCGTGAGCTGGCCGCCCGGCGCCGTGTATTGCGACAGGGCCGCGTAGCCGCCGACCGCCCCCGAGCCGTCGGCGGGATCGGTGAGCCCGGCCGCCAGCCCGATCCCGGCCCAGCCGCCGACGCCCGAGAGCACCGCCACGTATTGCTTTCCGTCGTGCAGGTAGGTGGTGACGTTGCCGACGATGCCGGACGGCGTCTTGAACCGGTAGAGTTCGTGCCCGTCCCGGGCATCGACCGCCTTCAGGTAGCCTTCGAGGGTGCCGTAGAAGACCACGTTGCCCGCGGTGGCGAGCGCCCCGGACCAGACCGAGAAGGGTTCCGGGATCGTCCAGGCGATCCGGCCCCGGGCGCCGTCCCAGGCGATGAACGCCCCGGTCCGGCCCGAAGCCTCGGGCGGGTGCAGGGTCAGGGTCGCGCCGACATAGGGCTGGCCGGGCGTGTAGGTGACGCGGAACGCCTCGTAATCCATGCACATGTGGTTGGTCGGCACGTAGAACAGGCGCGTCTTGGGCGAGTAGGCGGCGGGCTGCTGGTTCTTGGCGCCGAGCGCGCCGGGGCAGATGTTCTTGGTGGTCTCGTCCTCGTCGGCCTCGCCCGGCGCATAGCTTTTGTCGACCAGAGGGCGGCCGTAGCCCGGCGCGGCCGGATCCATCTCGACCCGGCTGGCCCAGTTGACCGTGGGGTCGAACTTCTCCGCCACCAGCAATTCGCCCGTGGCGCGGTCCAGCGTGTAGCCGAAGCCGTTCCGGTCGAAATGGGTCAGCACCTTGCGGGGCCGGTCACCGATCACCTGCTCGGTGAGGATCATCTCGTTGACGCCGTCATAGTCCCACTGGTCGTGGGGGGTCATCTGGTAGACCCAGCGGGCCATTCCGGTGTCGGCGTCGCGGGCGATGATCGCCATGGACCAGCGGTTGTCGCCCGGGCGCTGGGCCGGGTTCCAGGTCGAGGGATTGCCGGTGCCGTAATAGACGAGGTTCAAATCCGGGTCGTAGGAGAACCAGCCCCAGCTGCAGGCGCCGCCGGTCCGCCACTGGTCGCCCGCCCAGCTCTTCAGGGAGGAATCCTTGCCGATCGGGCGCCCCAGCTCGGTTGTCGTCTCCGGATCGACCAGCATGTCGGCATCCGGCCCGGTGGCGTAGGCGCGCCAGAGCCGCTTGCCCGTCGCCTGATCGTAGGCGGTGACGTGGCAGCGCGCCCCGTACTCGCCCCCCGCCAGCCCGACGATGAGCTTGCCGTGCACCGGCAGGACCGTGGCGGTGTTGGTCTCGCCCCGGTTCGGATCGCCGTTCTTCACCGACCACAGCACCCGGCCGGTCTCCGGATCGAGCGCCACCACGGTGGTGTCGGCCTGCTGCAGGAACAGCCGTCCGTCCGCGTAGGCCAGCCCGCGCGAGACCGTGTCGCAGCACATCACCGCGATCACGCCGGCGTCCTGCCGCGGCGCGTAGCGCCACAGGATCTTCCCGCCCTGGTCGAGGTCGAGGGCGTAGACCACGTTGGGGAACGGCGTGTGCACAACCATCACGTGTCCGACCACGATCGGCGCGCCCTCATGGCCGCGCAGCACGCCGGTGGAGAAGGTCCAGGCGACCTTGAGGCGGCCGACATTGCCGGCATTGATCCGGTCGAGATCGGAATAGCGGGTGTTGGCGTAGTCCAGGGTCTGGAGGACCGGCCCCGGGTCGGCCGATGCCCCGCCGGCGAGGCAGGCGAGCGGCAGGGCCGCGAGGAGGGAAGCGCGCATCCTGAACCATTCCTCGTCCGAGGCGGGAGCCGGCGGCCTCTTACACCGGATGCCGGGCATCCGCCCGCACGTCGGACCCGGCCGACATCGCCGACGCACCGCCGCGTCGCCCGCCGAGCCTTTCCGGCAGCGCGGGCGACGCCGCGCCCTCCATGTCGGTGCTCGGAGGCAGCGCGCATTCGCAAGAAGGGTTAAATATTTCTTGTCGGACAATATTGTCTGGAATAATTACAGCTCATCCGCTATGTTTTGCGCCATTATTCGCATATTATGCCGAAAATATAACTTTTTATCCAAGGTCATGAAGCAAAACGTGATCGGCATTCCTTGAATTTTCTCAAAAAGACGATGACTTGCGCTGCGCGATCGGCGATGTTCCCTGTCCGCGACGGGGGATGAACGGTGACACTCAAGTTCAAGATCGGCACGAAGGTCACCATCGCCGCGGTGACGGCCTGCCTTCTGGTCCTCGGCATGATCGCCAACCAATGGTTCAGCGCACAGCCCATGGTCGGCAACATCGCGGCGATCAGCCGCGAGCAGACGATCCTGAACGGGATCGTGGGTGCGCAGCTCGCGATGGCCCGGATGCGCGACGCCCTGCACAGCCTCGAAGCCCGGCCCGCGGACAGGCTCGACGAAGCGGCCACGAGGGAACTCGACCAGATCGCCCGTCCGGCCGCCGAAGGCCTCGATCGCCCGATCGCCATCGCGCTCAAGCCCGACGTGCTCAGGCGGACCCAGGAGGGGCTGCTGCGTTACGCCGGCGACGCCCGGTCCTACCTGACGGAGAGGCAGCCGGAGGCCCGGGCAAAGGCGCGCAGGGCGCTCGGCGAGATCGAGGCCGCGGCCGACGGGGTCATCGGCGAATCGATCAGGAACGCGCAGTCCTTCACGGCGGGCGCGACCGAGGCCGCCCTGGCCCAGGCCGATGCGGCGAGCTGGCGCGGCCTGATCATCGGGCTGGTCGGCCTCGCCGTCGTGCTGGCGTCGGCGCTGCTGATGATCTTCGGCGTCTCCCGCCCGATCCGCCGGATCGGCGAGGTGCTGCTCGGCATCGCCGACGGCCGGAGCGACGTCGCGATTCCCTACACCGAGCGCTTCGACGAGATCGGCGAGACGGCGCGGTCCGCCCGGGTGTTCCGGGACAACCTGATCCGCAGCCGCACCCTCGGGGCGGAGGCCGCCGAGGCCCGCACCGAGGCCGAGGCGCGGCGCAAATCCGCGATGCAGGCGATCGCCGACGGGTTCGAGCGCACGGTCGGCGGGATCATCCGGGTGGTCTCGGACGCCGCCACCGAATTGCAGGCCACCGCCGAGAGCATGACCGGCACGGCCAACGAGACGGCGATGAAATCGGCCACCGTCGCCTCGGCGGCGGCGGCCGCATCGACCAACGTCCAGACGGTGGCTTCCGCGGCCGAGCAGCTCGGCTCGTCGGTCTCCGAGATCGGCCGGCAGGTGACCGGCTCGGCGGACCTGGCACAGGGTGCCGTGAGCGAGGCCGACCGGACCGCCCAATCCGTGCAGGCGCTGAGCGCCGCGGCGACCCGGATCGGCGACGTGGTCGGGCTGATCTCGAACATCGCCGGGCAGACCAACCTGCTGGCGCTCAACGCCACCATCGAGGCGGCGCGGGCCGGCGAGGCCGGGCGTGGCTTCGCGGTGGTCGCCACCGAGGTCAAGGAACTGGCGAACCAGACGGCCAAGGCCACAGACGAGATCGCCGCGCAGATCGGGCAGATCCAGGGGGCGACCACCGAGGCGGTGGCGGCAATCGGTTCGATCACCGGACGGATCCGCGAGATCAACAGCGTCGCCACCAGCATCGCCACGGCGGTCGAGGAGCAATCGGCGGCGACGCAGGAGATCGTCCGCAACGTCGCGGAGGCGGCGGCCGGGACCGGGGCGGTCACCGCCACCATCACGGGCGTGGCCGATGCCGCCGAGGGGACCGGGGCGGCGGCCACGCAGGTCCTCGCCTCGGCCTCGGCCCTGTCCGGCCACGCCGAGCGGCTCGGCGCCGAGGTCCAGCGCTTCATCGCCGACGTGCGCGCAGCCTGATCGCGCCGGCATCGGGGGTTCGGGGCGGCCCGCGCCGCGCACGCCGCCCCCTTCCGCCTCTCAAATCCGCGGCTACATCCGCTGCTGGACGATGGTCTCGGCCTGGGGATCCGGCTCGTGGCCGGCCTGGCGGAGCATTGGCACCACTTCGGCCGCCTCGCGGGCGACGAGGTAGCTGAGATCGAGCCCCTCGCGGATGAAGCCGTGGCCGCGCATGTGCTCGAACAGGGCGAGCAGCGGCGACCAGAACTCGGCGACCGAGACCAGCACCACGGGCTTGCGGTGCCGCCCGAGCTGCGCCCAGGTCAGCTGCTCGACGAGTTCCTCCAGGGTGCCGATGCCGCCCGGCAGGGTCACGAAGGCGTCCGAGCGCTCGAACATCAGGCGCTTGCGGGTGTGCATGTCGGACACCACCACGGTCTCCTGGATGTCCGCCAGCATGTGCTCGCGCGCCTGGAGGAAATCCGGGATGATGCCGGTGACGTGGCCGCCGGCGGCGAGCGCCGCACGCGCCACCGTGCCCATCAGCCCAACATCGCCGCCGCCATAGACGAGGCCCATCCCGGCCTGCGCGACCGCGGTGCCGAGGGTCTCGGCCGCCGCGCGGAAGGCCGGGTCGCGACCGAAGCCGGAGCCGCAATAGACACAGACTGTCCTCACCGGGGCCATCCGGCGCCCTCCTCGCGCGTCCGTTGCGAGCCGTCCAGAACGAGCCCCGCAACCGGCACTCCACGTGCCAAACTGCTGAATTCGCGGGGGATTCACCCGCCTGGGCGGCGGGACGGCTTGGTGTCGGGACCATGTACGGTATTATGGGCGGCGCCGTCGACGGTTTTCGCGCGGGCGCAGGGCCCGCCCGACGGGCGGCGGCAGGATCAGGGGAGGCCTTCGTGGCGATGTCGAGACAGGTGCGGCGCAGTCTCGCCCTGGCGCTCGCCGGTCTCCTCGGCGGACTCGGACTCGTGCTGGCGCTGTTCGGCGGCGACTCCCTGCGGCGCCTCACCGGCCGCTCCGGCCCGGCGACGTCCGCACCGTCGGTGCCGAGCGGCAGCCTGCGCAGCCTCGCCGATCCGGGCGCCCAGGCCGGCCGCCCCGATCCGGCGATCGATTTCCGCGACGACAAGCCGGGCCGGGCGAGCCCGGCGCCGGGCACCATGGCCGCGCTCCCGCCGGATCCCCGCATCGCCGCGCCCGGCGCATCGCAGGCCGGGCCCGGCCCGGGCGCGGATTCGCGCCTGCCGGACGCGGCCGAGGCGCCGCGCTTCGACATCGTCCGCATCGAGCCGAACGGCGATGCCGTGGTCGCCGGCCGCGGCGCACCGGACGCCGCGATCGAGATGCTGGTCGACGGCAAGCCCGTGGCCCGGGCCAAGGCCGACGCCAACGGCCAGTTCGCGATCGTGCCGCCGGCCCTGCCGGCGGGCGCCAGCACCCTGCGCCTGCGCATGACCGGCGTGGACGGACGCGCGACCGAGTCGCAGCAGAGCGTCGCGGTGGACGTCGCCCCTGGACGGGACCGCCAGCCCCTCGTGGCCCTGACCGCCCCGGACGCCGCGACCGTCGTGCTGTCGCAGCCTGGCGCGACGGCCGACGCCAAGGTCGGCTCGAAGGTCGGCCCCGAGCCTGGCCCCAAGCCTGGTCCCAAGACTGGTCCCAAGCCCGGCGCCGAACCCGGCGGCAGGAATACCGGTGGCGCGCCGACGCCGCGGCCGGCCGGGACGGGAGAGAACCGCGAGGCCGCGGCGTCCGGGTCGGCGACGACCCGGATCGTCAGCGTGGACGTGCAGGGGAACGGCCGCCTGTTCGTGACGGCCACCGGCACACCGGGAGCGCGGATCCGGCTCTACCTCAACGACACGCTGGTCGCCCCGGGCAGCATCGGGCCGGACGGACGGGCGAGTTTCACGATCGGGCGCGGGCTCAAGCCTGGCCAGTATCAGGTGCGGATCGACCAGGTCGATCCGGCCACCGGCAAGGTCGCCAGCCGCGCGGCGGTTCCCCTGTCGGTGCCGGAGCCGACGCAGGTTGCCGCCCGGGAGACCGCCGAGCCCGCACCGTCGCCCGCCCAAAGCGGGGTGCGCGATCAGGGCACGCGGGAGGGTGCCGATCGGGACCGGCCGGCCGCGGCATCGCCCCCGGCCGCCGCCTCGAACGCCCAGGTGGCCGACATGGCGGGGCCGAACCAGGTCGGCGCGGTGTTCGTGCCGGAGATCAGCACCGCCCGGATCACCCGCGGCGACAATCTCTGGCGGATCAGCCAGCGCACCTACGGCCGCGGCGAGCGCTACACGGTGATCTACGACGCCAACCAGAACCAGATTCGTGATCCGGACCTGATCTATCCGGGCCAGATCTTCGTGCTGCCCACCGACAAGCGCGGTTGAGCGGCTTGGGCCACCGCCGGGCCACCGCGAGGCCTGCCACGGGTGCCCGACACGGCGGATCCCGGAGCCGCGCCCTCATCCTGAGGTGCCCGCGCGAGCGGCCCTCCAAGGAGGGCTAAGGAGAGTTCCGGACGGCGCGCGATCCCTGGCAGCCTCCTTCGAGGCGGGTTCGCCGCACCTCAGGATGAGGTCCCGGGTTGGACGACACCCTGTGGACGGGCCGGTCGGGGGCACCTGAAGGATCGAGCGCGAGATCCGTCGAGGGCCCCGCCTACTCCACCACCTGATCGTCGCCCGCGAAGGCCAGGCGGCGCAGGCTGCGCAGTGCCCGGTCGAGCTCCTCCCGGGACGGCGAGGCCAGGGCGAGGCGCACGGCGTTCGGCGCGTGACCGGGATGGACCGCGAAGGCCGAGGCCGGAAGGAGGGCGATGCCCTGGCGCAGGGCCGCGGCCGCGTAGGCCTCGGCCCGCCAGGTCTCGGGGAGTTCCAGCCAGAGGTGGTAGGCTTGCGGATCGCCCACCACCCGCAGGTCGGCCAGAGCCGCCCGGGCGAGGGCCTGCCGGGCCGTCGCGTCCCGACGCTTGGCCTCAGCCAGCGCCGCGGCCGAGCCCCCCGCCATCCAATGCATGCCGGCCGCCAGCGACAGGCCCAGCACCGTCCAGGCGCCCTGGCGGACGGAGGCGGCGAGCCGGTCGGTGAGGGAAGGCGGCGCGGCGATCAGGCCGACTGTCAGCGCCGGCATCACCCGCTTCGACAGGCTGTCCACGAAGATCACCCGGTCCGGCGCGAGGCCGGCGAGCGGCGGCGCCTCGGCGAGGAAGCTGTAGACCGCGTCCTCGACGGCGGTGAGCCCGGTCCGTTCCAGCACCTCCGCCAGGGCGGCCCGGCGCGCCGGGCCCATCGTGGCGCCGAGGGGATTGTGCAGGGTCGGCTGGAGATAGACGCCGCTCAGCGGGGTGGTCCGGTGGGCCTGGAGCAGCGCCTCGGGGCAGACGCCCTCCGCATCCATGGTGAGCGGGATCAGCGCGATCCCGAGCCGCGCCGCGATGCCCTTCACCCCCGGATAGGTCAGGGGCTCGCAGCCGATCCGCTCGCCGGGCGCCGCCAGGGCCGCCAGGGCGGCGGCGAGTGCCTGCCGGCCGTTGCCGGTGAACAGGATGTCGGCGGGATCGGGGGCGTAGCCCTCCCGGGCCAGGAACTTGGCGGCGATCGCCTGCGCCGACGGCGTGCCCGCGGGCCCGTACTGGCTGAAGCCGATCTGGCCGTCGTCGCGGGCGAGCGCCGCCAGGGTCTCGGCCAGGACGGCCTCCTGCTCGGGCAGGCGCGAATGGGTCCGCTGCAGGTCGAGGGCCGCCGGGGGCGGCTCCGGCCGGAGGAGGCCGGCACGCCCCGGATCGCTGCGGACATAGGTGCCGCGCCCGACCTCGCCAGTCACGAGCCCCCGGCGGGCCAGCTCCGCGTAGACGCGGCTCGCCGTCGAGACCGCGATGCCGCGGGCATAGGCGAAGTCGCGCTGCGGCGGCAGCCGCGTGCCGGGGCGCATCCGGCCCGCCGCGATGTCGGCCGCGATCGCGTCGGCGACGGAGCGGTAATCCGCAGCTCGCATAATTGCTCCGAGGTCAATGTTTCGATTGATCCGAGTTTTGTATCGGATCAATGCTGCGCCAGCAATCCCGGCCGGACTGCATTCCCGCCACCGGATCGTCTGCGATGCCTGCCGTTACGCTGTCTTCGTCACCCGCCCTCGTTCGCCCGCGCCCGACCCCGCGCCCGTCCCTGCTCCGCACGTGGCTGCAGCGGATCCGCACGCGCCGCGCCCTGGCGGCGCTCCACCCCGACCAGGCCCGGGACGCCGGCCTCGAACCGTGGGACCTGCGCGCCGAGATCGGGAAGCCGTTCTGGCGGGCGTGAGACGGTGCCCTGCACGCAGCGCGGGTGATCCGGCGCGATCACCGGCCTATATGCGGGTCTCGCGACACGCTTCTCAGAACCCCCATGACCGACGACACCGCGCCCGCGGCCGGGCCGAAGATCCCGGCCGAGCGCCCCGGCCTGATCGCCACCTACCGGCGGCTCTGGCCGCATCTCTGGCCCCACGGGCGGCCCGATCTGCAGCGCCGGGTCTTCCTGGCCTTCGGGCTGCTGCTCGCCGCCAAGCTCGTGACCATGGTGACGCCGTTCACCTTCAAGTGGATCACCGACGCCCTGGTCGCGGCCGTCGGCGGCAAGGACGCGCCGGTGCCCACCGGCCTGCTCGCCGCGCCGATGCTGCTGATCGCCCTCTACGGCGTCTCACGGATCGCCATGTCGGCGCTGACCCAGGTGCGCGACGGGCTGTTCGCCAAGGTCGCGATGCACGCGGTGCGGCGGCTGGCGCTCCAGACCTTCGAGCACATGCACCGCCTGTCGCTGCGCTTCCACCTGGAGCGCAAGACCGGCGGCCTGACCCGGGTGCTGGAGCGCGGCCGCGCCGGCATCGAGGAATTGTCGCGCCTGATGGTGCTGACCCTGGTCCCGACCATCGTCGAGTTCGTGCTGGTGCTCGGCGTGCTGGCCTACGAGTTCAGCTGGACCTACGCGGCGACCGCCTTCCTGACAGTCGCGGCCTACCTGGCCTTCACCTACAAGGCGACCGAGTGGCGGATCGCCATCCGCCGCCGGATGAACGCGTCGGATACGGACGCCAACACCAAGGCGGTCGACTCGCTGCTCAACTACGAGACGGTCAAGTATTTCGGCGCGGAAGCCCGCGAGGCCGCCCGCTACGACGAGTCGATGGCCAAGTACGAAAAGGCCTCGACGCAGACCTACGTGTCGCTGGCGGTGCTCAATGCCGGCCAGGCGGTGATCTTCACGCTCGGCATGACCGTGGTGATGTGGCTCGCGGCGCGCGACATCCTGGCCGGGCGCACCACCATCGGCGGCTTCGTGCTCGCCAACACCATGCTGGTGCAGCTCGCGATGCCCCTCAACTTCATGGGCATGATCTACCGCGAGATCAAACAGGCGCTGATCGACATCGACGACATGTTCCGCATCCTCGGGCAGAACCCCGAGATCGCCGACCGACCGGGCGCCGCTCCGCTCGCCGTGGCGGGCGGAACGGTGCGGTTCGCGGATGTCCGCTTCGCCTACAATCCCGAGCGGCCGATCCTGCGCGGCGTCTCCTTCGAGATCCCGGCGGGCCAGACGGTGGCGGTGGTGGGGCCCTCGGGCGCCGGCAAGTCGACGCTCTCGCGCCTGCTGTTCCGGTTCTACGAGCCGTCGGCCGGCCGGATCAGCATCGACGGGCAGGACATCGCCGCAGTGACGCAGGCGAGCCTGCGGGCGGCGATCGGCATGGTCCCGCAGGACACGGTGCTGTTCAACGACACGATCGGCTACAACATCCGCTACGGCCGCGCCGACGCCACCGACGCGGAGCTGCGCGAGGCGGCCCGGCTCGCCCAGATCGACCGCTTCGTGTCGAGCCTGCCGGAGGGCTACGACACGCCGGTGGGCGAGCGCGGCCTGAAGCTCTCGGGCGGCGAGAAGCAGCGGGTCGCGATTGCCCGGACCATCCTGAAGGCGCCGCCGATCCTGGTGCTCGACGAGGCGACCTCGGCGCTCGATTCCTTCACGGAGGCCGAGATCCAGTCGGCTCTGGACCGGGTCAGCCGCGGCCGCACCACCCTGGTCATCGCCCACCGCCTGTCCACGGTGGTCAATGCCGACGCGATCCTGGTCCTCGATCACGGCCGAATCGTCGAGCGCGGCACCCACGCCGAATTGCTGGAGGCCGGGGGCGTCTACGCGGCGCTGTGGGATCGCCAGCGGGAGGCCGACGCCGCCCTGGAGGTGCTCCAGCGCGCCGACGCGCCGGTGCTCCCGCCCCGGTCGGGCCACGCCGCCGTGCCGGAGACCGAGGCCGCGGAGTGACCGGGAGGCCACACGTGTAGAGCGCAGTCCAGGCGGAACGCAACCCGAGGCGGTAAGCGCGGTTTTCCGGTTATGCCGCTCTTCTACCTGCACATCCGGCACGGTCAGTGGCGGGTCGAGGATCTCGACGGCTCCGACCTGCCCGGCCTCGACGCCGCCCGCAGCGAGGCCGAGCGCTCCGCCCGGTCGCTCTTGGAGATCCAGCGGGTCGACGGCGCGGTGCTGGCCGGGCAGTCGTTCGAGATCGCCGACGCGTCGGGTCAGGTCCTGGCGGTGGTGCCGCTGAAGGACGTGCTCGAGCTGCCGTAAGCTCCAGGGCGCGGGTGGGACGGTCGGGATCGACCGCCCGATGCCCCTAACGCCGCGACCGCACCCGGATCCCGAGCAGGTCCTCGAACGGCAGCACCATGGCACCCTTGTCCCGGTCGCCGTGACCCTGGCGCAGGGCGGTCTGGTAGGTGGCGGTGGCGGCCGCGGTGACCGGCATCGGGAAGCCGTTCTCCGCCGCGATCGCCGCGGCGGCGACGAGGTCCTTGTAGGCCGCCCCCATCGGGTAGCCCTCGTCGAAGCGACCCTGGAGGATGCGCGGCACGAAGTACTGCGCCGCGTAGCTCCGGCTCGTACCCGTGGTGACCACCTGGGCGACCTGATCCGGGTCGAGACCCATGGCGACGGCCATCGGCAGCACCTCGGCCAGCGCCGCGATGTTGATGTCGTAGAGCACGTTGTTGATCGTCTTGGTGAGCTGGCCGGACCCGGCCGGGCCCATGTGGAGGAGGGTCGTGCCGATCCGTTCCAGGAGCGGGCGCACCCGCGCGACCGCCCCGGCCTCGCCGCCGCACATCACGGTGAGCGTTCCGGCCTCGGCGCCGGCCGGCGCCCCGGAGACGGGCGCGTCGACGAAGGACCGCCCCGTCGCCGCCACGGCGCGGCCGATCGCCAGCGCCTTGGCGTGCGCGATGGTGCTGAGATCCACCACGACCGCCCCCGGGGCGAGGCGCTCCGCCAGGGCTCCGGTCCCGAGGAGGGCCGCCTCCACCGCGTCGCCGTTCGGCAGGCACAGGAACAGCACGTCGGCGCCGGCGGCCCGACCGGGATCGGTCGTGGCGACGAGGCCCGGCGCGTCGAGGCCGGCGAGGCGAACCGGATCGGAATCGATCGCGACGAGCGTCTCGCCGTCGGAGTCCCGCTTGGCCGCGAGGTTGCGGGCGATGGGATGCCCCATCGCGCCGAGGCCGAGGAGGGCGAGGCGCGCAGCCATGCGGTTGTCCCTGTTCCGAGTGCCGGGCGCCCGCCCGTCCATGTGGGGGAGGCGCCGCGCCAGCATGTCGCCGGACGGGGCCGTCTTCCAGTCCCGGCCCCTGCCATTCGTGGGAGGCAGGTCATCCCGGGGCCGCGCAGCGGGATCCGGGATCCGGATCCGGAGGCGGCTCTGGGCCGCTCCCGATCGTGCTGCAACGGTGTGAAAGGCAGGCGCCTCCGGTCAGGACATCCGCGCCCTACCCCCTCTCCCGTGCGGGAGAGGGGACCCGCGCCGCGCTCTCACGCGTCGAGACGTCCCATCGCTCCCCGATCTTGACAATGTTCCTATTTTGTGCTTCCTAGCCGCACCTGCTCACGGCACTTCGGGAGCGATCCCGCGGCGTCCGTCATGGGGCCCGTCCGGTGGCTGACCGGGCGGGTCCGTGGGTTAGGGCGGTGCCCGCGTCGGTGGCTCTCAGCCGCCATCGCCCCGGGCGGCGAACCGGTACGGGGCGTGTCTCGGTGGCGGGCGTGAGACCGGGCGGTGCTTTTGCCCGGCGGGTGCGGAAATGCCCCCGCGCCGACCCGCTTCTGGGCCGACCCTGAGGGACCTGCGGACCCGCCCACGACGAGGCGGGACGGCTGGAAGGCCACGGCGCTGATAGCGGGTTCCGGAGGTGCGTGCGCCTCGCAGAGACCGCTTGGCAGGCAGGCGCAGGTCCGGGGCGTCGAAAGACACCGCGACGAGAAAGACGGCACCGGCCGGGGACCACGCCCGGTCGATGCCGCGGGCGCCGCGGGGATCGGATCCCGCGCGTTGACTGGCCGACACAGGGTTCCCGCGGCGTCCCGCGTCCCTCGTGATCTCCCGGGCCATGCCCCCGGCGCCAAAGGCGCGCGGGGACGATGACGCACAGCTTGAGGACGGGCTGGGGCAGGGATGCGCTGCGCGGCCGTTCCCTCGCCTAAAAAATCGGTCTACACGGCCGCTCCCCCGAAGACGCTTACCTGCCGCGTATGCAGGACTGAGCCTGGAGACGCTCGAACCATGCCGATTCTCACCTTCCCCGACGGCAATACCCGAGAGATCGCCGCCGGCACGACCGGCCGCGCCGTGGTCGAGGGCATCGCCAAGTCGCTGGCCAAGCGCACCGTCGCCATGGCGCTCGACGGCACGGTCGCCGACCTCGACGATCCGATCGACCGCGATGCCCGAATCGAGTTCCTGGACCGCACCGACCCGCGCAGTCTGGAGCTGATCCGCCACGATTGCGCGCACGTGCTCGCCGAGGCCGTGCAGGCGCTCTGGCCGGAGACGCAGGTCACGATCGGCCCGGTGATCGAGAACGGCTTCTACTACGACTTCCATCGCGAGACCCCGTTCACGCCCGAGGACTTCCCGAAGATCGAGGCGAAGATGCGCGAGATCATCGCGCGCGACGCGCCCTTCACGAAGGAAGTCTGGACGCGCGAGGACGTGCGCGGCCTGTTCGCCGGCAAGGGCGAGGGCTTCAAGGTCGAGCTGGTCGACGCGATTCCCCCGGGCGAGGACCTGAAGATCTACCGCCAGGGCGCGTGGTTCGACCTCTGCCGCGGGCCGCACATGACCTCGACCGGCAAGGTCGGCACCGCCTTCAAGCTGATGAAGGTGGCGGGCGCCTACTGGCGGGGTGATTCGAACAACCCGATGCTGACCCGCATCTACGGGACGGCCTGGGCGAACCAGGCCGATCTCGACGACTACCTGCACCGGCTGGAGGAGGCCGAGCGCCGCGACCACCGCCGGCTCGGCCGCGAGATGGACCTGTTCCACTTCCAGGAGGAGGGGCCGGGCGTCGTCTTCTGGCACGCCAAGGGCTGGACGATCTTCCAGGAGCTGATCGCCTACATGCGCCGGCGGCTGCGCGGCGACTACGCCGAGGTCAACGCCCCGCAGATCCTCGACAAGGCGCTCTGGGAGACCTCCGGCCATTGGGGCTGGTACCGGGAGAACATGTTCGCCGCGCAATCGGCCGGCGAGGAGGCCGAGGACAAGCGCTGGTTCGCCCTCAAGCCGATGAACTGCCCGGGCCACGTGCAGATCTTCAAGCACGGGCTGAAATCCTACCGCGACCTGCCCCTGCGCATGGCCGAGTTCGGCGTGGTCCACCGCTACGAGCCGTCGGGCGCCATGCACGGGCTGATGCGCGTGCGCGGCTTCACGCAGGACGACGCCCACGTCTTCTGCACCGAAGACCAGCTCGCCGACGAGTGCCTGAAGATCAACGACCTGATCCTCTCGACCTACGCGGATTTCGGCTTCGACCAGATCGTCGTGAAGCTCTCGACGCGCCCCGAGAAGCGCGTCGGCTCCGACGCCCTCTGGGACCACGCCGAGGACGTGATGACCCGGGTCCTGGCCCAGATCGAGGAGCAGTCGGCCGGCCGGATCCGGACCGCTATCAATCCGGGGGAGGGCGCGTTCTACGGGCCCAAATTCGAGTATGTGCTGCGCGACGCGATCGGCCGCGACTGGCAATGCGGCACCACGCAGGTGGACTTCAACCTGCCCGAGCGATTCGGCGCCTTCTACATCGACGCCGACGGCGCAAGGAAGCCGCCCGTGATGGTCCACCGGGCGATCTGCGGCTCGATGGAGCGCTTCACCGGTATCCTGATCGAGCATTTCGCCGGGCACTTCCCGCTCTGGCTGGCGCCCGTGCAGGTGGTGGTGGCGACGATCACCGGCGAGGCCGATCCTTACGCCCGGGACGTTATCCGCACCCTGGAGCGCGCGGGCCTGCGGGTCGAGGCGGATCTGCGCAACGAGAAGATCAACTACAAGGTCCGCGAGCACTCGCTGGCCAAGGTGCCGGTGTTGCTGGCGCTCGGCCGCCGCGAGGCGGAGGAGCGGACGGTCTCGATCCGGCGGCTCGGCAGCCAGCAGACCCGCACGCTGCCGCTGACCGAGGCCGTGGCGGCCTTCGTGGAGGAGGCGACCGCCCCGGACCTCCGCCGGGCCCAGGCGGTGGCCGAGTCGGTCCCGACCAGCGACACGGTCCTCGACGGCCATCACGGCCCGCACGACGCGCCCTGACGGCGTATCCAGGCGCCGTCATCCCGGGGCGGCACAGCAGCGCCCGGGATCCAGACGCGCCGACGTGCCAGGACATCGCACCGGTGGTGGTTCCGGTGTCCGGGCTCACCTGCGGCGCCCCGGACCGATGGGGCGAGCCGACGGCTGTGAAGCGTTGATGCCGAGACGGCGGCTCCGCTGGCGCGATGCCGGAGCCAGGCGGAGCCGGAACCCGAGCAAGTCGGCGGACAGAGGCCGGACGTCGGTCGGGAACAGTCTTGAGGCGCACCCGGTCCACCATCTCAACTTCAGGATGGCGCCACTCTCAGCTCGATCGCTCAACGTGCATTACTTTCGTCAAGGTTGGCGAAAGGAATCCCATTCTATGTGGAGCCGAGACTAATTTCCGGGTCGGATCGATCCGGCGGTGGCACGATTGCGCGGTGGGGCGCTTCGGGGGACTGGCCATGGCGGCGCAGGCGGGCAGGGCAGCGATGAGGCTGGCGCGGCGCCATCGTCAGGCGGCCTGCGACCGGCGCCAGGACGGCCTCGGCCGCGGGCGGAAGCTGGGCCCCGGTCTCGTCCAGGCTCTGGACTCGCTGCCGCACGGCCTGTGCCTGTTCGATTCCGCCGACCGGCTGCTGTTCGTGAGCGACGGGTTCCGGCGCCTGTTCGGACCGCTGGCGAACCGGATCCGGCTCGGCATGCATACCCGGGAGGTCGGCGCGGCGAGCGTCGCGGGGACTCTTCCGGCCGACCGGGAGCGCTGCGGGCTCTGGGCGGCGCGCTGCCGGCTCCGGGTGCGGGGCACGGCCGATGCCGTGGTGCAGACGCTTCCGGACGGGCGCCAGATCGCGATCACGCTGCACCCACAGGCCGGCGGCGGCTGGACCGCCCTGTGGGAGGACGTGACCGAGCGCCGCCGGGCGGAATCGCTCCTGCGCTACATGGCCCATCACGACCCGCTGACCGGACTGCCGAATCGCTACCTGTTCGCGGCCCGGCTCGACCGGGCGCTGGCGCGCCGAGACGGTGCGGCCTGCGCACTGCTGTGCATCGACCTCGACGGCTTCAAGCCGGTCAACGACCGGCACGGCCACGCCGCGGGCGACGCGCTCCTGCGGCAGCTGGCGGAGCGCCTCCGGGAGGGGTTGGGCGCGGAGGACGTCGCCGCGCGGCTCGGGGGCGACGAGTTCACCATCCTCCTGGGCGACGCCACCCCGGCATCGGCCCTCGGCTTCGCCCGGCACCTCCAGGCGCGCCTCGCCGAGCCCTACGATCTCGGCACGGGATCGCCGGTCCGGGTCGGCGCCGCGATCGGCGTGGCCTGCGCCCCCCTGCACGCCACGCGGGCGCAGGCCCTGGCGGAGCGGGCCGACGCGGCGATGTACGCGGCCAAGCGGCTCGGCCATCCGTGCCTGTGGGACGCGGCGCTGGTTCTCGGGCCCACGGATACCGGCCACGCTGCCCCGGCCTGAGGCAACCGCGATCCGGTGTGTCGCGGAACACGCCCGCGGCGAAAGCTTGAGCTTATCGCATCCCCAGACCGCGAAGACAGTCGCGAACCGAATGGAGATCGACGATGAGCTGGACCAACCGCATTACCCTGGCTCTCACCCTGATGGGCGGCGCCCTCGCGCTGACCCTGTATGCCCAGGGCCTGTCGCTCCCGGCGCATTTCGTCTGAGAACGCCGGCATCGGCCCGGCTCTCGCAAGGCAGCGCTCAGCGCGCCTTCTCGTGCTCGCCGAGGCCCACGGCCTTGTAATCGTAGGTCGGGAAGAACTCGGTGCGGTACGCGCCCCAGGCCGTATCCTCAAGGACGCGGTTGATCTCACGCAGGCGGGATGCGGGCAGCCGCAGGACGATGATCTGCCCGATTCCCATGACGACGTTCCAGGAGACGACCTCGATACCGGGCGGCGGGAAGGCCTTGTAGAAGCCCTGCTTGGCGAGTTGCGCGTTCAGCTCCGCCAGCGGACGGGACTGGTCGTGGCGCAGGAAGACCGTCAGCAGCACGGCATTGTCCGCCGTCGCCGTGGCGGAACCCGCCGGCGGTGGCGGCGCGGTCTGCGCCGTCGCCGGCCCGGCGGCCCCGAGAAGCACGAGCACCGCCGCGAGGGCGCCGGTCAGACCTGTTGAACGTCGCATGCGATCTCCTGGAACTGTGCGCCGCCCTCCGTCAACGCGATCGGGCGCAGCGCTTTCCCCGACCGGTGCGGCGGCAGCCCCGTCAGCCGCCCTCGATATCGAAGGAGAGGCGCAGGCGCAGGCGGACCGCGCCCTGCTCGTCGCGCACGGCGATCACGTAATCCTGCCGCTCCATCGGATCGGCCAATCCCTGCGCCAGCCGGGTCAGCATGCGCACCGCCTGTGCCCGCGCCGCGGCGAGATCCGGCAGATCGAAGCCGTCCCGGTCGCGAACCAAGTTGGCGCCGTCGTGAAGGTCGATGAAATAGCGGGGCACGGATGCGGGCTCAGCGAGCGCGGGTGCTGACAACAATCAGCCCAGGTTGTTTCTACGTAGTTTCCTGCGAGCCGCAATCCGGCGGCGCCCGTGTCGCACCCCGGCATGCGCCCGGTTGTCCGCAGGCGTTCCGGACCGGCTCAGCCTCCCAGGAGACTCTCGGCGAAATCGTCCGGGACAGTGCCGAACTGACCGAGGATCGTGACGCCCTCGAGTTCACCCGTCTCGTCGTCGGCGACGACCTTGAGGGCCGCCGCACCCGGCATGCGGGCGGCCAGCGCCTCCGCCTTCTTGAGGGCGCCGAATTCGCTCTGCGCCGGCTCCTGGCGCGCTGGGCGCAGGCGGTTCCGGTGCATTTCGAACGGCTGCACGAGATAGGTGGTCTTCAGGGTCATTCCCGCCTCCTCGGCACCGACAGCGGTCGTGACCGGACCGATGCGCGTTCCGCTACAGGCTGCGGGTGGTCACTCCAAGGGCGAGCAGAACATAGGCGCCGATAAAGAACCACTGCCGGTGCGCCACGACCGTTTTGCCGACCATGGGGATGCGCGTGTAGAGGCTGGCGACGGCGAGGCCGATCAACACGGCCGACACCAGGAACGTGAGCAGGCGCGGTGCGGAGAGCGTGGGCATGCCCCATGCTCGCGCCGGTACGCTTACCGAACCGTTACCGATCGAGCCCGGGAACGAGGGGGCGATAGGCCGTCAGCGGGCCCTGGGTTCCCGGAAGCAGCCCGACCTCGGCCAGCCACAGAGCCATGATCGCCCCTGCCAGCAGCGTCGCGACCGAAGCCAAGCGCCCGGTCCACCGCCGCAGGATGAACATGGCGACCACGACGGCCAGCAGGGCGATGAGAAGCGCGAGCATCAGCATGGTCGCGCCATGCCACGGCGCAGCCGCCGCGTCACCGCAGAAGACATGGAACGCGCCGCCCGCCGGCGTCGCTGGGTTTCACAGCCGCTAGACGCACCTTCTGGTCGTTCCGCAGAGCGGAAACTCTACCGCAGTCGATAGGCCGGCCGCGGAGGCGCACGAAAGGTCTCCGTCACAATTTGCCAGAAGTACCTGCCTGCTCCGCGCGGCGGGCACGCCAATCATGCGCCGGATGCCTCCTGCAAACGCTTTTGTAACTTGCATTCAGCGCTCAAAAGTAGCAGATCCCAGGCGAGGGGCACACCAGGAATCTTACAGTGACAGAAGAAACCACAGGGCCCAACTCCAACTTTATCGAGCTCGCCGGCGATATCGTTGCCGCCTACGTATCGAACAATCCGGTGCCCGCCTCGGAGCTGCCGGCACTGATCGCGCGGGTGCACGGGGCGATCAGCGGACTCGTCGCCGGGAGCCTGACGGCGGAGACCGGGGCGGCCCAGCAGGCCGATGTGGAGAAGCCGAGTGCGGCGCAGATCCGCAAGTCGGTCCGGCATGACGGGATCGTCAGCTTCATCGACGGCAAGACCTACAAGACGCTGAAGCGCCATCTGACGAGCCACGGCCTCGATCCGCGCAGCTACCGCGACCGTTACGGCCTGCCGGACGATTATCCGATGGTCGCCCCGAGCTATGCCGAGCAGCGCTCCGCCCTCGCCAAGGCGATCGGTCTGGGCCAGCCCGGCGCCATGGCCGAGCGTGAGCGCAAGGGCCGCAAGGCCGCCTGAGGGCGAAGGTTTCCGGGGGCGCCCTATGCGTGCGCCCCCGTAACGACGGGCTGCGCAGCCTGGCGTAGCGCGCGGCCAGCGGCCGACGGAGCGCGACGGCCCGATGGTGCGGCCGGATCATCCCATGGCCCCGAGGCACCGGACCGCGCCGAGATCGTTGCATCGCGGTCACACACGTCCAGGACATTGCACGACACGGACAAGCTGCCACACTCTGCACAAAGCTGATGCGCACGCCGGAACCCATCGATGTTACCGAGGGGTTCGGCGAGATGAAGCGAGAGCAGACGATGACGAGTTCGGTCGTGCCGTTCCCGGCGCATATCGCGCCCGCGGTCGCGGATGAAGACACCGCGTCGATCATCGCCGTGTTGCAGGACCAGCTGGCGATGGCCCGCGAGGGCCGGCTGCGCTCGGTGGCGGTCGTGTCCGTCTCGGCGGACGGGGAGGCGATCGGCACGCAATGGTCCTGCAACGGCTCCGATATCAGCAATCTGATCGGCAAGCTCACCGTCCTGACCCATGACTTGATGGCTGCCCGCAAGTGACTGCCCGAAATTGACCGGCCGGATTTGACCGGCCCACCCTGACAGCCGTGGCCGCGGGCCTGTCCCCACACGGCAGCCACGATGGGCGGGCGCCGCCGGCCCGGTGCGGCGTTCCAGAGGCGGATTCAGCCTCGGACCGAAGGAATGCGTCCGGATGAAACGCGCTCTGCTGCTCGCCGTCCTGTTGACTACGGCAGCCCTGCCCGACGCAGCTTCGGCTGCTGAAGACACGAAAGACAGCAAGCGCACCGAGACGATCGAGGGCCTCGTGCGGATCGTCGGCGCACAGGCCGGCATCGTCCTGTACTGCCGCAAGCTCTACACCATCGACGATACGGTCTCGGAAGGCCTGTCACGCACGGTTCGCCGCGCCCTCGATGCGTCCCTCGGCCACCAACGAGCCCAGAGCGCCATCGCCGAGGAGGGTCGGCGCGTCGCGGGGGAGATCGCCGCAATCGGCGCGGAGCAATGGTGCGCCGACCAGCGCGACATCCTGAATACGGATGGCGTCCGCGTCTTCGTCGATTGAGCGTCTTCGGGGCCGCCCGGTCGATAACCCCCTCGACATGGGCATCCCTGCCGGCGGACTTGCCGCGAGTCCCGCGCCCAGATCAGATGAAGATGACGATCCGCTCGCGTGTTCCGCGATGCAGAACAGATTATCGTCTTGTTCACGGGTTCTTCGTCTGTCATGTTTTGACGACGGATGAACCTGAACAGATCAAGCCGGTCGCACTCATTCGTTTACAAGAGCCCTGAAGGGCCGCGAGACCGGCGAAGAAGGAAACGCCATGTCGCGATCGATTGTTCTGGCCCTTGCTCTCGTCGTCTGCGGGGCTGCCGTCACGCTGTTCGCCTTCCTGCGTGCCCCTCAGTCGAAGGAATTCGCCGGATGGGATGTCGCGTTCATGAGCGGTATCGGGGCTGTCGCCCTGGGCTTTCTCACCACCCTCGTTGAAGTCGTCACGGAGTAGATCGCGACCGGTCCGAGGCCCCGACCGCCTCCGAAGCGGTCCGGCCGAGGCAGGCTCCGTCTCCGTGGCCTCGCTGCCTCCGGCGGGCGGCGAGGCGCTGGGCATGCGGCCTGGCGCGCAACCCGCATACAAAGCTCAGAATTCACAGGGACGCGGGCATCCCGACAATTCGACGCATTTCGCAAACCCCGCCTGAACCCGGATGGCGGATCCTGTCGGGCAAAGGTCTTCGAGGCGGTGATGTTCGAACGACGCAGCGCTCCACGCACGCGCATCAACGAGACCGGCAGCATCTCGGTGGACGAGCATCGAAGCATACCCTGCATCGTCTACGACCGGTCCGCCGGCGGCGTGCGGGTTGCCCTTCCGGACGCCGAGATCGTCCCGGACAGCTTCATTCTCAGCATCGACGCCAGCAACGAGATCCTCGTCTGCCGGGCCATGTGGCGCAAGGCCGACGAGATCGGGGCAGCGACCGACGCCCCCGAAGCCGTACGACCGGGCAGGTTGAACCTGCGGCGCGAACTGGAGCCGATCTGACGGCCGCGTCCGGCGGCGTATCCGGCGCCCGGCGCAGCAGAGTCGTCACGAGTGCGTTCCGCGATTCATACGGCGCGCGGCAGCATCGCGGGCCGAGTTTACCGACGCGCGTCAATCCCAATCGATGTTGAGGGAGCGCTCGAAGGCGGCCGCGGACAGCTCTTTGCCCTTCGCGTCGGCGACCGTGATCTCGCGGAAGCCCCGGCGGGCCAGTTCCCAGGTCTTCTCCATCGCCTGCTCGTCAGTCCCGCATGCGAACGTCATGACGCGCCCGGACGGATCAATCCCCTTAACGGTGAACACGCCGCTCTCCCTGCTCTCGCCTCCCATATAGAGCCGCGTCACACCTCCCGTCATCGTGAGGTGGAGCCGGGACCCGTACCCGCGCCGTCGCGTTGGCTGCAGGCAGGGAGAAGCCGCATGATCAACGCGCGCGAGACCGCAACGCCGACGGGTCAGACAGCGGATCCGCGCGGCGGGGAGCAGACCCCGCGGGGATCCGGTCAGAGGGACGTCTCCAGCGCGATCCCGACCGAGGATCCCGAGGTCGGCCTCGCACGGAGGGGCAGCGGCGAGGACGCGATCGTTCGGCGCGGGACCGAGAGCTGACCGACCGCTCCGGCGAGCGGCCGATCCCTGGACGCGCCGGCATGTGCAATGCACAAACGGGCCGGCCGCAGCCGAACGGACGGCCGACAGGAGACCGGTCATGGCAGAGATTTCGAGCTTCGAGGTCCCGACCCAGATCCGCGACGTCGCCGAGACCAGCCTCGAACAGGCACGCAAAGTCTTCGGGAGCTTCATCCGGACCGCGCGGCGCGCCTCCGACACAGGTCGGGATTCGGCCCAGGAGATTGCGGTCCCGGAACGGCAGCCCGCCGGGGAGGCTTCGCACTGAGCCCTCGTCGAGCGACCTTCGGGTGAGAGGGCCGCCGGCCCGTCGAGGCGGGGCCGGTCGTGTTCGGATGCGGAGTTGGAGATGATGTACGGAGAGGTTGGCCGCTTGGCGGATGAGAGCCTGCGGCTGGGCCTGCGACAGGCCGAGAATGCCGTATTGCTCGTGATGGCCGCGCAATATGCGTGGGCGGAACTGTGGTTCGAGGGATACCGGACGACGGGGGCCGCTCTCAGCGCCAAAGTTAACCGACAGGCGCGGACACAGCGGCTGATCCGGCGCGGCGTGGCACCGGCGGCGGCCGCTCAGGAGTTGCACATTGTCTGAGCCATGGCCGGAGACGGAGCTGCCTAGGGCGGTCCGTCTCCGGCAGCGGGCTCAGCGGCTCGCCTCGACGGAGGCCTGAACCATCGGGCGGCTGAGGGACGAGACCGTCCGGCCGACGCTTGCCGGCGCCGCGACGGGCTGGGGCGTGGTGGTCAGATCGTGGATCACGCGGACCTGCTGGGTCGGCCGGGCCTGATCCCGATAGAGGGGCGGCGTCAGATGCAGGCGGTCGTCGGCAGCGGCAAGGCCGGTGAAGGCGGCCGAGGTGAGCGCGGCCGACGCGAGGATGAGGATCGTGCGCATGGTGCGTCTCCGTTTCGATCGCAGGATCGATCGCGGGATGCGATCGACCAGTGCATGAGACCACGGATTTGTGCGCTGCGACATGCAATTATCGCATTGCACCATATCACCAAGACGGCACGGTAATGCAGTGTCTCCCTATAATCCTCAGGCATTGACGGCAGCCGATCACCGAACGCGTCATGCATTCGATGCAAATGAAATAAACTTCCGGTGGCGAGGTCTCAAATCAAAATTGAAGGGCACGTCATTTAATTTCCGCACGGCCCCTCCGACCGCACGAGGAAGCGGCTCAAGCGTGACGGTTGCAGTTGTCGCGCCTGATGGCGCGAATCGGAAACCATGGCGCCAGATCCGCGTCACACAAGCACGGTAGAACCGCTTGTCCCGCGAAGCACCACGAGCGTTCCGATGACGCCCGCCGATCTCGACAAACGGGCCGAGCTGACCATCTGGCCCCAAAGGGCACCCGGCCGGTCCGCCGAGGGACGGCCCTTCGCGACGCTGCGCGAGGCCCTCGCGGTCGCGATCGCGGCGATCGAATCCGGCGAAGCCCAGCCGTGGATCATCACCGAGGCCGGCGACATCCTCTCGCCGCGCTGGATCCAGGCGAATTCCCGATCGTGGGGGCTGCAATAGCCGGTGCGAGAGCCGCCTCGCGCGTTCGCTCAGCAGCCGATGCAGATGTCGCGCACCACGTGCTGATGTCGCGACCCGGTGCGCTGGTTCGGAAGCTGCCCCTCGACCGCCGAGAAGCCGCTGCCCAGGGCCCGGAGGCGGCGTCCAGGCACCGACACGGCTTCAGCCCGGGCCGGAGCCGGTGGACCGGTCGTCGGTACAGGTGCCGGTGCGGGCAACGACGCGGGCTCGGGCGCACCGCTGGCCATGCCGGGATCGGGCAGCGACAGGGCCATGCCGGGCACCGGCGGCGCCTGCGCGAACTCGCCCGCCCGACCTGGGACGGGAGCGATGACCAGGGCCGCGACGACGAGCCGGTTCAGCGGACGCATCACATTCTCCTGGCTCCGAAGCCGGCACGCCGCGTAACGCCGTGCCGCTGAGACGCTGCCGCACCCGCGCCCGTCCCGATGGGAGGAGCCGATCCGGCAGCGGTTGTGACGTGGGCGCCGAGGCCGCGCCACTCCTCCATTCGGTGGAGCGGGCGCCGGGCGGCTCAGTAGGCCCGACCGTAGAAGGGCTGCGAGACCGGGCGATAGCGGTCGCTGACCGGCCACGAATAGGGCTGATCCTTGCCGGTGCGCAGGCTCGAACCGAATTTCGGTTCGGTGAAGCCGATCCCGTGCAAGCCCGTCGTGCCCTTGGCACCGTGCGCCTTGGGCCCGGCATCGCGCGCCAGGGCGGCACCCGAGACGCCCAGAACGAGGGCGGCCGCAAGCGAGACGCGGCCCAGAATGACGTTCATCTCTGACTCCTGTCCCGGCCGAGGTGCCGGAACTGAAGGAACGGCACCGGTTCGGCGCGGTTCCGGACACGGCCGCGGTTCAGAACCCCTGGCCGAGGCAGGCTTCGGCGAAGGGCCCGCTGCAGAGGTCGCCGGTCCGGACCGGCGCGGCCGCCGCGCCGCCGATTCCGGCGCCGCCGACCGCTCCACCGCCGGACGGGAGAATCCGGGTCGACGGGACCGGATCGTCGGCGCGCAGCCCGGAACTGCCCGCGATCCCGACCCCGCCCGTGCCGATCCCGCTCGCGCCGGCCGTGCCCGCAATCGTCCCGCCCACGCTTGAACTCACGGCGGTGCCGAACCCGAACAAGCCGAACAGCCTGTCGGTAGACAGGGCGGTGCCGGACGCTCCGATCTCGGCTGCGTCGGCCACTCCGCTCCCCAGGCCAGCTGAGCCGGCGACGCTGGACGAGCCCGCCGCGAGCGAGGGTCCGAGGGTTCCGACACCGCTCAGGCCCGTGGCAGGGCCGGCGACCGAGCCGGCCCCCCCCAGGAACGTCACTGGCACGGCGGTGTTCGTGCCACCGGAACCCAGGCCGAGCGAGAGGCCCGATCCGCCCCCGAGGCCGCCCGTGCCGATGGTCGGCGACTGGATGCTCCCGGCGGTGGTCGAGCCCGATCCCGAACGCGCGGCCGTGCCGAGGCCGCTGCGTGCGCCGGTGGCTCCGATCGTCCCGCCAGTCCCGAGTGTCGAACGGGTGACACCGGCACCGCCGGTCGCGGATGAACCCAGGACGCCGAGCTGGCCCGGGGTGGCCGATCCGGCGGTCGAGGCCCCAAGCGTCGTCCCGGCCGACACCCCGGCCGATGACCCGATGCGGCCAGCGCCTCCGCCGCCTCCGCCGCCGAAGCTGAGCTGGCCGGCATTCACCAGGCCGCCGGTCTGCGCCGAGACGGTCGGGAAAGGCCCGGTGGTGGAGCCGCCACCGAGGCTGAGCTGGCCCGGATTGGCGATAGGAGTCAGCGGTTCCAGCGCGGCCGAATTCGGCACCGTCGCGGTGGCCGACAGGCTCTGTGCCGAGGCCGGGACGGCGATCGGCAGCAGCAGGGCGGCAGCGAGGATGGTCCGCATGGCACGCTCCCTAGGCAAAGGGCCGCCCGGAGGCAGAAAAAGGGGCGGGAAGGTTTCCTGCCGGAAACAGAGGGCCATCCGGTCGGTTCCGGCGGCCCAGAGACGCGGAGCGGCGGCACAGATGGGGAAAGCGCGCCGCCGGCCTTCATGCTGCCGGAAAGGCGGTGTGCTCTCCCGGCCGGATCCGCCTAAACCTGCGATCGTGCCGTTGCCCGAAACTCTCGCCCAAGGCTTGCGCAGCGCCGGCTGGCTCGCCGGCCTGCCGGCGCTCGCGCTGATCTGGGCGAGCGCGACCCTCTACGCCGCCCCGCGCATCGCCGAAGGGCTCGCGGCCGAGGGTGCGGCGATCGTGTCCGGCACGGCCACCGCCACCGGCGAGCCCTGGCTCCGGCTCGCGGCCAGCGGCCGCGACCTCGTGGCGGCCGGCGAGGCGCCGGACGTCGCCGAACGCGCCACAATCCTGTCCCGCCTCGCCGCCCTGGAGGGCCCCCGCCGCATCGTCTCCGAGGTCGGGATCGTGGAGACCGCGACGCCCTTCCAGTGGGCGGCGATCCGCACGGGCACGAACCAGATCGCCCTGGAAGGTAGCCGCCCGGTGGAGATCGGCCGGCGGGCCCTGGAGGCGCGGATCACCGGCGCGGTGAATCCCGGCACCAGCCTCGACGACGCCGCCCGCGCCGCCCGGGGTGCGCCGCCGGATTTCGCCAGCGCAGCCGCGTTCCTGGCAGCCCGGCTCTCCGGCCTCGCCAAGGGCGGGCGCGCAGCGCTCAGCGACACCGTGCTCAGCTTGTCCGGCGAGGCGCTCGACGTGCCGGCCTACGAGGCCCTGCGGGCGGCCCTGTCGGACCCGCCGGAGGGGTTCAGCATCGGGCGGATCGAGATCCTGCCGCCCAAGGTGGCCGCATACCGGTTCGCCGTGGAGAAATCGGCCCGGGGCATCGTCCTCGACGGCTTCGCCCCCTCGGCGGCCGACCGCGAGTCCGCCCTGCGCACCGCCACCGAGGCCGCCGCGGGCGGAACCGTGGAGGACCGGCTCCTGGCCGCCCGGGGGCTCGACCCGGCGATCGAGCCGAAGAGCCTCATCGCCTTCGCGTTCAAGCTCGCCGAGCTGATCCAGTCCGGCCAGGTCGCCTTCGTGGACGGGGCGATCTCGGTGACCGGCGACGCCATCGACGGGCAGGCGCTTCCCGACGCGGAGGCGCTGATGCGCGATGGCCGGCCCGCCGGGGTGGCGGCCGGGCGGGTTGCGCTCACGGCGCGGCCGCTCTCGCCCTACCGGGTCGCGATCCGCCGGACCGCCGAGTCCGTGACCCTCACCGGCCACCTGCCGGACACCGCGACCCGGGAGCGGGTGCTCGCCGCCCTGCGCCCGCGCCTGTTCCGGGAGCCGGTCATCGACCGCACCCGCCTCGCCGACGGCGCGCCCGCGGATCTCGGCGACGCGCTGGCGGCCGCTGCCCCGCTGGTGACGAACCTCGCGGACGGGACCGTCTCGGTCTCGGACCGCGCCCTGACGCTCACCGGCGAGAGCCTCTACCGGGAGGGCGCCGCCCGCACCCCAGACCGGCTGGCCGAGGTGCTACCCCCCGGCTGGACCGGACAGGCCAGCGTCACGGCCCGGGACGCGGCGGAGCGGCGCGATTCCGCGACCTGCCGCACCGACTTCGCCGCCGCTCTCGCGGGCGCGGATCTGCACTTCCCCGCGGGTGGCGCCGTGCTGACGCCCGCCTTCTACCCGGCCCTCGACGCGCTCGCCGCTCTGGCAAAGACCTGCCCGTCGCTGCGCATCGCGGTCTCCGGCCCCGCCGATCCGACCAAGCCGCCGGCGACTCCGGCCGCCGGACCGGCCGCGGGGGAGGGCGCCCCCGCCGCCGAGCCGACCCGGGTCGCAGACGCGGCCAAGCCGGAGGCTCATGCCAAGCCCGCGACGCCCGGGAAACCCGCCCCGGCCGAGAAGGAGACGGCCAAAGGAGACGGCCAGGATCGCGGCAAGGCCGAGGCCGGCAAGGCGAACTCGCCCAAGACAGACTCGCCCAAGACGGCCCCGTCCAGGAAAGACCCGCCCAAGAAGGAGCCGGCCGCCCCCGGCAAGGCGGCGAAGAAGCCCGCCGAGACCTCCGACGAGCCGCCGCCCGATCTGCCGCGCCTGCGGGCCCAGGCGGTGGTGGAGTATCTACTCCAGGCCGGCGCCCGACCGGAACAGGTGAGCGCCGGGCCGGACGGGCCGGCCGGACCCGTCGTCTTCGCGTTGCTTCCGTGAGGAACGCCCACTCCGCCGCGCGCCCGCAAGCCGGGCCGCGCCCATCCGCGCGCCACCATCGCGCCCCCAGGGAGGCCGCACGGCCGTGACGCTGCTGCTCGCCGGATTCTGGCCCGGGCTCGCCGGGGCGGCCGCGCTCGGCCTCGCGGTCGGGGGGCTGGTCGGCTGGCCGGCCCGGCTCGCCGCCTCGCTGGGCCTCTGCGTGATCGCGGGGCTCGTGGCCGCGGCGGCAATTGCCGGGTTCGTACCGGGCGTGGCCGGCCTGTGGCTCGATGGCGCGGCCCTGATCCTGCCGGTCTATTGCGGGGCCTGCGCCCTCGGGGCGCTGGGGCGCCACCTCGTCATCCGGACCTAAGCTCCGGGAACCGGTCCGCCCCCCGACAGCGTTCCTCCGGCAACAGGGCCCCGAGGGCCCGCCCCGAACCCGGAGAGGCCGCGATGCCCAGGACCGTCGAACGTCCCCATCCCGCGAAACGCCGCGCCGTCCGCCTGCCGCGCCCCCGCGCCGGCGCCGCCGCCACCGGCCTGTTCCTGGCCGGACTGATCCTCTCGGCCGCGACGGTGCCGCTGGTCGAGCCCGCCGACGCCACCACGGCCGCCAGCACCACGCAGGCCGCGCTCACCCATCCGGGCCGCTGAGCGAGGCAACCCGCGCCCGCGCCGGATTGTTGTTCGCCCGGGCTCGTCAGGCCCGAACCTTGGGGGGAGACGCGCATGGGACTGCTCGAATCGGCGATCGGGGGCGTGCTGGGTCAGGTGTTCGGCGGGCAGAAGCAGGGCTCCGGGGGCATGTCGCCCCTGGTGAAGGCGCTGCTGATGCTGCTGCTTGCCAAGGGCGCCAGCGGCGGATTCGGCGACATTTTCGGGCGCGGGCGCCAGGGTGAGCCGGGCCCAGAGGCCGACCGCTCCGGCGGCGCCGGACCTTACGGACGCGATCCCGGCCAGCATCCGGCGGATGCCGGTGGACGCCGCTCCGACGACACAGGCGATATCGGCGGCTGGGACCAGTATGGCGGCCGCCGCGACAGCGGCCCGGACGGTCCGGTGGACCGGTCGCTGCCGCCGGGCGATTTCTCGGATCTGTCCGACATGCTCGACGGCCCGGGCGAGGCCCCGGCCCCGAGCCGCGCCGGCCCCGACGGGCAGGGCGATCTCGGCGGCCTCGACGGGCTGGTCGACCGGTTCCGCCAGGGCGGCCTCGGCGACGTGATCGAGTCCTGGATCGGCCATGGCGCCAACCGCCCGGTAGCCCCGGACCAGCTCGCCCGGGCGCTCGGCCCCGACACGGTGGACACCCTTCAATGCCAGACCGGGATGGACCGCGAGACGCTGCTGTCGCAGCTCGCCCAGGCGCTGCCCGAGGTGGTGCACACGCTCACCCCGCAGGGGCGGGTGCCGGGGGCGGACGAGCGGCGGGGGTGGTAGCGATCAAGCTATTGCTGCTTCTCCGCAGCCAGAAACCCTGTTGGAACCTAGGATTTCTCTAGAACAACAGTTCATGTGACAAGAATCCAAGTCCTTCTCTCATCCTGATGTGCCGAAGCGCAGCGGAGGCCCCGAAGGAGGCCTCCGGGGATCACAGCGCGTTCTGGAGGGCTCCTTCGAGATTTCTGCGCAGCACCCCAGGATGAGAGCGAGATCGGAATATCGCTCACAAGCTTCGCGCAACCAGCGTCGCGGATTTCGGGAAGAGCGTCTACGCGGGCGCGAGTGCCGGATCCGAGGCGGCATTCTGCACGCAGCTCAGTAACCGTCCGCAGATTTTGCCAAGCCGTCTAAGAAACGCTCGCATTGATCGACTGAAAAGCTGCAGGCCGGAAGTATTTCTTCTTGGACGCGCCCTCGGCGCGGGCAATGCGAGGGGCGCCAGACGATCCTGACCCGTTCGGCCTTCCGGGCAACGGCTTCCACGGGGCTCGTCACATCGGCGCACGCCCCGCAATCTTCAGGCCCATGCCAGGCCCCCTACCGCACGGGCGAGCACGGCCCGTCACCTTCCACGTGGCGCCCTCTGCAGGAGCGCCGAAGTATTCGTGCGCCCGATCACGGCCAGAGTTTCTGGAAGACTTGCAGAGCGTATCGGAGTGAACCGGCGACGCTCTTATGCGACCCGCCGCATCACCAAGCTGGCATTCGTCCCCCCGAACCCGAACGAGTTCGACAGCACGACGTCCACCTGCTTCCGCTTCGCCTCGAACGGCACCAGATCGATCTTCGTCTCGACCGAGGGGTTGTCGAGGTTGAGCGTCGGCGGGATCACGCCGTCGCGCAGGACGAGGATCGAGAAGATCGCCTCGACCGAGCCGGCCGCGCCCAGCAGGTGGCCCACCGAGCTCTTGGTCGACGACATGGTCGCTCCCGCGGCGGCGTCGCCCAGGAGGCGCTCCACGGCCTTCAGCTCCAGCTCGTCGCCCATGGGCGTCGAGGTGCCGTGGGCGTTGATGTAGCCGATTTCGGCCGGCGAGATCCCGGCCCGCTTCACCGCCGCGCTCATGCAGCGGAAGGCGCCGTCGCCGTCCGGGGAGGGGGAGGTGATGTGGTAGGCGTCGCCCGAGAGGCCGTAGCCCACCACCTCGGCGTAGATCTTCGCGCCGCGCGCCTTGGCGTGCTCGTATTCCTCCAGCACCACGATGCCGGCGCCCTCGCCCATGAGGAAGCCGTCGCGGTCCCGGTCGTAGGGGCGCGACGCCTTCTCCGGCGTGTCGTTGAAGCCCGTGGTCAGCGCCCGGCAGGCGGAGAAGCCCGCGATCGAGAGGCGGTTCACCGGGGACTCGGCGCCGCCCGCCACCATCACGTCGGCGTCGCCGAGCGCGATGAGGCGGCTCGCATCGCCGATGGCGTGGGCGCCCGTGGAGCAGGCCGTGACCACGGCGTTGTTGGGGCCCTTGAGGCCGTACGCGATCGAGACCTGGCCCGAGGCGAGGTTGATGATCCGGCCCGGGATGAAGAACGGCGAGATGCGGCGCGGACCCTTCTCGTGCAGGGTCACGGAGGCGTCGTAGATGCCGCCGATGCCACCGATGCCGGAGCCGATCAGCACGCCGGTGGCGCATTGGTCCTCGTGGCTCTTGGGCGCCCAGCCGGCGTCCTTCAGCGCCTCGTCGGCCGCCGCCATCGCGTAGACGATGAACGGATCGACCTTGCGCTGCTCCTTGGGCTCCATCACCGCGTCGGGGTTGAAGGTGCCGTCGGTGCCGTCGCCGAAGGGGACCTGCGCGGCGATCCGGCAGGGCAGGTCGGCGGATTCGAAGCCGCGGATCGGGCCGGCGCCGCTGTCGCCCGCGATCAGCCGGCTCCAGGTGTGCGCCACCCCGCTGCCGAGCGGCGTGACCATCCCCAGACCCGTGACCACCACCCGCCGCATGTGCCCTGTCCCGTCTTGAGGCGCCGCCCCGCCGGCACCGCCGCGGTCGCGCATCGTCCTAACGTCCTCGGAGACGGAATCGGTCCCGCCGGGACCCGTCACGACTCCGAGCCTTGAAACGCATAACGGCGCGGGGGCTGTTTCGCCTCACCCGCGCCGCGTCAAACCCGGTCCCCGGCGCCTCAGGCGGCGGAGTTCTTTTCCAGGAACTTCACGGCGTCGCCGACCGTCTGGATCGTCTCGGCAGCGTCGTCCGGGATCTCGACGTTGAACTCCTCCTCGAAGGCCATGACCAGCTCGACCGTGTCGAGGCTGTCGGCACCGAGGTCGTCGATGAAGTTGGCGCTCTCGACCACCTTCTCGGGCTCCACGCCCAGGTGCTCGACGACGATCTTCTTCACGCGCTCAGCGATATCGCTCATCGGTCTTCCGTCCTCGTCCTTTTGGTCTGTCAGTCTTCTCGGGGTGGTGCCGTGGCCGCGTCGCGCCCTTGCGGGCTTGTTGTGACGGGCCGGTGTCCGATCGCGCGTGCTTCTGAGGTGAACCGGCGCGTGAGCCGGGACGCCCCCGCCGGAAGGCCTTGGACTGAAAACCCGCTGAACCGTCAACCCCCTGTACGGCTGCGGGGCGTGGTAGCACAGGGTTCCCGCCCTGGCGAGGGCCCGTTCAGAAAGCCTTCATGGGTGTGGCACTTGCGTGTCGGCGGGGGTGATTCGCAAGCAGTCTTCGCAAGTCCAGGACCGGTATACGCTCTCTAGTACATGGCCATCCCGCCATTCACGTGCAGCGTGTGGCCGGTGACGTAGGCGGCTTCCGCGGAGGCGAGGTAGATGCAGGCCGCCGCGACCTCCGACCCCTCGCCGAGGCGCCCGGCGGGCACGCGGGCGAGGATACCTTCGCGCTGCTTCTCGTTGAGGGAGTCGGTCATGGGCGAGCTGATGAAGCCCGGCGCGATACAGTTGACCGTGATCCCGCGGGAGGCGACCTCGGCGGCGAGCGCCTTGGTCATGCCGACGAGGCCGGCCTTGGCGGCGGCGTAGTTGCCCTGGCCGGGATTGCCGGTCGAGCCGACCACCGAGCCGATATTGACGATCCGCCCGGAGCGGCGGCGCATCATGCCCTTCACGGCGGCCCGCGACAGCCGGAAGGCGGCGGTGAGGTTGACGGCGATCACCTGCTCCCACTCCTCGTCCTTCATCCGCATGAAGAGGTTGTCGCGGGTGATGCCGGCATTGTTCACGAGGATGTCCAGCGGGCCGATCGCGGCCTCCGCGGCCGGCACGAGTCCCTCGACCGAGTCCTTGTCGGAGAGGTCGGCCGCGACGGGACTCGCGCGCTCGCCGAGTTCGGCCGCCAGCGCCTCCAGGGCCTGCGGGCGCGTGCCCGACAGCGCCACGGTGGCGCCCTGGGCGTGCAGCGCCCGGGCGATCGCCTGGCCGAGACCGCCGGTCGCGCCGGTGACGAGGGCCTTGCGGCCGGTGAGATCGAACATGCGGGGCTCCTGTGGGATCAGAGCGCGAAGGCGGCGACGTCCGCGGGGGTGCCGATCGCGGTGGCCGACGCCTGGGGCGCGATGCGCTTGACGAGGCCGGTCAGGACCTTGCCGGCGCCGAGTTCATAGAACCGGTCGACGCCCGATCCCGCCATGGTGGCGACGCTCTCGCGCCAGCGCACGGTGCCGGTGACCTGCTCGACCAGGGCCGCGCGGACCGCCTCCGGATCGGCGACCGGGGCGGCCGCGACATTGGCGTAGAGGGTGACGCGCGGGGCCTTCAGGGTGACGCCGGCCAGCGCCCGGGCCATGGCCTCGGCGGCCGGGGCCATCAGGCGGCAATGGAACGGTGCCGAGACGTTGAGCATCACGGCGCGCTTGATCCCGCGGCTGGTGGCGATGCCGATGGCGCGCTCGACGGCCGGGCGGTCGCCGGAGAGCACCACCTGCCCGCCGCCATTGTCGTTGGCGACGTCGCAGACCGCGCCGCCGCCGGCCTCGTCGGCCGCCGCCTCGGCGACGGACCGGGCGGCCTCGAGGTCGGTGCCGATCAGCGCCGCCATGGCGCCCGCGCCCGGCGCCACCGCCTCCTGCATGGCCTCGCCCCGCAGGCGCAGCAGCCTGGCGGCATCCGCCACGGTGAGGCTTCCGGCGGCCGCGAGCGCCGCGTATTCGCCGAGCGAATGGCCGGCGACGCAGGCGACGTCGCGCTCAAGGTCGAGCCCGCGCTCGGCCTCCAGCACGCGCAGCACCGCGAGGCTGGCCGCCATCAGCGCCGGCTGGGCATTGGTGGTGAGGGTCAGCTCCTCGGCCGGCCCCTCGAACATCAGCCGCGACAGGTTCTGGCTCAGGGCGGCATCGACCTCGTCGAGCACGGCCCTGGCCTGCGGGAAGGCCTCCGCAAGGTCCCGCGCCATGCCGACCGCCTGGCTGCCCTGGCCGGGAAAAATGAGTGCGCGCATGTTGCGTCCTGATCGCCGCCATCGGTCGGCGCGCGAACGCCGCCCGTGTCGGCCGAAACTCTGGAATGGCGCGCGCACTCGCACCCGCGGCCGCGGGTGTCAACAATGCGCCGCACCATGGCGCCGCATCGACGTGCCACACGGGCGCCGGGTCGACCGGACCGGCACGCTCGCCGGACGCGCGCCCTGCGCAACCCGCTGTGCTTGTTGCACAACGGCATCCGGTGTAGAGTGACCCCATACCCGACATCATCCGTCGCTCAAGCCTAAGGAGCCGCCCCGCATGGCGCGCGTCACCGTCGAAGACTGCATCGAGAAGGTCGAGAACCGCTTCGAGCTGGTGCTGCTGGCGAGCCACCGGGCCCGCCTCCTGGCCGCCGGCGCCCCGCTGACGATCGACCGCGACCGCGACAAGAACCCGGTCGTCGCCCTGCGCGAGATCGGCGACGAGACGATCACGGCCGACGATCTCAAGGAGCAGCTGATCCACTCGATGCAGAAATACGTCGAGGTGGACGAGCCGGAGGCCGAGACCGTGCCGCTGCTGTCGAGCTCGCCGGCCGCCGCCGCGGTGGCGCCCCAATCCTCCAGCGACGATGCGGCGGTCCAGTTCGACCGCATGAGCGAGGAGGACCTCCTGCGCGGTCTCGAGAACCTCGCCCCGCCGGTCGAGACCGACGACGAGGGCGAGTGAGCCTGACGGCGTGGGCCTGGATGCGCAGGACCTGACCGAGACCGGACCCGGCGGAGACGCCGGGTTCTCTCGTTCCGCGGCCGGCCCGTCCGCAGCCGGCACCCCTCCGACGCCGGGGACTGGCGCCGGCACGGCTGTTGCGGAACAATCGCGCGTGATCCCGACCCCACGCACGACCCAGGAAGCGCCCGCTCCGTCCCGGCGGATGATGCGCCAGTACGAACTCGTGGAGCGGGTCAAGCGCTACAACCCGGCCGCCGACGAGGCGCTGCTCAACCGCGCCTACGTGTACGCCATGCAGGCGCACGGCACGCAGAAGCGCGCCTCGGGCGACCTGTTCTTCGCCCACCCGCTCGAAGTCGCCGCCATCCTCACGGACCTGCATCTCGACGACGCCACCATCGTGGCGGCGGTCCTGCACGACACCGTGGAGGACACCGAGGCGACGCTGGAAGAGATCCGCCGGCTGTTCGGATCGGAGATCGGCGCGCTGGTCGACGGCCTGACCAAGCTGAAGCGCCTCGATCTCGTCTCCAAGCAGGCGGCGCAGGGCGAGAACTTCCGCAAGCTGCTGCTCGCCGTGGCCGCCGATGTGCGGGTGCTCCTCGTCAAGCTTGCCGACCGCCTGCACAACATGCGCACCCTCCAGCACATGCGGGAGGACAAGCGCCACCGCATCGCGCAGGAGACGCTCGACATCTACGCGCCGCTCGCCGGCCGCATGGGCATGCAGGAGCTGCGCGAGGAGCTGGAGGATCTGGCCTTCCGCAACCTGGAGCCCGACGTCTACGCCACCATCACCCAGCGCCTGACCCGGCTCACCGCCAAATCCGAGAGCGTGGTCGAGACCATCGCGCAGGTGCTCACCGACAAGCTCGGCGCGCAGGGGATCACCGCCGAGGTGAGCGGCCGGCAGAAGCGCCCGTTCTCGATCTGGTCGAAGATGGAGCGGAAATCCGTCGCCTTCGAGCAGCTCTCCGACATCTTCGGCTTCCGCGTGGTCGTCGACACCGTGCAGGATTGCTACGCGGCGCTCGGCATCGTCCATACCAGCTGGCCGATGGTCCCGGGCCGGTACAAGGACTACATCTCGACGCCGAAGCAGAACGATTATCGCTCGATCCACACCACAGTGATCGGGCCGAAGAGCCAGCGCGTCGAGCTGCAGATCCGGACCCGCGCCATGGACGACATCGCCGAATACGGCATCGCGGCCCACGCTCATTACAAGGAACTCGGCAAGGACCTCGCCAAGGAGGCCGGGCGGACCGAGGGCAGCGTCCATCCGCGGCTGGCGGCCGAGAGTGGCGCCTATCAGTGGCTCCGCCGGACCATCGAGCTGCTCGCCGAGGGCGACAGTCCGGAAGAATTCCTGGAGCACACCAAGCTGGAGCTGTTCCAGGACCAGGTGTTCTGCTTCACCCCGAAGGGCCGGCTGATCGCCCTGCCGCGGGGCGCGACGCCGATCGACTTCGCGTACGCGGTCCACACCGATGTCGGCAACACCGCGGTCGGCGCCAAGATCAACGGCCGGATGGCGCCGCTGTTGCACGAACTCGCCAACGGCGACGAGGTCGAAATCAGCCGCTCGGACGGGGCATCGCCCCCGGCGGCCTGGGAATCCCTGGTGGTGACCGGCAAGGCCCGCGCGGCGATCCGGCGGGCGACTCGGGCGGCCGTGCGACGGCAATATGCCGGGCTCGGACGCCAGATCCTGGACCGGGCCTTCGAGCGCGCGGCCAAGACCTTCTCGGAGGACAAGCTCCGGGGCGCCCTGCCGCGGCTCGCCCGCGCCACCACCGAGGACGTGTTCGCCGCCGTGGGGCGCGGCGAGATGTTCTCGGGCGACGTCGTCCGCGCCGTCTATCCCGACCATCGCGACGAGCGCCGGCCCTCTGCCGCGCAAGGGGCCGCCAGCGGGGCGGGCCGCCTCGTCCGCTCGGCCGACCAGACCATGCGGCTCACCTTCCCGGGCGCCGAGGGCAAGGAGGGACAGGCCGAGGACCGGAGCGACGCGATCCCGATCCGGGGTCTTGCGGGCGACCTCCCGGTGACCTTCGCGCCGAACGGCGGCGCGGTCCCGGGCGACCGGATCGTCGGCATCCTGACGCCCGGGGTCGGCGTCACCGTCTACCCGATCCAGTCGGCGGCGCTCGCCGCCTTCGACAACGAGCCGGAGCGCTGGCTCGATGTCCGCTGGGACACGGAGGCGCTCGGCGGCGAGCGCTTCCCCGCGCGCCTCGCGCTCAAGTCGATCAACGAGCCGGGCGTGTTCGCCCAGATCGCCCAGGTGATCGCCGACCACGACGGCAACATCGACAACATCTCGATGAAGCGGCGCACGCAGGACTTCACCGACATCACCATCGACCTCTCGGTCTGGGACCTCCAGCATCTCAACGCCATCATCGCCGAGTTGCGCGGCAAGCGCCCGGTCAACAGCGTCGAGCGCGTGAACGGGTGAGGCCGGGCGCCCCGGCGCCATGCATCTGAGGTTTACGGGATCAACTTCCCTAACTCTCGTTGTTCGTCGCAAAAGCCTGTGTCGATCAATCTTTCCGACCCCTTGCTCCAGGTCTTCGGGGCTGCACGCGTCCGTGCTCTGCTTGACACGGGCGCGTTTGAAACGAATGGTCCGGCAGCCAGGGTGGCGGGCGCGGATCGAGGGCCGCGCTGTGCCACCCCGGATTGCAGAGCGTGACAACCGCGACCGCGGCGCACGCCTGGCCCTCCGCCCCCGGGCGGACCTGGCCGTTTGTTCAGACGATTTCTGTCACCCACGATTTTTCGGGATTTGACCTGTTCATGCCAGCCACCCAACGCAGCGCCGTCTTCATCGACGGCGCCAACCTCTACGCCACCACCAAGGCCCTCGGTTTCGATATCGATTACAAGAAGCTGCTCAAGGAATTTCAGTCGCGCGAGAACCTCCTGCGCGCGTTCTACTACACAGCCATGATCGAGGATCAGGAATATTCCTCGATCCGGCCGCTGATCGACTGGCTCGACTACAACGGCTACCGCGTCGTGACCAAGCCCGTGAAGGAATTCACGGACTCGATGGGGCGGCGGAAGTACAAGGGCAACATGGATATCGAGCTGGCGATCGACGCCCTCGAGCTCAGCCCGCATATCGACCACATGATCCTGTTCTCGGGCGACGGCGATTTCCGCTCGCTGGTCGAGGCGATGCAGCGGCGCGGGGTCAAGGTGACGGTGATCTCCACCATCCAGACCCAGCCGGCGATGATCTCCGACGAGTTGCGGCGGCAGGCCGACGAGTTCGTGGACCTCGCGAGCCTCGCGGGGCGGATCGGCCGGGAGCCCAGCGAGCGTCCGGCCCGCACCTCCGGCGAGGCACCGAGCCGTTACCGCGGGGAGGGCCGCGGGAATCCCGGCCTGGAGAACCGCTACGGCATCCGCCAGCCGGAGGCCGAGGAGGAGTAGCGCCTCAGGCGCCGGTCCCGTCGAGCCAGTCGAGGACCTGCCGGGCGCTCCGGTCCGGCGGGAAGACCGGGTAGAACAGCTGGCTGACCACGCCGTCGTCGATCACCAGTGTGAGCCGACGCAGCAGAACCTGCCCGCCGGCCTCGAAGACCGGCAGGCGCGCCGCCATCGCGAAGGCCCGGTGCGGATCGGCCAGCAGCGGGAAGGGCAGGCGCAGGCGCTCGGCCGCCTCCTGCTGGTAGGCGCTCGTCTGGGTCGAGAGGCCGTAGACCTGCGCCACCCCGCGCGCCTTGAGCTCGGCGTGATGGTCGCGGAAATCGCAGGCCTGGGGCGTGCAGCCTCGGGCGCCGGGGATCGCGTCCCAGTCGGGCGTGAGGCCGGGCTGCCCCGGCTCGCCGGTGCGCGGATAGGCGTAGGCCACGGTGCGGCCGGGCAGCCGCGCCAGCGAGACCGTGCGGCCGTCCGTGGCGGTGAGCGCCACGTCGGGCAGGCGCATCCCGCGGAGATGATCGGCCGCGCCGTCGTCGACCGGCACGGGCAGGCCGTCGGGCAGGACGTCGTGGGTGGCTGGCATGGATGGCTCCTCCCGGCTCGGCGCCCGCGCCTCGCTATCGGTCTTTGCGCGCGGAGCGAAGCCATCCGGAAGCGCACCGCTCGCGATGACGGGCCGGCCTCAGCCTCGGTCCCGCAGCAGGCGCGCCCGGTCGCGCTGCCAGTCGCGCTCCTTGACCGCCTCGCGCTTGTCGTGGGCCTGCTTGCCCTTGCCGAGGCCGAGCTCGACCTTCGCGCGCCCCTTGTCGTTGAAGTAGATCTTCAGCGGCACCACCGTGTAGCCCTGGCGCTGGGTCGCGCCGATCAGCTTGTTGATCTGGCGGCGGTGCAGCAGCAGCCGGCGCGGGCGCTTGGTGTCGTGGTTGAAGCGGTTCGCCTCCAGGTATTCCGGGATATAGGCGTTGAACAGCATCAGGTCGTTGCCGGAGGGGCCCGCATAGGCCTCGCCGATCGTCGCCTTGCCGCCGCGCAGGGACTTCACCTCGGTGCCGGTCAGCGCGATGCCGGCCTCGAGCGTGTCCTCGATCGTGTAGTGATAGCGCGCGGCGCGGTTGTCGGCGACGATGCGCCGACTGGGCTCCGGTTTCGGGGCCATGATGCGTGACTTCCCTCAGTCCACCAGCAGGCCGGCGTGGCGCAGGGCGTCGTCCACGATCCGCTTCGTGGGCTCGGTCACCGGCACCAGCGGCAGGCGCAGCTCGTCTTTCATGTGGCCGAGCCGGGACAGCGCGTACTTCACCGGCGCCGGGTTGGCCTCGGCGAACAGCCCCGTCTGGAGCGGGAACAGCCGGTCCTGGAGGGTCAGCGCCTTGGCGTAGTCGCCCGCGAGCGTCGCCTCCTGCAGGTCGGCGCAGAGGCGGGGCGCGACGTTCGCCACCACCGAGATGCAGCCGTGGCCGCCCTGGGCGTTGTAGCCGAGCGCCGTCGCATCTTCGCCCGAAAGCTGGAGGAAGTTCGGCCCCATGGCCTGACGCTGCTGGCTGACGCGGTCGATCTTGGCGGTCGCATCCTTCACGCCGGCGATGTTCTTCAACTCGAAGAGCCGGGCCATCGTCTCGACGCTCATGTCGACGACGGAGCGCGGCGGGATGTTGTAGATGATGATCGGAATGCCGACCGCATCGTTGACGGCCTTGAAGTGAGCGTAGAGGCCCGCCTGCGTCGGCTTGTTGTAGTACGGCGTCACCACCAGGACGGCGTCGGCACCCGCGCGCTCGGCGTGCTGCGCCCGCTCGACCGCCTCGGCGGTGGAATTGGACCCCGCGCCCGCCACGACCGGCACGCGCCCGCCCGCCTCGTCGATGCAGGCCTCGACCACCCGGTCGTGCTCGGAATGGGTCAGGGTCGGACTCTCGCCGGTGGTACCGGTGGGCACGAGGCCGTGGCTGCCCTGCTCGATCTGCCAGCGCACGAATTTCCGGAAGGCGGCCTCGTCGAAGGCCCCGTCGCGGAAGGGCGTCACAAGCGCGGTGAGCGAGCCCCGCAGGCGGCTCCCGGTCATCTCGGTCATCTCAGGCGTCCCAAAGGGTCCCAATTGGGAAATCGGCGTTCTCGGCGCCGCGCAGGGTCCGCACCTGACGGGCGCGGACGGGCAGACATAGGCGGTCGCGCCACGGCGCGCAAACAGATCGTGGCGACGGTTAACGCGATCTTAATGGTCGCCGCCGCAACCTCGACCTTTCCCGCTTCGATGATCAGCAGGGGGAATTCGTGACCCGATCCGCGGCCTCGCATCCGGCCCCGAAGCGCACGTCCCTCACCGCCGCCGCGCTCCTCGCCACCGTCGGCGTCGCGCTGGCCGGCCCGGCCGGCCAAGCCGGCCCCGAGGCGTCCGCGACTCCGCCAGCCTCGCAGCCGACCCCGCCGGCGAGCGACGCCGCCCTCTCCACCGCGCAGGTCCGGGGCGCGCAGGCCGTCAAGGCCGCCGACCCGGTCGCCGCCGACGCCCTGAAGCTCGATCCGGTCCATGCCTCCGGCGGCGACGACAAGGGCGAGGAGCCCGCACGGACGCTGCCGGCCGCGGCCTCGGCCTACGCCTCCGCCGATCCCGATGCCCCGGTGGCCTTCCCGCTGCCCGACGCCGCCGTCACCCCGGCGGCGCCGGTGCCCGAGGTGCCGGATCCGGCGCGGCCGAAGATCTCCGGCGACACCGACCCGACGCTGCTGCGCGGCGCCATCGACCTCTACCGCAAGGGCCGGGTCGCCGACGGCGACCGGATGCGCGACACCTTCACCGATCCGGCCGCGAAGGCGCTGCTCGAATGGGTGGCGATCCGCGCGGGCGCCGGCATCGGCTTCAACCGCACGATCGCCTTCGTCCGGGCCAATCCGGACTGGCCGGCCGGCCCGCTGCTGCGCCGCCGGGCCGAGGAGGCGCTGCTCTCCGAGCGGAAATCCCCCGCGACGGTGCGGGCCTTCTTCGCCACGGCGAAGCCGTCGAGCGCGCCGGGCAAGTTCGCCCTGGCGCTCGCGCTCCGCGCGGACGGCTGCGAGGCCGACGCCGCCGAGATGGTGCGCGACCTCTGGCGCACCGAGAGCTTCGGCCGGAGCCTGGAGGCCAAGGTGCTCGACGCCTTCCCGGACACGCTCACCCGGGTCGACCACCGCTACCGGATGGAGCGGGCGCTCCTGAAGGACGATTGGGAGAGCGCCGGCCGGGCGGCCGGCTACGCCGGCGGCGCCTATGCCAGCCTCGTGCGCGCCCGCCGGGCCGTGGAGGACAAGTCCTCCGGCGCCGCGGCCGCGCTCGCCGCGGTGCCGCCGTCGCTGCGCAGCGACGCCTCCTACATCTTCTCCCGGGCGCAGTATTTCCGCCGGGCCGACAAGCCCGAAGCCGCCGCCGCCGTGCTCGCCGCGGCGCCGAGCAACCCGGACGTGCTGGTCGACGGCGACGAGTGGTGGGTCGAGCGCCGGATCGTGGCGCGCAAGCTCCTCGACCTCGGCGACGCCAGGATCGCCTACGCGGTGGCGAGCGGGCAGGCGGCACGCACGCCCGAGAAGCGGATCGAGGCCGAGTTCCACGCCGGCTGGATCGCCCTGCGCTTCGCCGGCGATCCGGCGAGCGCCGCGCAGCATTTCGCCCGGATGGCCACCGTCGCGGAGAGCCCGATCTCGGTGGCGCGGGCCGCGTACTGGCAGGGCCGGGCGGCCGAGGCTTTGGGTCAGGCGGAGGAGGCCAAGCGCTTCTACGAGCGGGCGGCCCTCCAGCCGATCGCCTATTACGGCCAGGTGGCGCGGGCGCGGCTCGGCCAGACCAGCCTGCCGCTCCGCGCACCCGCGGACCTCGAGGGCACGGAGCGGCAGGCCTTCGACGGACGGCTCTACATCCGCGCCCTGCGCCTGCTCGGCGAGGCCGGGATCAAGGAGCTGGCCCTGCCGCTCTACATCGACGCCGCCCGGGACCTCTCCGACCCGCGCGAGATCCAGGCGCTCGGCGACCTCGCCACCGACATGAAGGATCCGCGCGCCCTGGTGGCGATCGGCAAGCTCGCGGTCCAGCGCGGCCTGCCGCTCGACGCCCACGCCTACCCGACGATCGGGATCCCCACCTACGAGACCTTCACGGCGGTCCCGCAGGTGGAGCGGGCCATGGTCTACGCCATCGCCCGCCAGGAGAGCCAGTTCGACCCGCGGGCGCAGTCGGGCGTCGGCGCCCGCGGCCTGATGCAGATGATGCCGGCCACCGCCCAGCGCACCGCCCGCCGGGTCTCGGCCGCGTTCGACGTCGACCGTCTGACCAGCGATCCCGCCTACTGCGCCAAGCTCGGCCAGGCCCATCTCGGCGAACTGATGGAGGATTGGCGCGGCTCCTACGTGCTGGCCTTCGCCTCCTACAATGCCGGCGGCGGCAACGTGAAGAAGTGGATCGACGCCTACGGCGACCCGCGCAAGGGCGACGTCGACGTGATCGACTGGGTGGAGCGCATCCCGTTCACGGAGACGCGCAACTACGTGCAGCGGGTGATGGAGAACCTGCAGGTATACCGCTCGCGGCTCGACAGCCGCAGCGCCCTGCTGATCGACGGCGACCTCCACCGCGGCGCGCGGTAGGCCCTCGCAATGAGGCGCGGGTCCCCTCTCCCGTGCGGAGAGGGACGGGGAGGGATCACGCCTCTCCGGAAGAGGCTCTCCTGGCCGCCCGGTCCGGGCGCGCTTGATCCTGATCCGTCCCATCCCTCACCCCAACCCTCTCCCGCACGGGAGAGGGGGCATGGAACACCCTTCCGACACGCTGCGGACCATCACGGCGCGCAGAGGGTCGGCATCCACCCGCATCGACGCGCGAGACCCCTCCGTTCGCGCCGCAGTCTCCGATACCGACACCCGATTTTCCCACACCCCGCTCCGCAGCGACATAGCTTTTGGTTGTGCCTCCGGCGCCGGGCTCCCTAGAAGATGGGCCTGTCCGCATTGACCGGGGCCTGAGAGCCCGCGCTGCCGAGAGGTTCCCCATGCTGCGTTCGAGATCGAGTTTCGCCCTCCTGCTGAGCACCGCGCTCGCGGCGGCCGCGCCGGCCCTGGCCCAGGAGGCCTCCACCGCCGAGCAGACGGTCGACGTGATGAACACGCTGTTCGGCAAGCATCCGGGGGCGCGGGCCAACCACGCCAAGGGCGTGGTCGCCGAGGGCAGCTTCACCCCGTCGCCCGAGGCGGCCAGGCTCAGCAAGGCCTCCCTGTTCAAGGGGCCGGCGGTGCCGGTGACGATCCGGTTCTCGGACGCCACCGGCGTGCCCACCATCCCGGACGGCGTCGCCGACGCCAACCCGCATGGCCTCTCGCTCAAGTTCAAGCTGAGCGACGGCTCGGAGATGGACGTCGTCACCAACGCGCTGAAGTACTTCCCCGTCGCCACGGGCGAGGAGTTCCGCGACCTCCTCAAGGCCGCCGCCGAGAGCGGCCCGAAGGCCGCCCATCCGACCGCGCTGGAGCGCTTCGCCGCCGCCCACCCGGCCGCCGCCACCGCGGGCGGAACCGCCAAGACCCCGTCGAGCCTCGCCCGGCAGACCTATAACGGCGTCAACGCCTTCATCCTCGTGGATGCCGCCGGCAAGCGGCAGCCGTTCCGGTTCCGCTTCGTGCCCGTGGAGGGCGAGGAGATCCTCGCTCCCGAGGAGGCGGCCAAGCGCGATCCGAACTTCCTGATGGCCGAGATCGGCCCGCGGGTCGCCAAGACTCCAGCGAAGTTCAGGATGCTGGCCCAGCTCGCCGAGCCGGGCGACCCGACCAACGACGCCACCAAGCCCTGGCCGGACGACCGCAAGACCGTCGACCTCGGCACCGTGACGGTGAGCAAGGTCGTGCCCGACAGCGCCGAGGCCGAGAAGGCGCTGCTGTTCATGCCCAACAACCTGACCGACGGAATCGAGGTCTCGGACGACCCGCTGATCGACGCCCGCGTCCAGGCCTACGCGGTCTCGTTCAGCCGCCGCTCGCAGTAGCACGGTTCGGTCGGACGGGGATCTCCGACCCGCGCCCTCATCCTGAGGAGCCAGAGCGCGGCGGAGACCTCGAAGGAAGCCTCCAGCCGGCCCCGCGATCCCTGGAGCCCGCCTTCGAGGCCCGCTGACGCGGGCGCCTCAGGCTGAGGGAGCGGGTGCGACGGCCGTACCTTGAGCCGGAACGGATCAGCGGCCCGTCCCGGCCTTCGGGGCGGACGGCGCCCGCGCGCCGCCCGGCTGCCCCTTGCCCTCGACCGGGCCCGTGCGGGCGCCGTCCTGGGTGGCGCCGGTGCCGCTGAGGCCGCCGGCGCCCATGCTGGTCGTGGGCGCGCCGGCATCCTGGCGCCCCTCGGCCTTGCCCTGGCGCTCGGCGGCGTGCGCGCCCCCTGCCGCGCCGGCGAGGAGGGCAGCGAGCAGCATCGTACGGGTCAGGATCCTCATGGGGCCTCCGCGGTTCCACCTGCGCCCCGAACGGGCTTGCCGGTCCAACCGGGCGCGCCCGGGAGCGTTCCCGCGCCGAGGGACGTCACCCGTCCGCGCGGAGGCTCGCGGCGGCGCGGCGGCCCCGCCGCTCCGCGGGATCCTGGAACACCCCCGACCACAGGCCGAGGCGTCGCCCCCAGGCCCGGTCCGCCGCGGGCGCGTAGTCCGGCGCGACCGCGCGATCGGGCAGGGCGAGCCCCTGCGCCACCATCCAGGCCCCGAGATCCGCGTCCCCGACCCGGCAGAGCGCCGCGCCGGCCTCGCCCCGCGTCTCGCAGGCGACGGCCGCCCCGCCGATCCGGTCGGCGAGCGCCCGGGCGGCGTCCCGGCCGCACGGGTAGGGCCGGTCCTGGGCGTCCGCGCAGGTCGCGTCCGCCTCCGGCGCGGCGATCCCGAACAGGCTGACCTGCCGCGCGCCGAGGCGCAGCGTGCCGCCGTCGATCACCCGGGCGGGGCCGCGCAGGATCTCGCCGGCCCGGGCGGGAGCCTGCCAGGATAGGCCGCCGATCAGCAGCGCGGCGAGGAGCGGCAGGCGCGAGCGACCGCCCCTGTCGTCCGGGCAGAGGAGGGTGCCGGCGAGGCCGGCCGCGCAGGCGAGGAGGATACCGATGAACAGCGACATGGTCTCAGGTCTCCGGAAGGGCTATGGCCGCCCTTGTGCCGAAGCCCCGCCCCGCGACCCTGACGCCGCCTGTCAGCGTCCCGTCAGGCGGCGCCGATTAGCCTGCGCCCGCATGAGCCCGTTCCCGTCCCGCCGCGTCTTCGTTCTCGCCCTCGGCCTGCTGGCCGCCCTGGCGGGCAGGCCCCTGCACGCCTCCGAGGATGCCGACCGCGCCCGCCGGGCCCTGGAGAGCGGCGAGATCCGCCCCCTCGACGCGGTGCTGGCGGCGGCCCGGGCGGCGGTGCCGGGGGACGTCGTGTCGGTCGATCTCAAGCACGACGACGGGCACTGGCTGTACAAGCTGCGCATCCTCGGGCCCGACGGGAAGCGCCGGACCGTCAAGGTCGATGCCGGCACGCTCAGGATCCTGGACGAAGACGACGATGATTGAGGAGGCCGGGCCGTGCGCGTCCTGATCGTCGAGGACGAGCCGCGCATCGCCGCCGACATCCGGCAGGGGCTGGAGAGGGCCGGCTACGTCGCCGACGTGGTGGCGGACGGCGAGGCGGCGTGGTTCCGGGCCGAGACCGAGACGTACGACGCCATGGTGCTGGATCTCGGCCTGCCGCGCCTCGACGGGCTCGGCGTGCTGCGCCGCCTGCGCGCCGCCGACGTCGCCCTGCCGGTCCTGATCCTCACCGCCCGGGACGGCTGGCGCGAGCGCGTCGAGGGCATCGACGCCGGCGCCGACGACTACCTCGCCAAGCCGTTCCGCATGGAGGAGCTGGTGGCACGGCTCCGGGCGATCCTGCGGCGCACCGCCGGCCACGCCTCGCCGGTGCTGCGCGTCGGCGCGGTGGAGCTCGACACCCGCACCCGCGCGGTCAGCGTCGACGGAAGGCCCACGGAGCTGACCGCCCTGGAATACCGGCTGCTGGCCTTCCTGCTGCACCGGCAGGGGCAGGTCGTGCCGGCGGGCGAGCTGCTCGACCATCTCCACGGGGTCGGGACCGAGCGCGAGGCCAACGCCCTGGAGGCGCTCCTGACGCGCCTGCGCCGCAAGCTCGGGCCGGGGGTGATCGAGACTCGGCGCGGCCACGGCTACCGGGTTCCCGGACCCAGCGGGTCGTGAGGCGCGATTCCCTGCGCCTGCGGCTCGGCCTCGCGGCGGCCGCGCTGATCGCGCTGGCGCTGGTGCTGGCCGGGATCGGCCTCACGGTGATCCTCGACCGCGTGCTGGACGCCCGCACCGTCGAGGATCTGGACCGGACCGCCAAGCTCATCGCCGGGCGGGTCGGACTCGGACCGGACGGGGTGCCGACGCTCTCGCGAGACCTGCCGGACCCGCGCTTCGCCACGCCCTATGGCGGCCTGTACTGGCAGGTCGAGGCGGGGTCGCACCTGCTGCGCTCGCGCTCCCTCTGGGACAAGAGCCTCGACCTCGGCAGCCTCGACCTCAGACACGCCGGCACGGGCGCGCAGGCCGCCGCCACCCTCGACACCGCCGGGCCCGATGGCGGCCGGCTCATCGCGGTGGTGCGGCCGCTGCAGATCGGCGCGCAGGGCTCCGAGACCGCGCTGCGCGTCGCGGTGGCGGAGGACCGCCGCAGCCTCGCGGCGAGCCGGGCCACCTTCCTGCGCCTGCTCGTCCCGGCGCTCGTCGCCCTGTTCGTCGTCCTGACCCTGGCGATGGGCCTGTTCGTGCACCGGGCGCTCGGCCCGTTCCGGGTGCTGCAGGCGGAACTCCTGGCGGTCCATTCCGGGCGGCGGGCGCGGCTGCCGGAGCACTTCCCCGACGAGGTCCGGCCACTGGTCGCCGACCTCAACCGGCTGCTCGACGCGCAGGAGCGGGCCCTGATCCGCGCCCGGGACGCGGCCGCCGACATGGCCCACGGCCTCAAGACGCCGCTGGCGGTGCTGGACGCCCTGGCGCGCCGGACCGGTCCGGCCGACCCGGCCCTGGCGGCCGAGATCGCCGAGCAAGCGCGGGCCATGGGCGGTCAGGTGGAGCGGGCGCTGGCCCGGGCACGGGTCGCGGCCGCGGGCGACCTGCGGCGGCGGTCCTGCCGGGTCGCCCCGGTGGCGGAGCGCCTCGTCGCGACCCTGCGGCGGCTGCCGGAGGGCGACTCCCTGGAATGGACCGTGGCGGTGCCCGAGACCCTCGCCTATCCGGGCGAGGCGGGCGAGCTGATGGAGGTGCTGGGCAACCTCCTCGACAATGCCCGCAAGTGGGCGCACCGGACGGTGAGGATCACCGCGACGTCCGATGCCGGCCGTCCGGGCCTCGCCGTCGAGGATGACGGCCCCGGCATGAGCGCCTCGGCCATCGCGGGGATCGGGCGCGGCCAGCGCTGGGACGAGAGCCGGCCGGGCACCGGCTTCGGCATCGCTATCGCCCGCGACGTCGCCGAGGCCGCCGGCGCCCAGCTCGAATTCGGCCGCTCGGAGCTGGGCGGCCTGCGGGCGGACCTGCGCTGGCCGGGCGGGTAGGGGCACCCGGAGCCGCTGGCGCGCGCGACCTGCCCCTCTCACGTTCGGGAGAGGGGGCAGGTCGCGCCGCTCACCGCCCCGGCTTCGTCCCCGCAGCCGCCCGGCTCAGCCGCATCAGCCGCGCGCTCAGGGCACGGGCGCAGGCCGCGGTGCCGCGGCCCTCGGTGGCGATCGTCAGGTCCGGCCGCTCCGGCGGCTCGTAGGGCGCCGAAATGCCGGTGAAGCCGGGGATGCGGCCGGCGCGGGCCAGACGGTAGAGGCCCTTCGGGTCCCGCGCCTCGCACAGGCCCAGCGGCGTGTCGACGAACACCTCCAGGAACGGGATGTCGCCGGCGATCCGGCGTGCCAGCGCCCGGTCGGCCCGGTAGGGCGAGATCAGCGAGACGATCACCACCGTCCCCGCCTCGGCCATCAGCCGCGCCACCTCGGCGGTCCGCCGGACGTTCTCGGCGCGGTCCGCCGGCGAGAAGGCGAGGTCGGCGTTCAGCCCGTGGCGCAGGTTGTCGCCGTCGAGGACCGCGCTGTGCCGGCCGCCCGCGACCAGGGTGCGGTCGGCCTCCGCCGCCAGGGTCGACTTGCCGGCCCCCGACAGGCCGGTCAGCCACGCGATCACCGGCACCTGGCCGAGGCGCGCCCAGCGCGCCTCCCGCGCCTGGAGGGGGTGCCAGGTCACGGGACCCGGAGGGAGGCCAGCTGGGATCGTCTGCGGGATCTTCTGCACGACGCACATATCCACCACCTGGGACAGCGTCCGCGGAGGCGGCTGCCGGTTCTCGGACATCGACACGGGCGCGCGGCCCCTAGGGCACGCGCCAGACCGGGTAGCCGACGGCCTCGCCGAGGCGCTCCCGGCACTCCTCCAGGATGTGGGCCGTCCGCCGCCGCCACGCGGGCGGGGACCGGAAGGCGGCCTGCGCCGCCGCCGCGCGCACCAGCGCCTCGACCGCGGCCTCCGTCTCCGGCGCGACCGGCCCGGCGGCGAGCTCGTTCGGCGGCGCGGCGGGCGCGGGCGCGATGACCGCGTCCCAGGACTGCCCCCAGCAGGCGGCGGCGAAGCGCGCGTTGCCGGCCGCGTAGCGCGCCGCGACGCGGGCCAGCCCCTCCGGCGCGTCGCCGCGGAACCGCTCCGCGTCGAGCCCCCGCGCCCAGGCCCAGTCGTCGAGGATATGGCCGAGCAGCCGGCGATGCCCCGTCACCTGCCGGTGCACGCCGAGCCGGTACAGGCGGCGCGACGCCTCGACCGCGACCGGCCCGGAACTCCGGTTCGTGCGGTAGGCGAGGTCGGCCGGGCCGAGGAGCGGCGCGAGGCGCTCGCCCAGGCCGAGCCCGTCGACGAGCCGCGCCAGCAGCGGCGCGTCGGACCGCCGGTCGCGGTACGGCAGGGCGGTGACGCGCCCCGCGGCGGCGCGGCGCCAGGGCTCGAGCCTTTCCGCGTAATCGTAGCGCCGGGACGCGCCCTCGGAGCGCAGGAAGCCCCGGAACGTGCGGCCCTCGGCGACGACCTGCGTCCGCAGGGCGTAGGCCGAGGCCAGCTGCTCAGCCTGCGGCTTGACCACCAGCGCCGCCTCCAGGGCGAAGCCGCGGCGCGCAAAGAGATCTGCCAGGATCTCGGGAACGCGCCAGAACGGCCGCTGGACGGCGAAATCCTCGTAGGAGAGCAGGACCGTGTCGGCCCGCGTGGCGGCCAGGACCGCGTCGAGCCGCGCGAGGGCCTCGCGGCGCTCCGCGGCGCCGCGGCGGCGGTCCAGCGCCTGGCCGAGCCGGTAGTGATTGACGTCGTCGCTGCCGGGGGCGCCCGGCGACGCGAGGTTCGGGTAGCAGATCCCGACCGAGACGAGGCGGGGGCGCAGGCGGGCCAGCACCTCCTGAAACGCGGTGGAGCCGGTTCGCGGCATCCCGATGTGAACGATCGCGCGGCGCACGTGTCCTGTCGACCCTGCTGGAATTCGCGGTTGCGGCAAGTCTTCCGCGCAGCCGGACACAATCCACGACCCCTCGTGGACGCGCACGTCTCGGGAAAACGCCAGACGAATCCGTAATCACGGTCCGATCACGGGAACGCGATCAGAAATAGCCAAGCTCCGTTTCTGTTCTATTTCAGACTGTCGCCGGCACTGCCCGGCCGGTGCGCGGCGGGCGCGCCCGAGGCCGGTGTTCCCAGGAGAGAGGCGCCGGGCGCCGCCCTCAGGGCCCGGACAATGGCGCGACGCTGGAGCCGCTCCCGATCGAGTTGGGACGGAAGCAATCGCCGAGCCCGTGCCGCACGAGGCGCGGGTCCCCACTCCACCCAAGTCGGGCTTACCCGACTTGGGCTCCTCGGGCGCATCTCGGGCAGGCCCGAGATCCGTCGGGAGAGGGACAGGGTGAGGGATCAGGTCTGTCCGGACGAGGCACGCCGTCCTTGCGCGTCAGCGGCGCGCTCCGTCCTGAAGCGTCCGGTCCCTCACCCCAACCCTCTCCCGCACGAGAGAGGGGGCATGGTGTGACTGTCACGACCGGGGTCGCCGTCCTTCCGAACCGTCGCGACACGACCGGGAGCGGCGCTAGGGCCCGGCCTCCGCGCGCCGGAGCAGGAACACGCCCTGCGCGCCGAACAGGTTCCAGACCCACCAGGGCATGGAGAACCGCATCGGCCGGCCGCGGGCGTCGAGCGCCGTGGCGTGCTCGATCCGGGCGCCGATCAGGCGGCACAGGCCGACGAAGTCGCGGATCGTGCAGTGGTGGATGTTGGGCGTCTCCCACCACGCGTCCGGCATGATCTCGGTGACCGGCATCCGCCCGCGGAACGCCAGCTCGGAGCGCACGCGCCAGTGCCCGAAATTCGGGAACGAGATGATCACCTGCCGGCCGATGCGCAGCAGGTGCTCCAGCACGACCCGGGGATTGCGGGTCGCCTGGATGGTCTGGGACAGGACCACCACGTCGAAGGCGCCGTCCGGGTAGTTGGCGAGGTCGGTGTCGGCGTCGCCCTGGATCACCGACAGGCCGCGGGCGAGGCAGGCGTTCACGCCCTCCCGGGACAGCTCGATCCCGCGCCCGTCGATGCCGCGGCGGTCGCGCAGCAGCGCCAGCAGCGAGCCGTCGCCGCAACCGATATCGAGGACCCGGGCGCCAGCCGGGACGAGGCCGAGCACGACGAGGTGGTCGACGCGGGCGCCGTTGCCCTCGGCCGTATGGGGGAGGGCCTCCGCGCTCTCCCAGGGCGCGGCGTGCTGCGTCTTGCCCAGGGGCAGCTTGCCGCTCGCCATCCGCGTCACAGCCCGCGCGCCCGGGCAGCGGCGTCGATGAAGCCGCGGGCCGCGGAGAACATCGCCGGCTCGTCGAGCAGGAAGGCGTCGTGGCCCTTGTCGCTCTCGACCTCCACGAAGGCCACCGGCGCAGCGGCGGCGTTGAGCGCGTGCACGATCGCCCGAGAATCGCGGGTCGGGAACAGCCAGTCCGAGGTGAACGAGATCACGCAGAAGCGGGTCTTGGTGCCCCGGAAGGCGTTGGCGAGCACGCCGCCATGGTCCTCGGCGAGGTCGAAATAGTCCATCGCCCGGGTCAGGTAGAGGTAGGCGTTGGCGTCGAACCGCTCGACGAAGCTCAGGCCCTGGTGGCGCAGGTAGCTCTCGATCTGGAAATCGGCGTTGAACGAGAAGGTCGGCGCCGTGCCGCCCTGGAAGCGCCGGCCGAACTTCCGGTGCAGGGCCGGCTCGGACAGGTAGGTGATGTGCGCGCCCATCCGGGCGACGCCCAAGCCCTTGGCCGGCCGCGTGCCCGCCTCGAGGTAGCGCCCGTCGGCCCAGGCGGGATCGGCCATGATCGCCTGCCGGCCGACCTCGTGGAAGGCGATGTTCTGCGCGGAATGGCGGGCGCCGGTGGCGATCGGCATCGCGGCGAAGACGCGCTCGGGATAGAGCGCCGCCCATTGCAGCACCTGCATCCCGCCCATCGAGCCGCCGATGCACAGGAACAGGTCCTGGATGCCGAGATGCTCCAGCAGCATCGCCTGGGCCCGCACCATGTCGCGGATCGTCACCAGCGGGAAGTTCAGCCCGTAGGGCCGTCCCGTGGCCGGATCGATCGAGGCCGGGCCGGTGGAGCCCATGCAGGAGCCGATGACGTTCGAGCAGACGACGAAGTAGCGGTCGGTGTCGATCGGCTTGCCGGGGCCGACCAGTGTCTCCCACCAGCCGGGCTTGCCGGTGACCGGATGGGTGTGGGCGAAGTACTGGTCGCCGGTGAGCGCGTGGCAGATCAGCACCGCGTTCGAACGCGCGGCGTTGAGCGTGCCGGCGGTCTGGTAGGCGATCTGGAAGGGCGCGAGTTCGACGCCGGCATCGGTGAGCAGCGGCCTCTCCGTGGAGAAGCAGGCCACCGGGCTCTTCGGGTCGAGCGCCTGCGAGCGCTCGGACGCGCGCCGTGCCGGCTCGTCGATCGGGTCCGGCCTCAGGGCCGTGTCCGTTTGGGTATCCATGGCGGGTCTTGACGACCGTGTATCCGTTCGGATCCGGACCGGGAGAGCACGGTGCCGCCTGACGCGCCGCACTCGCCCGACGCGGCCAGCGTTGCGGAGGTAATGCGCGGGGGGCCGAGCGTCAACGCGCGCCCTCTCCGTCCGGCGCGGGCCGGGTCGAGCGGCCCGGACGATCCCGCGCGTCGGGGTCTGTCTCCGCGCCCGGGGACCGGCCGGGCGAGGGGGCTGCCCCGAAGAGACGCCGCCTCCCGTACCGCCAAGCGGCCTCGATCGCGTCGATCAGGAAGAAGAAAACGATATCCGCTACGATGCTCATCTCGAGGCTCCGCCTTTCGAGATGGACCTCTACGATCGGAGCACGGCGCCCGAGGTGCCGCGGAACACGGGCCTCGGCGCTCCTCCACGGCCGATCGGGCGCGATCCGGTGTCCGGCAGGTCACTCACGCGATCGGTGCGGCCATCACGGCGAGCCCCAGGGCGGGCAGGCCGAGCGCGAGGGCGGCCCGGACATCCAGCCGGTCCGCGCGGACGCCCGCCCGCCAGTGCCGGCTCGCCGCGCTCTCGATCAGGATGCCGGTGAGCACGAGACCGCAGCCGATCAGCGCCTGCATCGAAACCATGGAAACCCCGCCCAGCCAGCCGCGCCTCCGGGCGCGTGCCCGGCTGCCGCTGGGAAAATCCGTCCGATGTCTGACGGTTCCTCAGAGCATCGCAGCCGCGCAGGCCGCGAAGACCAGGGCGGCGCCGGCGGCCGTGATGCAGCCATTGGCCCACGGGGCCGCCTCGGCACGGCGCAGGCGGCAATCCGCGGCGACCGACACGAGGATCCCGATCAGGAACAGGCTGCAGGGGATCAGGTCACCGGGCATCGTCGATCCATCCAGGGGTTGCGGGGCGGGGCGCGCCCGACGCGCCCCTGTTCTGCCGGTTCAACAGGCCGAAACGTGGCGAGTGCCCCGCGGCATTTGCGCGTCGCCGATTTGCCGCGGCGCGCCCGAACCGGCCCGACCGGTCGCAACCTGCCCGTCAGGGCTTGGCCGAAGCAGGCCGCGTGTCGAAATCCTCCGGCCCCAGATCCAGGAGGTCGTTCGGGGTCGCGGTCCGGTCATAGGCCTGACTCGCCGCGGCCTCGATCACAGCCTGATTGCGGGCGAACAGTTCCAGGGGCGCGAGGTCAGCGCCGCCGCCGAAGTGCTGACGCAGCACGGGGACCGGAACTTCCACCGCGATCACCCGCTGGCCGTTGGTCATGCCGAAGCGGATCAGGGTCTCGTCGGCGGGGAGGAGATGGGCGCCGCCATCCAGGTAACGTTCGAGGGGCATGAGATCGGTCCTTCGCATCGGGCGCCTGCCGGCGTAGCTCCGGCATACAGCCATGACTCCGTGCGGGCGTACAAGACGCCCCGGCGCCGTCCGATCCATCTCGAATGGGATGCATCCTGAATCGTCTTCGCGGTCGGGGACGCCCGGGATCGGCAGGGACGCGTGTTGCCGAGGGAATGCGCGGCGCGGCGGCCCTGCAACGCGGCGGCTTCGGCCCGCCCGGACCCGGCCGCCACCTCCTGAGGAGAGCCCGGGTTCACCGGCAAAGGAAATGCTGTAGACGGACGCGGAACCGACCGAACCCCGCGCATCCCGAGTCGCACTGCAATGTCCGCCCCCCGACCCGCCCGTCCGGAACCGCGCCCCGGCGTCCTGGCGATCGACACCTACGTACCCGGCAAGAGCAGTCGGCCCGGCGGCGGCACGGTCTACAAGCTGTCCTCCAACGAGACGCCGCTCGGCCCCAGCCCCGCGGCGCTGGCCGCGCTCCACGACGCGACCGCCAAGCTCGAGACCTACCCGGACGGGCGCGCCACCGTGCTGCGCACCGCCATCGCCCGGCGCTACGGGCTCGATCCCGAGCGGATCGTCTGCGGCGCGGGCTCGGACGAGCTGCTCTCGCTGCTCGCCTATGCGTATGGCGGGCCGGGCACCGAGGGGATCTACTCGGAGCACGGATTCCTGGTCTACCGGATCGCCATCCTGGCCTCGGGGGGCGAGCCGGTGGTCGCGCCCGAGCGCGACCTCACCGTCGACGTCGACGCGATCCTGGCGCGGGTCACGGACCGGACCCGGATCGTCTACGTCACGAATCCCAACAACCCGACCGGCACCTACCTGCCCTTCGACGAGATCCGCCGCCTCCACGCCGGCCTGCCAGCGCACGTGCTGCTGGTGATCGACGGCGCCTACGCCGAGTACGTCCGGGCGAACGACTACTCGGCCGGGCTCGAGCTGGCGCTCGAGGCCGAGAACGTCGTGATGACCCGCACCTTCTCGAAGATCCACGGCCTCGCCGCCGTGCGGATCGGCTGGATGGTCGCGCCGTCGCACGTGGCGGACGCGGTCAACCGCATCCGGGGCCCGTTCAACGTCTCGGGGCCGGCGATCGCCGCGGGCTCGGCGGCGATCGCCGACGAGGCGCATATGGCGGCCGCCGCCGCCCACAATGCGGAGTGGCTGCCCAAGCTGACCGAGGGCGCCCGGGCGCTCGGCCTGCAGGTCACGCCGAGCGTCGCGAACTTCCTGCTGATCCACTTCCCCGACGCACCGGGCCGCTCGGCGGAGGACGCGGACGCGTTCCTCACCGAGCGCGGCCTCATCACCCGCCGCGTCACCGCCTACGGCCTGCCCAACGCCCTGCGGGTGACGGTGGCCGGCGCCGAGGCCAACACGGCGTTCCTGGCGGCGCTCGGCGACTTCGTGCGGGGCACCCATGCCTGAGACGCCCAGGGCCGAGACGCCGGCTGTCGGCCGCCTCGCCATCGTCGGCCTCGGGCTGATCGGATCCTCGATCGCCCGGGCGGCGCGCCGCTACAATCTCGCCCGCACGATCGTGGCGGTGGACCGCGACGAGGCCGTGCGCGACCGGGTGCGCGCGCTCGGCATCGCCGACGTGGTCACCGACGACCCGGCGGAGGGCGCGGCCGATACCGACCTCGTCATCCTGTGCGTGCCGGTCGGCGCCATCGGCGCGGCGGCGGCCGAGATGGCGCCGCATCTCAAGCCCGGCGCGATCGTGTCGGATGTCGGCTCGGTGAAGGGCGCTGTGGTGGCGGCGATCCGGCCGCACCTGCCCGAGGGCGTCGCCCTGGTCCCCGGCCACCCGATCGCCGGGACCGAGTTCTCGGGGCCGGATGCCGGCTTCGCGACCCTGTTCCAGGGCCGCTGGTGCATCCTGACCCCGCCCGAGGGCACCGATCCGGCGGCGGTGGCCTGCGTGCGGACCCTGTGGGAGGGGATGGGCGCCAATGTCGAGGCGATGAGCGCCGAGCACCACGACCACGTGCTGGCCATCACCAGCCACCTCCCGCACCTGATCGCCTACAATATCGTCGGCACCGCCGCCGACCTCGAATCGGCGACGCAATCCGAGGTGATCAAGTTCTCGGCGAGCGGATTCCGCGATTTCACCCGCATCGCGGCGTCCGACCCGACCATGTGGCGGGACATCTTCCTCAACAACCGCGACGCGGTGCTGGAGATGCTCGGCCGGTTCAACGAGGACCTGTCGGCGCTCGCCAAGGCGGTGCGCTGGGGCGACGGCGACGCGCTCCACGCGATGTTCACCCGCACCCGCGCGATCCGGCGCAGCATCGTGGCGCAGGGCCAGGAGACCGCGGCCCCGGATTTCGGCCGGCCGCGGCCGCCGGAGGAATAGGGGAAGGCGGCGGACCGACCCGCACGCGGACTGGATCCCGCAGCGCCGTCTTTGCGAGCGCAGCGAAGCAATCCAGGGGACCTCTACGCCGGGCGATGTCGCGCTGCCCTGGGTCACTTCGCTACGCTCGTGTTGACGGAGCAGGTGAGACAGCAGCGGCTTGCAGCCTCACGCCGGCGGGCTTTTGACCAGGACCGGCTGCGCCGCCGTCCGCTCCGGGAACAGCTGCTTCAGGGCTTCGAGCTTCGGCGCGTCGTTGGCGGCGATGTACGGGTGGTCCGGGTGCAGCGCCATGAAGTCCTGGTGGTAGCCCTCCGCCGGGAAGAACGCGGCGCCGGGCTCGATCCGGGTGGCGACCGGCCGCGCATAGGCCTTCGCCCCGTCGAGCTGGGCGATGTAGGCCCGCGCGACCCGGGCCTGCTCGGCATCCTGCGGGAACAGGGCCGAGCGATACTGGCGCCCGGCATCGGGTCCCTGGCGGTCCACCTGGGTCGGGTCGAGCGCCACCGAGAAGAAGATCCGCAGGAGCTCGTCGTAGCGGATCGCGGCCGGGTCGTAGGTGACCGCCACGGCCTCGGCATGACCGGTCCCGCCGCCGCTCACGCTCCGGTAATCCGCCTCCGCGCGTGCGCCGCCGGCATAGCCCGACACCGCGTTGCTCACCCCGCGCACGTGCTGGAACACGCCCTGCACGCCCCAGAAGCAGCCGCCGGCGAACACGGCCACGCGCGATCCGGGCGGCTCGGTCGCGCGGGCCGCCGCCTCCGGCAGGCGCCGGGGCGCCTCCTCGGCGAAGGCCGGCAGCCGGGGCAGCAGGAGCGCCCCGGCGAGGCCGAGCCCCAGGGCCGCCCCGAGGAGCGGGCGGATCGTGTCGCGAAGAGCCATGGCCAGTCTCCTGCCGGATGCTGACAGCCTGTTCGCCCCGGCACCCGATCCGGTTACGCGCACCAGGCCGCATTGCAGCGGCGACCACATGGGTCTAGGCACCCGGCAAACCATCGACTCGCGCGCCAGGACTCATCCCGTGACCATCGCCCCCGAGCCCAACTCCTTCCGCACCGGCCCCGACGAGCGCGGCCGCTTCGGCATCTTTGGCGGCCGCTTCGTCGCCGAGACGCTGATGCCGCTGATCCTCGAGCTTGAGGCGGCCTACGAGGCGGCCAAGACGGACCCGACCTTCCAGGCCGACATGGAGAGCTACGGCACCCACTATATCGGCCGGCCGAGCCCGCTCTACTACGCCGAGCGCATCACCGAGCACCTGCGCGCCAAGGCGCCGGCGGGGCAGGGGGCCAAGGTCTATTTCAAGCGCGAGGAGCTGAACCATACCGGCTCCCACAAGGTGAACAACGTGCTGGGCCAGATCCTGCTGGCCCGCCGCATGGGCAAGCCGCGGATCATCGCCGAGACCGGCGCCGGCCAGCACGGCGTCGCCACCGCGACCCTCTGCGCGCGCTTCGGCCTCAAATGCGTCGTCTACATGGGCGCGGTCGACGTCGCCCGGCAGGCGCCCAACGTCTTCCGCATGAAGATGCTCGGCGCCGAGGTGATCCCGGTGGAATCCGGCACCAAGACCCTCAAGGACGCCATGAACGAGGCCCTGCGCGACTGGGTCACCAACGTCGCCGACACGTTCTACTGCATCGGCACGGTGGCGGGACCGCACCCGTACCCCGCCATGGTCCGCGACTTCCAGTCGGTGATCGGCCGTGAGACCCGCGAGCAGATGATCGCCCAGGAGGGCCGGCTCCCGGACTCGCTCGTCGCCTGCATCGGCGGCGGCTCGAACGCCATGGGTCTGTTCCACCCATTCCTCGACGACCGCGAGATCGAGATCTTCGGCGTCGAGGCGGCGGGTCACGGCGTCCAGTCGGGCCTGCACGCGGCCTCGCTCACGGGCGGCAAGCCGGGGGTGCTCCACGGCAACCGCACCTACCTGCTGATGGACGGCGACGGCCAGATCGCCGACGCGCACTCGATCTCGGCGGGCCTCGACTATCCGGGCATCGGCCCCGAGCACGCGTGGCTCCACGAGATGGGCCGGGTCACCTACCTGTCGGCGACCGATTCCGAGACGCTGGAGGCGTTCAAGCTCTGCTCGATGCTGGAGGGGATCATCCCCGCCCTGGAGCCGGCCCATGCGCTCTCCAAGGTGCTGGAACTCGCGCCCCAGCGCCCGGCCGAGCACCTGATGGTGATGAACATGTCGGGCCGGGGCGACAAGGACATCCCGCAGGTCGCCGAGATCTTCGACACGAAGCTCTGAGACCTCCGCTCCGGGGCCGCGCCGCGCGGCCCCGCGGGATGGCGGGCGGGGTCCGTCCCGCCCGGCCTGGGCCTGGGCCTGGGCCGGAGATCGCCCGCGTCCGGACGGGGCGCGAGCCCGGCCTCACCGCACCGTCACCTGATCCTTGATCTTCTCGTAGACCGACCGGCTGAGCACCCGCTTCGACAGCAATTGCTCCACCGACGTGTAGGGCCGCTTGGCGACGATCGCCCGGCCGATGGAACCGCCGCCGCGCAGGCGGTTGAGATCCGCCACCGAGGCGGTGTTCAAGTCGACCACCGCCAGGGCCCGTGGGCCGGCGCTATCCTCCGCCCGCTCGACCTCCGCCTGACCAGCCGCCTCCTGCCCCTGGGCCTGATCGTGCGACTCCGGAGGCGCCGGCGGATCGGCGGGGAACGCCATCGCGTCGGACGGCATCTGCGTCGGCCCGGCCGGCGCCGGACTCTTGCCGGCCGACGAAGGGGCGGGCTCGACCGCCGCGGAGGGGGCGGGGGCCGGCTCGAGCCGCGCGACCGGCGGCGCGACTTCGGGGACCGCCGGCGCCGACGGAGCGGAGGCGGGCGGAGACGCCGGTCCGGGCACAGGGCTCGGCAACAGGACCTGCACCACCGCCGCGAGTAGGCCGGCAATGATAAGAAGGACCGAAACTCTGAGGATTGCAGGACCGCTGAGCACGCACCACTCGACGAGGATTAAAACTATATGCATCTACAGTTAATGCTGTTCTTGCGCGTCGTCCAATCCACACCCGAGATCCGGTGAGCAATCCCCGAGGGATGACCGGGCGGGCGCCGAGGCTGGGTGAGCGCCTGGGCGAGCGCCTGGGCGCCCTGCGCTACCTGCCGACCCTGTTCCGCGAGATCGCCGCCGCGAGCCCGCGCCTGCTGGCCGCGAGCCTGTCCTTACGCCTCGTGGCGGCCTGCCTGCCGGTCCTGACCCTCTACCTCGCCAAGCTGATCCTCGACGGGATCGTGGCCGAGCACGCCCGGCCGGCGCCGGAGGCGGGGCTCGCGGAGTGGCTCGCCGATCCCGGCCGGGCGCGGCTCGCCGGCCTCGTCGCCGCCGAGTTCGGCCTCGCCCTGGTCGCCGACCTCACCGGCCGGCTCACGAGCCTCATCGAGACGCTGATCGGCGATCTCTACGCCAACGCGGCCTCCCTGCGGCTGATGGCGCATGCCGCCGCCCTCGACCTCGCGCAATTCGAGGACAGCGCCCAGCAGGACCGGCTGGAGCGGGCGCGCCGGCAGGTCAGCGGCCGCACCGGCCTCATCGGGACGGTGTTCGGCCAGTTGCAGGGGCTCCTGACCCTCGCGACCCTGGCGGTCGGCGTCGCGGCCTTCACGCCCTGGCTCGTGGTCCTGATCGCCGCCGCCCTGGTCCCGGCCATCCTCAACGAATGGCACTTCACCAAGGCCGGCTACCGCCTCGCCTGGATCCGCAGCCCGGAGCGGCGGCGGATCGACTACCTGCGCTATCTCGGTGCCAGCGTCGAGACCGCCAAGGAGGTCAAGCTGTTCGGCCTCTCGGGCTACGTGACCGGGCTCTACGCCACCGTGGCACGCCGGCTGCTCGCCGAGAACCGCAGCCTCGCCACCGCCCGGGCCGGCTGGGGCTTCGCCTTCGCGAGCCTGGGCACGCTCGCCTATTACGCCGCCTACGCGGTGATCGTCTGGCGGACGGTAGCGGGATCCTTCTCGGTGGGCGACCTCGCCTTCCTGGCGGGCGCCTTCCAGCGCCTGCGCGGCGGCCTGGAGGGGCTGCTCCTCGGGCTGACGCAGATCACCGGCCAGGCGCAGTATCTCGACGATTTCTACTCCTTCTTCGCGATCCGGCCGCAGATCCGCGCGCCGGCGCGACCGGTTCCGGTGCCGAGCCCGCTCCGCACGGGGCTGGTCTTCGAGGCGGTCGGCTACCGCTATCCGGGTACGGAGACCTGGGCGCTGCGCGGCCTGTCCTTCGCGGTGCGGGCCGGGGAGACCGTGGCGCTGGTCGGCGGCAACGGCGCCGGCAAGACCACGATCGTCAAGCTGATGACCCGGCTCTACGACCCGCAGGAGGGCCGGGTGCTCCTCGACGGGGTGCCGCTCACCGCCTACGACCTCGACGACCTGCGCGCGCGGATCGGGGCGATCTTCCAGGATTTCGTCCGCTTCGACCTCACCGCGGGCGAGAACGTCGCAGTCGGCCGGATCGAGGCCGCCGGGGACGCGGCGCGCATCGCGGCCGCGGCCGCCCGGGGGCTCGCCGCGCCGGTGATCGAGCGCCTGCCCGAGGGTTACGCCCAGCCGCTCGGCAAGCGCTTCGCCGGCGGCCTCGACCTCTCCGGGGGCGAGTGGCAGAAGGTCGCGCTGTCCCGGGCCTACATGCGCGAGGCCGAGATCCTGATCCTCGACGAGCCGACCGCGGCCCTCGACGCCCGGGCCGAGCACGACGTGTTCGCGCGGTTCCGGGAATTGTCGGCCGGGCGGACGGCGGTGCTGATCTCGCACCGCTTCTCCACGGTGCGCATGGCCGACCGCATCCTGGTGCTGGAGGGCGGCCGGGTGCTGGAGGAGGGGAGCCACGCCGCCCTGATGGCGCGGGGCGGGCGCTACGCGGAGCTGTTCACCCTGCAGGCGGAGGGTTACCGGTAGGGCGGCCGCGGACGGGATGTCCTCCCCCGCGTCATCCCGGGGCGCCGCAGGCGAGCCCGGCGCCGGGGGGGCACGCCGGAGGCAGGCAATCCCGAGCCGCCCGTGCCATCGCTGGCGCGCCGGCATGCGTGGATCCCGGGCGCCGCTGGGCGGCCCCGGGATGCCGGAGAGGCCGCCGGCTTCGACCGTTCCACGATGGAACGGGGAGCGCGCGGCCGGTGCATCCCGAAGGCGGAATGTCCCGCGCCGTCGCCCAAGCATTGCCCGATTCCCTGAGCCTGCTATCTGCGGCGGACTGAACCGAGGTTGTCCATGCGCCTGCGCCTCTCCCGAATGCTGACCGCCGGCCTTCTCGTCTCCGCCTGGAGCGCGCAGGCGGCCCCGCCCGCCGCGCCCGAACCGGAGGCCAAGGCGCAGGCACCGGCGATCGTGCTGGCCAATCACCGCGCCGTCTACGACCTGTCGCTCGCCGAGGGCGGCGGCACCCGCTCGGTGGAGAGCGCCCGCGGACGCATCGTCATCGACTTTCGGGGCGATGCCTGCCGCGGCTACACGATGCTGACCCGGCAGGTGACGGAACTCTCCTCCGGCGAGACCGGCACCCGCCTGTCCGACATGCGCAGCACCACCTTCGAGGGCGGGGAGGGCCGCGAGTTCCGGTTCAAGACGACGACGCTCACCAACAACCAGCCCGCCGCCCCCGTGGACGGCACCGCCTCCGAGCAGGGCAATGCCCTCACGGTGAAGCTGAAGGGCGGCCCGAAACCCTTCTCCGTCGACGGGCCGGTCCTGTTCCCGAGCGAGCATATGCGCCGCCTGATCGAGGCGGCGCGGGCCGGACAGTCGACCCTCTCGGTCAAGGTCTACGACGGCTCGGACGACGGCAAGAAGATCTACGACACCTTCGCGGTGATCGGTCACACCGAGACCGGCCCGGCCGCGGCGTCCGGCTCGACCCGGGACAAGCCCCTGCGCGAGGGGTCGCTCGCCGCCATGCCCCACTGGCCGGTCCGCCTGAGCTACTACACGGAGGGCGCCGGGGAGCGGACGCCGATCTACACCCTCGGCTTCGACCTCTACGAGAACGGCGTCAGCGGCGCGCTCAAGCTCGATTACGGCGACTTCGCCATTCTGGGCGACATGACCGCCCTCGACATCGACACCAAGGCCGGGCGGTCCGACAAGGAGGCGGGCAAGGGCTGCACGCCCTGAGGGCCAGGCTCCCTGCCGGGTCTCGGATCGCGTCCGACCGCCCGGACGAGGCCCGCCTCACACCCACTCGTCGTCCGGCCGCGGCGACAGGCGCTGCCAGGCCGCCGCGATCCGCTCGGGCTTGATGCCGAGGCCACTCGCGCAGGCGACGAGCACGTTCTCGTCGCCCATCACGTGGTCGAGGACGCCCACCAGGAAGGCCGGCTCCCGGGCACTCTCGCGGAGCGTGTCGGGGCTGAGTCCGCTCGCCGCCAGGAAGGGCAGCAGACGGTCCTCGTCCCCCGCGATCCACAAAAGAACGTCCAGGGCGAGCCTCTCGGCCGAATCATCCCCTTGAACAGGTTTGCCATTCATCAACATGTGAACGCTACAAAGGTGACGGAGGGGCTTCAGGGCCCGCTAATCATGATCGGCGCGCACCGGGACAACGGATCATGAAGAAAACGGTGCTGATCGTCGAGGACAACGAGTTGAACATGAAGCTGTTCAACGATCTCCTGGAGGCGAACGGCTACGCGACGCTCAAGACCGCCCACGGCATCGAGGCGATCGAGCTGGCGCGCGCCCATCATCCCGACCTGATCCTCATGGACATCCAGCTCCCCGAGGTCTCCGGACTCGAGGTGACGAAATGGCTCAAGGAGGACGACGACCTCAAGAGCATTCCGGTGATCGCCATCACGGCCTTCGCCATGAAGGGCGACGAGGAGCGGATCCGCGAGGGCGGCTGCGAGGCCTACCTGTCGAAGCCGATCTCGGTCGCGAAGTTTTTGGCAACGGTTCGGGCCTATCTTGAACCGCGATGACGCCGGCGAGGCGTGCCGTTGAACCGGTCCCCCGGCCGCGCCGGGGCGGGTGACCGGTTCAACCGTCCGCCCCGTCGTGTCCGCCAAGGCCCCTGCGGCTGCCCGGCGGCGCGCACCCATGGCCCACGGTGCCCGGTTCGGGCCGCTCTGCCGCGCCCTGACGAGGAAGCATGTCGGCCCGTGTCCTGATCGTCGACGATCTCTTCCCGAACGTCAGGCTTCTCGAGACGAAGCTCGGGCTGGAATATTTCGACACCCTCGCGGCCATGAACGGCCGGGACGCGATCGCGATCTGCGAGAAGGGCCTCTGCGACCTCGTCCTGCTCGACGTGATGATGCCCGGCATGGACGGGTTCGAAGTCTGCCGGCACCTCAAGAACAACCCGCTCACGGCCCATATCCCGGTGGTGATGGTCACGGCCCTCGACCAGCCCGCGGACCGCCTGCGCGGCCTCGATGCCGGGGCCGACGACTTCCTGACCAAGCCCGTGGACGACACGGCCCTGTTCTCCCGGGTGCGCAGCCTCGTGCGCCTCAAGGCGGTGACGGACGAGCTGCGCCAGCGCGCGCTCGCCTCGCGCGAGTTCGGGATCGGCGATCCCCTGGCGCTGGCCACCGCCGAGACCGGCCTCGACGCAAGGATCCTGCTGATCGAGGACCGCCCCGGATCGGCCGAGCGCCTCGCCGGGGCCCTGCGCCAGCACCATGTCGTCACGGTCGAGCCCGACCCGCAGGAGGCCCTGCACCTCGCCGCCGACGAGCCCTTCGACCTCGCCCTGGTGAGCCTCGACCTGGCGGGCTTCGACGGCCTGCGCCTGTGCAGCCAGCTCCGGTCCCTCGACCGGACGCGGGCGATGCCGCTGATCATGCTCGCCGAGGAATACGACCGCGCCCGGGTGGTCCGCGGCCTGGATTTCGGCGTGCACGACTTCCTGATGCGGCCGGTCGACCGCAACGAGCTGATGGCGCGGGTCCGCACCCAGGTGAAGCGCAAGCGCTTCACGGAGGCGCTCCGCGGGGCGATGCAGGCCTCGCTGAAGATGGCCGTGACCGACGCGCTCACCGGCCTGCACAACCGGCGCTACCTCGACAACCATCTCGGCACGCTGTTCGGCGACGAGGCCGCCCGCCGCTCGACGCTCGCCGCGCTGATCCTCGACATCGACCACTTCAAGGGCATCAACGACAGCTTCGGCCACGAGGCCGGCGACGAGGTGCTGCGCGGCTTCGCCGAGCGAGTCCGGCAGCACACGCGGCCCATCGACATCGTGGCGCGCTACGGCGGCGAGGAGGTGGTGGTGATCCTGCCGGAGGCGGGGCTCGTCGAGGCGCAGGGCATTGCCGAGCGCATCCGCGAGCGCGTCGAGGCGGTACCGTTCTCGGTGCTGCGGGCCAGCCGGACGGTGTCGGTCACCGTCTCGATCGGCGTCGCGGTCCGCCGGATCGAGGATCTCGACCCCGCCGACATGCTCCGGCGCGCCGACCTCGCCCTCTACCGGGCCAAGGCGGCCGGGCGGAACCGGGTCGAGTCGCAGGCGGCCTGAGGCCCCGATCCGCGGGCCGTCCCCGCGTCAAAACGCGCGCATGCCGGCAAGGATGAAAACCCCAAGCTCGGCGTGTTATCCGACAGGGCCGGCCCGCCGGGGCCGGCGGAGCGCTTCAGGGAATCGGACAGGGCGGATGGAGATGCAGGTGCCGGCACGATCCGGTCGCGACGCGAGCGTGCTCAACCACCGTCGCCTGTGCAAGATCGCCTCCTCGCCGCACGCCTATGTCCGCGGCAGCACGGCGCGGTTCTACGAACTGATCGCCGGGATGCCGGCCGGCGCCCTGCCCGAAGGTCCGCCGGTCTGGATCTGCGGCGACGCCCATCTCGGCAACCTCGGCGCGGTTGCCGCCCCGGACGGCCGGATCGACATCCAGATCCGCGACCTCGACCAGACCGTGGTGGCGAACCCGGCCTTCGACCTCGTCCGGCTCGCGCTCTCCCTGGTCACCGCGGCGCTCAACGCGACGCTGCCCGGCATCGTCACCGCCCGGATGATGGACGCCATGGCCGACGGCTATGCCGACGGGATCGCCGATCCCGAGGGCGCCGAGCGGGACCTCGACCCGTCCGAGATCGTCGTCACGACCAAGCGCCGGGCGCTCGGCCGGCGCTGGCGCCATCTCTCGCGCGAGCGCCTGAAGGGCAAGGCCGCCCGGCTGCCGCGGGGCAGCCGGTTCTTCGACCTCGACGCCGAGGAGCTGGATGCCGTCGCGGCGCTGACCCGCGACCCGGAGGTCCGCCGCCTCGTCCTGGCGCTGGGCGGCGCCGCGACCGATGCCGAGATCCGGCTGCTCGACGCCGCCTACTGGATCAAGGGCTGCAGCTCCCTCGGACGGCTGCGCTACGCCGGCCTCGTGGAGGTTCTGGGCGGGGACCGTCCGCAGCTCGCCCTCCTCGACGTCAAGGAGGCGGTGCCCCACCTCGCGCCGGCCGCCGCCGGGATCGCCGTGCCGGACGACCATGCCGAGCGGGTGGTCGCCGGCGCCCGGGCGCTGTCGCCCAATCTCGGCGACCGGATGGTCGCCGGTCATATCCGCGGCACGCCCGTCACGGTCCGGGAACTGATGCCGCAGGATCTCAAGATCGATGCCGAGCAATTCTCCCGCGGCGAGGCAGTGCGGGTCTCCCGCCACCTCGCCGCCATCCTGGGACGGGCCCATGGCCGCCAGATGGGCGAGGCCGACCGCCGGACCTGGATCGACGCCGTGCGGACGCCCGGACCGGGCCCCGACGCCCCCGGCTGGCTCTGGTCCGCGGTCACCGACCTGATGGGCGCGCACCAGCGCGGCTACCTGGAGCATTGCCACCGGATCGCCCGGGAGGAGCTGGAGGCCGCCTGAGGCAGGCTCAGCCGCTCCGGAAGCGGGGCGCTTCCGCCACGACGCCGGTTGACACCACCCCCGCCATCGCCAACACCTCGCGCCCGCCGCCCCCGCGCGGCGGATTCCGGGAAGACCTGAGATACGATGGCGGTGACGCGCACCTACCTCGACTTCGAGAAGCCGGTCGCCGAGCTGGAGGCCAAGCTCGAGGAACTGCGCGCCGTGAGCGCGCGCGACGGCGCGGTCTCCATCGCCGAAGAGGTCGGCCGGCTCGAGGCCAAGGCCGGCCAGGCGCTCGCCGAGATCTACGCGAATCTCACCCCCTGGCAGAAGACCCAGGTGGCGCGCCACCCGCAGCGGCCGCATTTCGTGGATTATTGCGGCGGGCTCATCACCGAGTTCACGCCGCTGGCCGGCGACCGCAGCTTCGGCGAGGACGAGGCGATCCTGGGCGGGTTCGGCCGGTTCCGCGGCCGCCCGGTTCTGGTGCTCGGCCAGGAGAAGGGCGCCACCACCGAGGCGCGGCTGCGCCACAATTTCGGGATGGCCCGGCCCGAGGGCTACCGCAAGGCGGTCCGCCTCATGGAGACCGCCGACCGGTTCGGCCTGCCGGTCCTCGCCTTCGTAGACACGGCCGGCGCCTATCCGGGCATCGAGGCGGAGGAGCGCGGCCAGGCCGAGGCCATCGCCCGCTCGACCGAGGCCTGCCTCGCGCTGGGCGTGCCCAACGTCGCCGTGGTGATCGGGGAGGGCGGCTCGGGCGGCGCCATCGCGCTCGCCACCGCCAACCGGGTGCTCATGCTGGAGCACGCGATCTACGGGGTGATCTCGCCGGAGGGCGCCGCCTCGATCCTGTGGCGCGACCAGGGCCGCGCCTCCGACGCCGCCACCGCCATGAAGATCACCGCCCAGGACCTGCTGCGGCTCGGCGTCATCGACGGGATCATCCCGGAGGCCACCGGCGGGGCGCACCGCGACCGTGAGGCGGCGATCCGGGCCGCGGGCGACGCCGTCGCGGACGCCCTCGCCCAGTTCGACGGCCTCTCCCCCGTCGAGGTCCGCGACCGGCGCGCGGAGAAGTTCCTGGCGATCGGCCGGACCCTGTGAGCGAGCCCGGGGCGACGGGCGGCCTGTTCGGCGCGATCGGGCGGCTGCTGGGGCGGCGCGACGCACGGGAGCCGGGCCGTCACAACCACGTCTCCCTCGGCTGCAATTGCCAGATGGCGCACGTGCTCAAGACCCTGGACCTGCGCCATTGGTCGGGTCCGCTGGACTGGATCTTCTCCATGCCCGGCATGGCCCGGGACTGCCTCGCCGACGATTTCGCCGCGCTCATCGACCGGAGCCAGCTGGAGAGCATCCCGGAGGCCGAGCGGCGCGGCCCCGACATCTGGCGCGGGCGCCACCGCCTCTACCGGGAGCGGCACGGGCTCGAATGCGTGTTCAACCACCACGACCCGGCGACGAACGAGGCGGATTACGCCTTCCTGACCGAGGGGGTGCGCCGGATCCGCACGGCCCTCGACACGCAGGGCACCGACAACCGGCTGTGGATGATGACCCATCTCCACACGCCCCGGAACGTGGTCGAGGCGATCGACGACCTGCTCGGGCAGCGCGCCAGCCGCAACCACCTGACCTTCGTGCAGCTCGAGACCGGGCATCCGCACATGGCGGTGGTCGAGGCGGTCGACCTCCGGCCCACCCTGCGCTGGCTGACCGTGCACACGCCCTCGGAGCCGGTCGGCCTGCGGCTGGCCGATCCGGCCGACGACGCCGCGCTGGTGGCGATCATCCGCACCGAGGCGGCGCGGCGGCCGGTCCTGTTCGGCTGAGCGGGCGGACCCGGGGGCGACGCGGCCGTCAGTGCGTGTCGCGCGAGGGCCGCCTCCGCGAACGTGGCGCCGCCATCCCGCGAAGGCAGGCCGCTCAAAATTGGGCGCCCGGCGCGGCCCCGCGCATGCGCTCTGCCAGGAAATCCACCAGCACGCGCACCCGGGCCGGCATGGCGGGGCCGCCCACGAACACCGCGTGGATCGCCTCGCGGTCCTGCGGGTTGAACGGCTCCAGCAGGGGCACCAGCCGGCCGGCGGCGAGGTCCTCGGCGATGTGGAAATGGCCCACCCGGGTGATGCCGGTGCCCCGCAGGGCGAGCTGGACCAGGGTCTCGCCGTTGTTGGCGGCGACGTTGCCGCCGACCGGCAGGACGCTGTCGTGCCCGTCGATCCGGAACGGCCATCCGGGCTCGGAGCGGCGGAAGCTGAAATCCAGGCAGTTGTGGCCGGCAAGGTCGGCGGGCCGCCGCGGCGTGCCGGCCCGGGCGAGGTAGGCGGGCGAGGCCACGACGGTCCGGCCGGTCTCTCCAAGGCGGCGGGCGGTGAGCGGGCTGTCGGCGAGCGGCCCGAACCGGATCGCCACGTCGGCCCGGCCGCCGGCCACGTCGGCGAGCTCGTCGCTGAGGTCGATCTCCACCGTGATGCCGGGATGGCGCTCGACGAATGCGGCGAGCAGCGGCACGATCACGAGCCGGCCATGGGCGGTGGCGGCGCTGACCCGGACCCGCCCGCGCGGGCAGCCCCGGTCGGCCAGAGCGGCTTCGGTCTCGTCGAGATCCGCCAGGATGCGGCGCGCGGCGCGCCCGTAGGTCTCGCCCTCCGCGGTGAGCCGGAGGGTCCGGGTGGTCCGCACGAGGAGCTGCGCGCCGAGCCGCGCCTCGGTCCGGGCGACGATCCGGCTGACCGCGGAGGGCGTCAGCCCGAGCCGGCGCGCCGCCCCCGACAGGCTGCCGGCCTCCGCCACCGCCACGAACACCGCCATCTCGCCCGCCCGGTCGACCTTGTCGCGCAGCATGGTGCCCGTCCTCTCGAGAGCCGGAGGCGCTCCCGGCGGTCAGCGGCCGCTTGAAGGCGGTGCGCGCGTCCGAGCCCGCGCACCACTCTTCGGAACGCAACCTGCCCCCTCTCCCGTTCGGGAGAGGGTTGGGGTGAGGGAGGAGAACTCTCCGGACAGGCCACGCCCCTCGCCCTGTCCCTCTCCCGCACGGGAGAGGGGACCTGCGCTCCCTCCCGTCCGGTCGGCGGGTCCCGCGGGCCATTCCGGCCGAGACTCTGCCCCGGTCTCCCGTCTTTCGGCAAGCCCGCATTCGTGCCGCAGGCGCACAGATCCTGGTCCGCTGCGGGGACTACTGCCCTGAAGACGAATCCGCCACCTGCTTCCGCGGAACGAACGGAGAGGCGGATCCCATGGCGCTCAACCCACCCCTGCTGGCCCTCGCGGTCGGCGCCTTCGGCATCGGCGTGACCGAGTTCACCCCGATGGGCATGCTGCCCCTAATCGCGGGCGATCTGAACGTGTCGATCCCGGCGGCGGGCCTCGTCGTCAGCGCCTACGCGCTGGGCGTGCTGATCGGCGCGCCGCTCGTGACCCTCGCCACCGCGCGCGTGTCCCGGCGGCGCCTGCTGGTCGGGCTGATGGCGATCTTCACCCTCGGCAACCTGATGGCGGCCCTGGCCGACAGCTACGCCATGCTGGTCGCCGGCCGGCTCGTGACCGCGCTGAACCACGGCGCCTTCTTCGGCGTCGGCGCGGTGGTGGCCGCCGGCCTCGTGCCGCCGGAGCGCCGCGCCGCCGCGGTGGCGGCCATGTTCTCGGGCCTCGCCATCGCGACGATCGGCGGCATGCCGCTCGCCGCCTGGACCGGCGCGATACTCGGCTGGCGCGCGGCCTTCTGGGGAATCGCCGCGATCGGCGCCGTCGCCATGCTGGCGCTGCGCCTCGCCCTGCCGGAGCTGAAGGCCGAGGCGGGGGCCGACCTGTGGGCCGAGCTGCGCGTCCTCCGCCGCGGCCCCGTCCTGGCGGCCCTGGCGCTGACCACGGTCGGGTTCAGCGCGATGTTCACGGTGTTCACCTACATCGCGCCGATCCTGCGGACCGAGACGGGCGCGCCGGCGCCCTACGTCACGGCGATGCTGGTCCTGTTCGGGCTCGGCCTGACCGCGGGCAACTGGCTTGGCGGCCGGCTCGCGGACCGCTCGGTGGACGGCACGATCATCGGCGCGCTGGCGGCGCAGCTCGTCATCCTCGCCCTGTTCGCCTGGGGCATGCACGGTGCGGCCGCCGCGGCTTTGCTGATCGTCCTCTGGGGCGTGGCGAGCTTCGCCAGCGTGGCCCCGCTCCAGATGCGGGTGATGGAGCAGGCGGCGGACGCGCCGAACCTCGCCTCCGCGATGAATATCGGCGCCTTCAACCTCGGCAACGCGGTCGGGGCGGCCGTCGGCGGCGCCGTGATCGATGCCGGGCTCGGCTACCCGGCGGTGTCCCTGGCCGGGGCCGCCCTGGCGCTGGCCGGGCTCGTCCTCGTCCTGGGGCTCGGCCGCGGCAGGGCGCGGGCCGCCGCGATCGCGGCGGCCTGTGGATAGGGCTCGTCCGCGGGCTCTCCACACCAGAGAACAATCCAGTGTTGCAGCCGGGTCCTTGCGGTAAGGAAGGCGCAAGCTTAACGAGCCTATTGGGTTGGGGAGTGGCACCCGACGCGGCCGGCAAGGCCCGCGGGCGCGCGTAAGACGATCGAGGTTCCCCATGACGGCGCGTCTCGCGACCGCGCGACTGCTGGCGGCAGCGTCCCTGCTGGCCCTGTCGCTCGCCGCCTGCCAGGACGGTTCCGGGATCAACGGGCCGAGCGCGCGCAGCCTCGCGCCGATCGCCCCCCAGACCGTCGCGTTGATGCAGTCCAAGGGGATGCAGCCCTCCGACCCGATCCTGATCCGCACCTTCAAGAAGGAGGCGGAGATGGAGATCTGGAAGCGGGGGAACGACGGCCGCTACGCCCTGCTGAAGACCTACCCGATCTGCCGCTGGTCCGGCCAGCTCGGCCCCAAGTCCCGCGAGGGCGACCGGCAGGCGCCGGAGGGCTTCTACACGATCACCCCGGGCCTGATGAACCCGAACTCCGCGTACTACCTCTCGTTCGACACGGGCTTCCCGAACGCCGTCGACCGGGCCAACGGGCGCACCGGCAAGTACCTGATGGTGCACGGCACCTGCTCGTCGGCGGGCTGCTTCGCCATGACCGACGCCACCATCGCGGAGATCTACGCCGTCGCCCGCGACGCGTTCATCGGCGGCCAGCGCAGCTTCCAGTTCCAGTCCTACCCGTTCCGGATGACGGCCGAGAACATGGCCAAGTTCCGCAACGACCCGAACATCGCCTTCTGGCAGAACCTCAAGGAGGGGTCGGACTATTTCGAGGCCCTGCGCGAGGAGCCGAAGGTCGGCCAGTGCGGGACCAAGTACGTGTTCGGCGGGGCCGACGCGGCGGCGGGCTCGTGCAAGCCGCGGGTCGATCCGCTGGTGGCGGAGAAGAGCGAGCGCGACACGCGCGCGGTCGCCGAACTCGTCGCCAAGGGCACGCCGGCGGTGCGGGTCGTCTACCAGGATGGCGGCCAGAACCCGGTCTTCCGCCCGCAGAACGCCAGCGCCTTCGCGAGCCTCGGCGGCACCGAGACGGTTCTGCCCTACGATGCCAAGGAATACGGCCGGCACAATCTCGGCGACGTGAGCCGGCCCGAGACCCTGGCGGCGGGTCCGCAGGAGATCGAGGTCACGCCGAAGGGGCAGCCGGTGATGATGGCCGGCGCCGAGCCGGCGGCGCCGCTGAAGGCCGCGAAGGCCGGCGGCAAGGGGCATGGGCGGGAGCCCGCCAAGCCGGCGCCCGCGACGCTCATGGCGAACCGCGCCGATCCGGTCCCGCAGGTCGAGACCACGGCGGCCCTGCCCGACAAGCCCGCCCGGATCGCGGTCGCGGACGCGGACGGCGATTCGAGCAGCTACCAGAAGCTGTTCGGCCAGCTCTTCGCCAAGGACAAGCCAGCCCCGGCAGCGCCCCCGACCCCGGCAGTCGACGCCGCGGTCGTGCCCGAGCCGGTGAAGCTCGCCCACGCCGCCGAGACGGTCGCCCCGAAGGTCGCCAAGACCCATGCGGTGAAGACCGCCAAGGTCGACAGCAAGGGCGACGCGAAGGCGGAGGCGAAGCCCGCCCTCCGGAAGGGCGAGCCCGAGGGCCGGAAGCCCTGACGGCTCAGACCAGCGGCCGGTCGCGGTTCATCAGCCACAGGGCGTGGACCGTGCCGGGCAGCCAGCCGAGGATCCAGAGCAGGATGTTCAGCAGGAATTGCAGGCCGAAGCCGGTGGTCACGAGAACCGCGATCGGTGGGAAGAAGATCGCGAGCAGGATGCGGACGAGGCTGGACACGGGTACTCCGAGCGTGAGGTAGGCACGTCCCCGCTCCAACGAAACACGTTTTTATCCGTTCCCGACAAGGCCGAGCCCGGGCCGTCATTCCGGGGCCGCGCAGCGGAGCCCGGACGCGCCGGTCCATTCGGGCGCGCCCGAGCGGACCGGCAGCCCCTCAGTTCTTCGCCGGCGGCGTGGTTGCGGAGGGGACGTTGGCCGCCTGCTTCTCCGGGTGCTTCACCTGGCTGTAGGCGACGTTGGCGAAGGTGCCGATCACCGCGGGCCAGCTCGGCTTGCCGTATTGCGGGTCGTCGCGGCCGACCTTGCAGAAGGCCGTGGTCAGGCCGTTGACGATGTCGTCGTCGGTGACGCCGGTCGGCTCCGCCTTCACCTGCTGCACCAGCCGGACGAGCGTCGGCACGAAATCCTGCTGCTTCAACCCGGTCAGGCTCGCCTGGATGCCGATCCTGTCGAAGGCGGCCTTGAGCTTGTCCTGCTCGATCTCCGCGCAGGGCGCGGTGCCGGCCAGCATGGTCTTGGTGGCGGCACGCGCCTCCGAGGCCTTGTCGCCGGTCACCGGCGGCGCCTTGTTGCCCCAGGAATTGCGGATGTAGTCGGTGACGTTCTTCACCTCGACATCGGTCATCTGCTGACCGATCGCCACCATCGGGGCGAGCCCGCTCTGGGCGGCGAGCCCCCCGTAGATCACCCGCAGCACCGTCTCGGGCCCCTCCGACATCACCGAGGTGTTGCCGGCGAGCGCCGGAACCGCGCCCTCGATGCCCTTGCCGTCGGGCTGGTGGCAGGAGGAGCAGTAGGTCAGGTAGGTCGAGGCGCCGGGCGCGCCGGCCGCGTCGAAGACCGCGAGGTCCTTGGGCTTGTAGGTCTGCTTGGCCGGCACGGTGCGGAGATACGCGACCATGGCCTTCAGGTCCTCCTCCTTCACCTTGGAGAGGGATTCCATGATGGTCTGGCGCATCGGGCCGGCGGCGACGCCCGGCCGGTCGCCGGGGGCGGTGCCGGTCTTCAGGTAGGTGACCACCTGCTCGTCGGTCCAGGCGCCGATGCCCTGGTGCCCGTCGGGGGTGATGTTGGGGGCGTACCAGCCGTCGATCACGCCGCCGCCGAACCGGCCCGCGAAGCTCGAATTGCCGACGAGCTTGTTCTCGTTGTGGCACATGGCGCAATGGCCGAGCCCCTCCACGAGGTAGGCGCCGCGATTCACCTCGGCGCTGGCCTTCGGGTCGGGCTTGAAGCGCTCGTCGGTGAAGAAGGCCGTCCGCCACGTCACCAGCGCGGTGCGGACGCTGAACGGGAACGGGATCTGGCTCTCCTGCCGCTTCTCGCTCACCGCCGGGACCGATCGCAGGTAGGCCCAGATCGCCTGGGTGTCGTCGTCGGTGACCTTGGTGAACCAGCCGAACGGGAAGGCCGGGTAGAGGTAGCCGACATTCTTGCTGTAGCCGTGCCGGAACGCCTTATCGAAGTCGTCGTAGCTCCAGTTGCCGAGCCCGGTCTCCTTGTCGGGGGTGAGGTTGGGGGTCATGATCACGCCGAAGGGCATGTTCAGCGCGTAATTGCCGGCGAGGTACTTGCCGCCCGGCGCCGTGTGGCAGGCCGCGCAATCGCCCATCGTGACGAGGTACTGGCCGCGCTCGATCTGGTCGGCCGACCCGTCCTGCCCGTGGGCCGGAACGGTCAGGAGGAGGCCCGCCAGGAACGGGGCCGAGGCCCAGCCGGATGCGGGGGAATTCGTGCGCTGCCTCGTGCGCTGCATGATCACGTCTCCCCAGCGAACATTACAGTCATTAGAAAGTAGTGACGCGCGTGAACGCATCCGTTCTCGGCGTTGTTCCTGGTGCCGGAGACCTGCGGCGATGCGCCATGGCGGTGCGGATCCGCAGGCCGAGATCGACGAGATGGGCGACGAGCCCAGCGAGCATCCAGGCGGCGATGACGCTCCAGGGGGAACCGGCCAGGGCGGCGCGCAGGGCCAGCATCAGGGCCGCCCCGGAGGCGAGGGTGGCGAGCAGCGCCGGCCGGGACAGGCCCGCGAACGGGGCCGTGCGCCGGCTCAGCCAGAGCAGCAGCAGCGCCTCCAGGGCGACCAGCAGCAGGATGCCGTCGACGATCCGTCCCGAGGCGAACACGCCCTCCATCACGCGGCCTCCCCGAAGGGTGCGTTGAGGCGCACGATCCGCAGGTTCAGGCAGGCGGCGACGCTGACCCAGGCGAGGTAGGGCAGGTTCATCAGCCCCGCCGCACCCGAAACCCGGCCGGTGACCAGCACCAGCACGAGGATCGACAGCCACAGGGCCGCCACCTCGGCCAGCGCCCAGTCCGGCCGGCGGAACCGGAAGAACAGCACGCTCCAGGCGATGTTGAGCACGCCGTTCGCCACGAAGGCGGCGAGCAGCACGCCCCGGGCGACGGGGTCGGCATTGCCGGTCCAGGCGAGCACCCCGGAGGTGGCGGTGAGCGCGAAGATCACGGTCCAGACCGGCCCGAACGCCCAGTCCGGCGGCTTCCAGGCCGGCACGCGCAGGCCCCGGTACCAGCCGTCCGTGGTGGTCGCGAAGGCACCGGCCACCGCCACCAGCACGGCAGCCACGGCCGCGACCGCGGGGGGCCCCCAGCCGGCGCCGGCCAGGACGCTCACGGCGAGACCCAGCGGAACAGGTGGGCGAGGTCCTTGAACAAGATCCGCGCGTGGGCGGCGGGCTTCGCCCGGACCAGCTCCTTGTTCATGTAGCTGTCCCAGGTGAGCTGCTGGACATCCTTGTCCCGGCAGATCGAGACGAAGCGCTCCCGCAACCCGTCGCTGCGGTACCAGACCCACTGCATCATCCCGAGGATCCAGAACACGCGGCCGTGCAGCTTCATGAACTGCTTCCGCGCGCCCGCGAGGGCGCGCGCGTCCCCGGAGGTCAGGAAGGCCCGGGCCGCTTCGGCCGAAAGCCGGCCGCCGAGCATCGCGTAGTAGATCCCCTCGCCGGAGGCCGGCGCGACCACACCCGCGGCGTCGCCCGCGAGCAGCACGTCCCGGCCGTTGTCCCAGCGCTTCAGGGGCTTGAGCGGCAGCGGTGCCCCCTCGCGGCGCACGGTCTCGGCGTGATCGAGGCCGGTGGCGGCGCGCAGGGCCCGGATCGAGGAGCGCAGCGAGAAGCCCTTCTTGGCGCTGCCGGTGCCGATGCTCAGCGTGTCTCCGTGGGGGAAGATCCAGCTGTAGAAATCCGGCGAGTGGCGGCCCTGGTAATAGACGTCGCAGCGTGTCGGCTCGACCGAAGCAGCCCCGGGGGTGCCGGCCTCCGGCACCCGCAGGATCTCGTGATAGGCGAAGACCTGCCGCATCTTGGCGTGGCCCGGCACCTCCGCCCGGCCGACCGGCGAGCAGGCCCCGTCGGCCCCGACGACGAGGCAGGCCCGGACGGCATGGTGGGCGAGGTCCGCCCCGGTCCCGGTGGTGAAGTGGACGAGCGGCAGCCCGTCATCGGGCCGGGTGATGCGGTCATAGGCGGCCGCGCGCAACTCGGCGCCGGCCTCCTCCGCGCGGGCGCGCAGCCAGGGATCGAAATGCTCGCGGTCGACCATGCCGACGAAGCCCTCGCCAACCGGCATGTCGACGGCCTTGCCGCTCGGCGCCACCATCCGGGCGGACCGGATCTTCGCGACTAGGAGCGCATCGGGGATCGCGAAGTCGCGGATCAGCCGCGGCGGGATCGCGCCGCCGCAGGGCTTGATCCGGCCGGGCTTGTCGAGGAGCAGCACCGCGTGGCCGGCCCGGGCCAGGTCGGTCGCCGCCGTGGCGCCGGCCGGCCCGCCGCCGACCACGACGACGTCGTAGCTGTCGCGGCCGGAGCCGCCATCGTCCAACCGGGCCATGGCCTCACCTCGCGCTGAAGGCAGGTTCGAGCGGCACCGAATCAGGTGCCGGAGCGGGTTCGAGCCGCGCCGCCAGGACGACCGCGACGAGGAACAGCAGCCCTTCCGCGGCGAAGACGGCCGCGTAGGCCTGGACGGGTTCGGCGGTGACGAGCCGGACGGCGTCGACCGCCACGGCCCCGAGGAAGCCGCCGGCGCCGAAGGCGACCCCCTGCGCGGCGCCCCAGACGCCCATCCGGGTGCCGCGCTCCCGCGCGTCGCCGCGGCCGGCGAGCGCCATCATCGAGCCGATGGCGGCGACCGCGTAGGCACCGTTGGCGACGCCGAGCGCGAACACCGTCGCGCGCAGGGGGACGTCCGATCCCGACGCCGCGCCGCTCGCCAGGGCGAACAGGGCGGCGGCCGAGCCGGCGCAGCCGATCCCGATCCAGAGCCGCAGGGAGGCGAGGGCGGTCCCGCGGGCGGCGAGCGTCACCGCCGCCACCAGCAGCATGCCGGCGAGCACGCCGCCGTGCTGGAGGCCGGCGAGCTTGGTGGTGGCGCCGGGGCTCATCGCGAAGACGAGGCCGGCATAGGGCTCCAGGATCAGCTCCTGGGCGCTGTAGGCCAGCATCGAGACGAAGACGAAGATCGTGAAGGTCCGGGCCACGGGGTCGGCCAGCACCTGGCCCAGCACGGCGAGGAACGGGCGGCGCGCCTCCGCGGCCTCGGGGGCCCGGACCGGCAGGCGGCGCTCGATGCCGGCGACCGCGAGCGCCGCCACGCCGAAGGCGACGAGCGAGACCGTGCCCGAGACCGCGACGAGCCGCAGGCCGGAGAACGGATCCAGGAAATGTCCGGCGAGCGGCGCCGTGACGGCGAAGCCGACGATCATCATCACCCAGACGATGGTGGCGGCCGCACCCCGCCGGGACGGCGCGACGCCCCCCGACAGGAGGACGAGGAGCGAGGTCCCGGCCGCGCCGACGCCCATCCCGACGCACAGGAAGGAGAGGGCGGCCAGCGCCAGCCCCAGAGCGAGGTTCTCGGCGGCCAGCGCGGTGCCGCAGGCGGCGCCGAATCCGCCGAGGCAGAGGGCCGCCATGCCGCCGACGATCCAGGGGGTGCGCCGGCCGCTGCGGTCGGACCCGTAGCCCCAGCGCGGGCGCAGGACCTGGACCGCATAGTGCAGGGCGACCAGCAGGCCCGGCACGACGGCGGGGAGCGCCAGCTCCACCACCATTACCCGGTTGAGGGTGGCGGTCATCAGCACGACGACGCTGCCGAGCGCGGTCTGGACGAGGCCGAGGCGGACGATCTGGGGCCAGCCGAGGCCTGCGCTCGGGTCCGGTGCCATCACGCCCCTCCCACCAGCGGGCGCAGCGCGAAGGCCGCGACCAGCATGCCGAGGACGTAGAGGGTGGTGCCGGTGCCGTTGTACCAGATCGCCCGCTCCCGGGGATTCTCGAGGAACCGGGCCATGAGGGCGAATTGGCCGGCGAGCAGCGCCGCGACGAGGCCGGCATGCCAGTACCGCTCCCAGCCGACGAGGAGCGCGATCACCGCCACCTGCGGCAGGGCCATGACCAGGCAGGCGAAGCGCGCGGCGCGCTCCGAGCCCATCTGCACCGGCAGGGACAGCAGGCCCATGCGCCGGTCGCCCTCCACCGACTTGAAATCGTTGAGCGTCATGATGCCGTGGGCGCCGGCGGCGTAGAGCAGGGCCACCAGGAGCACCCGCCGGTCGGGCAGGGCGGCGGCCATGACGGCGGCGCCGGTGAACCAGGGCAGCCCCTCGTAGCAGAGCGCCACCGCGGCGTTGCCCCACCAGCCGTTCCGCTTCAGCCGCACCGGCGGGGCCGAGTAGATCCAGGCGAGCACCAGCCCGAACAGGGCGGCTCCGAGGATCCACGGTCCGAGGGCGGCGGCCACCACCAGCGACAGCAGCGTCCAGCCGAGCGCGAGGTAGAGGCCCCAGCGGCCCGGGATGCGCCCGGAGGGAATCGGCCGGTCCGGCTCGTTGATCGCGTCGACGTGGCGGTCGAACCAGTCGTTGGCGGCCTGGCTGGTGGCGCAGACCAGAGGGCCGGCCAGCAGCACCCCGGCGGCGATCACCGGCCATTGGCCGCTCGCCGGCTGGCCCGAGGAGATCACCCCGCAGGCGAAGGCCCACATCGGCGCGAACCATGTCAGCGGCTTCAGCAGCTCGATGACGGCGCTCGGGGCGGGCGTGGCGGTCATGGCAGGAGGCTACCGAGCTCCGCCCGAGTGTCAAGACAGATTTACACCGGGCGGTAGAATGTGCGCGGCGCTTGTCGGACGAATACAACGGCAGGACGAAAATACATTATCCGACTCCCGGGACAACTATACCGGTTCGCGCCTCCGCGGCGGACGGATCCGGCACGCAGGCGACGGCGGCGCTGCGTCCCATCCGCCCTGATGCGCGGCCGGATGCAGGGGGAGCCGGCGCGGCGCAGCCTGACGCACGCACCCGGACGAAGCAGGCCGCCGGGACAGCCCCGGCCCGTCATCCCGGGGGCGCGCAGCGGAGCCCGGGGTCCAGGAGCGCCGAAGCGCCGAAGCGCCGGCGGCACCGGATGGCGAGCGCGCCTTGCGGGTTCTGGAGGGAGCGCCTGGATCAGGGACGGCGCGGCTCGGCGCGGCGCCGAATCGTCGAACGGGCGCAGCGCCTTAACCCGTGGGCAGGGCAGGACAGGGCAGCCGCCTGCCCGGTCCCGATCGCCCCGCCTCAGACGTCCTCGACCGGATCGTCCAGATCGCCGACGCCGTAGCGGCGCATCTTGACGTAGAGGCCCTGCCGGCTGAGGCCGAGCATCTCGGCCGCCGAGGCTCGGTTGTCCCGGGTAATCCGCAGGGCCGCCTCGATGCAGAGCTTCTCGATCAGGTCCGTTGTCTCGCGCACCAGGGTCTTCATCGAAACCCGGCCCACCAGCTCGGTCATCTGCTCCACCGAGCGCGGCACCTCCCGCCCGACACCCGGGCGCCCCTCGGGGATCCGCCGCGGGGCGGGCCGGATGGCGAAGCCGAGACAGGGGCGGGGGCCGGCCACCGAGACCGCGGCGACCTCCACATCCTCCACGCCGCCATAGGCGCCGCGGATGACGGTGGCGAAGCGGCGCACGGCGCCGTGGTCCACGAGCGTCGCGAACAGCGCCTGCGCCTCCGTCTCGTCGCGGCCGAGCCACTGGTCGAGGGTACGGCCACGGGCCTGCCCGGCGGTGGCGAGCTGCGCCAGTTCCAGGAAGGCGGCATTGGCCATGAGGACGCGCCGCGACGTGTCGGTGACCACGAATCCCTCCGGCATCGCCTCCAGCACGGCGGCGGTGGGGGCCTCCTGATCGGGCCCGGCCATTGCGGCCACGGGGTCGGCGACCAGCTGCAGCAGGACGCTCGCGCCGCCCTCGCCCCGGAACAGCGAGGCCGAGACCGTGACCTCTCCGCGCCCGTGGGGCAGGGTCGCCCGGATCTCCGCGGCCTGCCCGGTCGCCCGCAGGGCAGCGAACTGCGCCTCCAGGGCCCGGGCGCTGCCGGCATCGAACAGGTCGACGGCGTCCTGACCGGTGATCCGCTTGGCGGGCCGCCCGATCAGCCGCGCCGCGGCGGGATTGACCTCGGCCACCCGGCGCGTCCCGGCATCGACCACCAGCACCGGCTCGCCGGAGATCTGGAACAGCAGCCGATAGCGGGTCTCGGCGGCGCGCAGCCGCTCGTAATCCCGCTCCAGGGCCTGCTGGGTCTCCAGCAGGCGGCGCTGCAGGGCCGCCACGGCCCGCATGTCGCGACCGAGCACGAGGATCGGGCCATCCTCCGACGGGCGGATCGAGGCGTACCGGATCGGCAGGTCGGCGCCGTCGGGCGAGGGGTGGTTCACCTGACGCCATCGGGTGACGCCCTCGGCCCGGGCGTCGCGCAGGAGGGCGTCGATCTTCGGGCGGCTCTCCACCGTCACGGTGTCGATCCAGCGGCGGCCCAGCCAGCCCGCCACGGTCTCCGCCTCGAGTTCGGCGCCGACCACGGCGTCCCGAATCACACCGTCGGCATCGATGACGAGCGACAGATCCGCGGACGCCGCGACGATGCGTCCGACCGCCTCGCCCTGGAGGAGGCCGGCCACCTGCTGCAGGGCCGCGGGCGGCTGCTGCGGGGAGGGGCGAGGCTGAGGCGTCACGGTCACCGCAATGTGAAAATCGGGTTAGGCCCCTTTCAGCAGGCCAATGCCTGTCTGTCCAGCAAAGCTTCCGCCGCGGCGGGCGCCAGGCACGCATCCGACGCGCAGGCATCGGCTCCGACGATCCCTGCCTCGCCGCCGTAGCGGGCGAAAAAGGGACCGCCAACCAGCACGCGAATCTCCCGGTTGCGGGAGTGGCGGCGCACCTCCGCCACCGTCGTCGCCAGGGCGGGCAGCAGGACATCGCAGGAGAGCGACAGGCCGACCACGTCGAACCAGTCGATGCGGAGCAGGTCCAGGGGATCGACCCCCGGCCCCGGCACCGCCGTGGTCACGTCCCAGCCGGTCTCCCGGAAGAAGCTCGCGACGAGCGACAGGCCGAACACATGGGCCTCGCCGGGGCAGGGCAGCAGCAGCACGCTGCGCCCGTTGGCCGGAACCGATTCGTTCTCCAGCTCGGCGCAGAGGCGGCGGCTGATGGCGTGGAGGCGCCCGAGCGCCTCCGTCACCGCCAGGAAGTCGCAGGCATCCTCCTCCCAGAGCGCGCCGAGATGCCGGGCGGCCGGGGCGAGCAGGTCGAGGAGCAGGCGCGCCAGGGGCAGGCCGCCGTTGCGCAACGCCTCCACCCGGGCGTCGAGATCGACCGGACCGGCCGTCAGGAGCAGGGTGCTGAAATCGGCGATTTCCTGCGGGCTCGGCGCACGGTCCGCCTGGACGCGGCGCCCGGCAGGCCGGTGGGCGAGCATCAGCCGGGGCAGGATCTCCGCCTCAACGACCTTGGCGAGCGTATCCGGAACAGGCCGCCTGGGCTCGGACCAGCCGAGGGGAGCGTTGCGGAACACGGCCAGACCATCGCTCACCGGGCTGCAGCCGGCCGCCGGCGCATCGTAATCCAGGCGGTGACCGAAATGCCTCCAGTTTCCCATCGGCCCCTCCCTGAGACGATCCCGGCCCGGAAGGACCGGCAGCACCGTGCGTGCATTCGGTGAGGCGTTGCTCGCCTGCCTATTCTTCGTGTCCGTCAGTTCCTGGGGCTGACAAGCCAAACTGCGGCAATCTCTGCCGTAGAGCCGACGATACGCTTCCTGGCGATCTTGGCAATGATCTTATTGAAAGAAAAAATGTCTCACGCGCTGTCATGTCCCAAAACCGTCAAGTACACTTGACACTTCTGGCACCTCCGCCCTAGCCTCTGTCAACGACGGAGCCACCGGTGGCGCCGAGCACGAGGGAGCGGATGCATGGGCCCCGAGGGCCGACCGGCACAACCGCTCTACACGTTCGCCGAACGGCGCCGGCGTGATTCCTCACCCTGGACCCTGGTCCAAGGGGTGCTGGCACCGGTGCAGTTCGCGATTTTCCTGATCAGTCTTGTCCTGGTGCTCCGTGCTCTGGTCACCGGCGAAGGTCAGTTCGCGGCCGAGATCTCGGTCGTCGTGAAGACCTTGGCGCTCTACGCGATCATGGTCACCGGCTCGATCTGGGAAAAAGTCGTGTTCGGCCGCTGGCTGTTTGCCCCGGCCTTTTTCTGGGAGGACGTGGTCAGCATGCTCGTGCTGGCCCTCCACACCGCCTATCTCGCGGCCCTCGCCACGGGCGCCATGAGCGGGCAGGCGCTGCTGCTCCTCGCGCTGGCGGCCTACGTGGCCTACGTGGTCAACGCCGCCCAGTTCCTTCTGAAGCTCCGGGCAGCGCGGCTGGAGAGTGCTGGTGGCCACGCGCCGCGTCTCGCGGAAGCGCTGCCATGAACGCTCCTGTGGCTCACCAGCCGCCCTGCGGCGGCATCGATCTGCGCCAGGAGCAGGGTCAGCGGGCCGTGTTCTGTGGCCTCACCGGCATCGTCTGGCTTCACCGGAAGATCCAGGACGCGTTCTTCCTCGTAGTCGGCTCGCGCACCTGCGCGCACCTGATCCAGTCCGCCGCCGGCGTGATGATCTTCGCCGAGCCGCGCTTCGCCACCGCGATCATCGACGAGCGCGACCTGGCCGGCCTCGCCGACGCCAACGAGGAACTGGACCGGGTCGTCACCCGGCTGATCGAGCGGCGGCCGGACATCAAGCTCCTGTTCCTGGTGGGCTCCTGCCCGTCCGAGGTGATCAAGCTCGACCTGTCCCGGGCCGCGCAGCGCCTGTCGGGGCGCCTGAACCCGGTGCGGGTGCTGAACTATTCGGGATCCGGCATTGAGACGACTTTCACGCAGGGCGAGGATGCCTGCCTCGCCGCATTGGTTCCGGACCTGCCCCGCGAGGCCGACGCGGCGGTGCCCTCTCTCCTCGTGGTCGGTGCGCTGGCCGACGTGGTGGAGGACCAGTTTCTTCGGATCTTCGCCGCGATGGGCATCGTGGACGTCCGGTTCCTGCCCGCCCGCCGGTCCGGCGCGATGCCGGCCATCGGGCGCGGCACCCGCTACCTGCTGGCCCAGCCCTTCCTGACCGACACGGCGCGCGCCCTCGAGGAGCGCGGCGCCCGCCGGCTCCCCGCGCCGTTCCCGCTGGGCGCCGAGGGCACCACCGGCTGGCTGCGGGCGGCGGCCGAGGCGTTCGGCGTCTCCGACGAAGCCTTTGAGGCCGCGACCGCGCCGGGCCGCGCCCGCGCCGGCACCGCCGTCGCGCCCCACCGCGACCGCCTCGCCGGCAAGCGCGTGTTCTTCTTCCCCGATTCGCAATTGGAGGTGCCGCTCGCCCGCTTCCTCGCCCGGGAGCTCGGCGCGGAGCTCGTGGAGGTCGGGACGCCCTACCTGCACCGGGGGCATCTCGCCGCCGAGATCGAGTGGCTGCCCCTGGGTACGCGAGTCACCGAGGGCCAGAGCCTCGACGACCAGATGGATCGCTGCCGGGCGGCGCGGCCGGATCTCACGATCTGCGGCCTCGGGCTGGCCAACCCGCTCGAGGCCGAGGGGCTCTCGACGAAGTGGTCGATCGAGCTGCTGTTCACGCCCGTGCAGGGCTACGAGCAGGCCGGCGACCTCGCCGAGCTGTTCGTGCGCCCGCTCCGCCGCCGCGCCCTGCTGGAGGTGTAGCGCTATGCAGCTCACCCTCTGGACCTACGAGGGTCCTCCCCATATCGGCGCAATGCGCGTCGCCACGGCGATGTCCGGGCTGCACTACGTGCTGCACGCGCCGCAGGGCGACACCTACGCGGACCTGCTGTTCACGATGATCGAGCGGCGGGATGCCCGCCCGCCCGTCACCTACACCACCTTCCGCGCCCAGGATCTCGGCCGCGACACGGCCGAGCTGTTCAAGACGGCGGTCGCCGCCGCGCATGCGCGCTTCCAGCCCCAGGCGATGATCGTCGGCGCGTCCTGCACCGCGGAGCTGATCCAGGACGATCCGGGCGGCCTCGCCAAGGCCCTCGACCTGCCGATCCCGGTGATCCCGCTGGAGCTGCCTGCCTACCAGAAGAAGGAGAACTGGGGCGCGTCAGAGACTTTTTATCGACTCGTCCGGGCGCTCGCCGGAGCACCTGGCGCGCGCCCCGCGCGGGAGCCAAGCGGGCGCCCGCTCTGCAACATCCTCGGGCCGACGGCTTTGGGCTTCCGCCACCGGGACGACCTGATCGAGATCCGCCGCCTGCTCGACACCCTCGGCGTGGCCGTGAATGTCGTCGCGCCGCTCGGCGCCACGCCCGCCGATCTCGGCCGCCTCCGGGACGCCGACTTCAACGTGGTGCTCTATCCCGAGACCGCCCGCTCGGCCGCGGAGTACCTAAAGAAGTCCTTTGGGCAGCCGTTCACGAAAGAGCTGCCGATCGGCGTCGGCGGCACCCGCCGGTTCGTCGAGGAGGTCGCAGGCCTCGCCGGGATCGATGCGGCACCGGTGCTCGACGGCCCCGGCTCGCGGCTGCCCTGGTACTCGCGCTCGGTCGATTCGACCTACCTGACGGCCAAGCGCGTCTTCGTGTTCGGCGACGCCACGCACGCCATCGGCATCGCCCGGGTCGCCGCCAAGGAACTCGGCTTCACACTCGTCGGACTCGGCACCTACGGCCGGGAATTTGCCCGCGAGGTCCGCGCCGAGGCGGCCGAGCACGGCATCGAGGCGCTGATCACCGACGATTACCTCGACGTCGAGGCGGCGATCCGCGCGGCCGCGCCGGAACTGGTGCTCGGCACCCAGATGGAGCGCCACGTCGCCAAGCGACTCGGCATCCCCTGCGCGGTGATCTCTGCCCCGGTCCACGTCCAGGACTTCCCGGCCCGCTACGCCCCGCAGATGGGCTTCGAGGGCGCCAACGTCCTGTTCGACACCCTGGTCCATCCGCTGATGATGGGCCTCGAAGAGCACCTCCTCGGAATGTTCCGGGAGGATCCCGAATTCCACGACGGTGTCGGCCCCTCGCATCTCGGCGGCAAGTCCTTCGGGACTCCGGCGGACGAGGCGTTCGAGGCCGCGGACCGGGCGCGGGCCGACACCCCTCCGACGCCGGCGCCCGGTCCGATCCTGCTTGAGCGGCCGGCCGCGACCGCGTGGTCGCCCGAGGCCGAGAAGGAGCTGAAGAAGATCCCGTTCTTCGTGCGCGGGAAGGCGCGCACCAACACCGAGACCTTCGCCCGGGAGCGGCACCTGCCGCTCATCACGATCGAGACCCTCTACGATGCCAAAGCGCATTACGGCCGCTAGGCCGCCGATCCGCATCGTCATCGTCACGCTCGACAATCACTTGGCGAGCGCGGTGGAACGGGCGCGCCTGCGCCTCCGGTCCGAGATGCCCGGACTGGTACTGGGCTTCCACGCGGCGGCCGAGTGGGAGACCGACCCGTCGACGCTGGAAGCCTGCCGGGCCGACATCGCGCAGGCCGACATCGTGCTCTCTGCCATGCTGTTCATGGACGAGCATGTCCGGGCGATCCTGCCGGCGCTCGCGGCCCGGCGCGAGGCCTGCGACGCGATGATCGGCTGCCTCTCGGCGAGCGACGTGGTGAAGACGACGCGGCTCGGCCGCTTCGACATGAGCGGCAACAAGCGCAGCGCCCTCGACTTCCTCAAGAAGCTGCGCGGCAAGCCCGGCCAGCAGGGCAATGCCGGCCGGCAGATGGCCCTGGTGCGCAAGCTGCCGAAGATCCTGCGCTTCATCCCGGGTTCGGCGCAGGACGTGCGTGCCTACTTCCTCACCCTGCAATACTGGCTGGCGGGCTCCGACGAGAACGTCGCCGCCCTGGTGCGCTTCCTCGTGCACCGCTACGCGGCGGGCACGCGGGCGGCGTGGCGCGACGGGCCGGCGCCCCCCGCGCCCCTCGACTATCCCGAGACCGGTCTCTACCACCCGCGCCTGCCCGGCCGGATCGGCGCCGACCCGTCCCGGCTGCCGCGCCTCCCCGGCGCGAAGGGCCGCGTCGGACTCTTGGTGATGCGCAGCTACGTGCTCGCCGGCAACACCGCCCATTACGACGGCGTCATCGCGGCCCTGGAGGCGAAGGGCCTCGACGTGGTGCCCGCCTTCGCCAGCGGCCTCGACAACCGCCCGGCGGTGGAATCCTTCTTCATGCGGGACGGGCGCGCCTGCATCGACGCCCTCGTGTCCCTCACCGGATTCTCCCTGGTCGGCGGCCCCGCCTACAACGACGCCGCTTCCGCCGAAGCGATGCTGGCCCGGCTCGACGTGCCCTACCTCGCCGCCCAGGCGCTGGAGTTCCAGACCCTCGAGCAGTGGGAGGCGGGCGAGCGCGGCCTGTCGCCGGTGGAGGCCACCATGATGGTCGCCATCCCCGAACTCGACGGCGCCACCGCCCCGATGGTGTTCGGCGGCCGCTCCGCCGCGTCGGGCAGCGACAATTCCCGCGACATGCGGGTCCATCCCGAGCGGGCCACGCGTCTCGCCGAGCGGGTCACGCAACTCGTGTCCCTGCGCCGGACAGCGAAGGCCCAGCGCCGGCTCGCCGTGGTGCTGTTCAACTTCCCGCCGAATGCCGGCGCCACCGGCACGGCAGCGTTCCTGTCGGTCTACGCCTCGCTCCTCAACACGCTGAAGGGCTTGGCGGCGGACGGCTACGCCGTGGAGGTGCCGGAGAGCGTCGATGCCCTGCGCGCGGCGATCCTCGACGGCAATGCCAAGCGTTACGGCACCCAGGCCAACGTCCATGCCCGCATCCCGGCTGAGGATCACCTGCGGCGCGAGCCCTACCTCGCCGAGATCGAGACTCAGTGGGGTCCGGCGCCGGGCCGCCACCAGACCAACGGCGCCGAGATCTTCGTGTTGGGCGCCCAGTTCGGCAACGTCTTCGTCGGGGTCCAGCCCGCCTTCGGCTACGAGGGCGACCCGATGCGGCTGCTGTTCGAGCGCGGCTTCGCGCCGACCCACGCTTTCTCGGCCTTCTACCGCTACCTGCGCGAGGATTTCTCCGCCGACGCCGTGCTGCATTTCGGCACCCACGGGGCGCTCGAATTCATGCCCGGCAAGCAGACCGGCCTGTCCGAGGCCTGCTGGCCGGAGCGGCTGATCGGGGCTCTGCCCAACGTCTACCTCTACGCGGCCAACAACCCGTCGGAGGGGACGCTCGCCAAGCGCCGCTCGGCCGCGACGCTCGTGAGCTACCTGACCCCGAGCCTCGCGGCCGCCGGGCTCTACCGCGGGCTGATCGACCTGAAGAGTTCGATGGAGCGCTGGCGCGGCCTCGACCTCGACGCTGGACCCGAGCGCGAGAGCCTCGCCCGGATGATTCAGGACCAGGGCGCGGCCCTCGATCTCGTCGCCGCCGAGCCGGTCTGGACCGGCGATCTCGGCGCCCGGGTCGGCGCCCTCTGGTCCGCCGTGCAGGAGTTGGAGCAGACCCTGATCCCGCACGGGCTGCACGTGGTCGGCGACGGCGTCCCGGCGGAGGAGCGGGTCGACCTCCTGCTCGCCCTGGCCGAGGCCTCGCACGGGCTGAAGCCGGACCGCGCCGGCCTCGACGCACTGGTCGCCGGAGCCGGCACCGAAGCGGCGTTCGCGGCCTCCGGTCTGCCCGGCGATCCCGAGACCCGCGCCGCCTTCGCGAGCCTCGCCGAGACCGACCGGCTGCTCGCCCAAGACCACGAGGTCCCCGCGCTGCTGCGGGCGCTCGACGGCCGCTTCGTGCCGCCGGTGGCCGGCGGCGACCTGCTGCGCAATCCCGCCATCCTGCCGACCGGCCGCAACCTGCACGGGTTCGATCCCTACCGCCTGCCCTCGGCCTTCGCGGTGGCGGACGGCGCCCGGCAGGTCGCCCGCATCCTCGAGCGCTTCGCAGCGGACGGGAAACCCTGCCCGGAGAGCGTCGCCCTGGTCCTGTGGGGCACCGACAACCTCAAGAGCGAGGGCGGCCCGATTGCCCAGGCGCTCGCGCTGATCGGCGCAAGCCCCCGCTTCGACGGCTACGGCCGGCTCAGCGGCGCCGAGCTGATTTCCCTGGAAACCCTCGGCCGCCCGCGCATCGACGCGGTAGTCACCCTCTCGGGCATCTTCCGCGATCTCCTGCCCCTGCAGACCAAGCTCCTGGCGGAGGCCTCATACCTCGCCGCCACCGCCGACGAGCCGCTGGAGCAGAACTTCGTCCGCAAGCACGCCCTGGCGATCCAGCTCGAGCAGGGCTGCGATCTGGAGACCGCGTCCCTGCGGGTCTTCTCCAACGCCGAGGGGGCCTACGGCGCCAACGTCAACCACCTGGTCGATTCCGGGAACTGGGACGACGATGCCGAGCTGTGCGAGACCTTCTCGCGCCGCAAGAGCTTCGCGTACGGCCGCACCGGCCGCCCGGCGCCGCAGCGCGCCCTGATGCAGGCGGTGCTCGCCTCCGTCGACATGGCCTACCAGAACCTCGACTCGGTCGAGGTCGGCGTCACCTCCGTCGACCACTACTTCGACGGACTCGGCGGCATGGGCCGGGCCGTGGCCCGGGCCAAGGGCGAGTCGGTGCCGATCTACATCAGCGACCAGACCCGCGGGGAGGGGCGCGTCCGCTCCCTGGAGGAGCAGGTGGCGCTGGAGACGCGCACCCGGATGCTCAACCCGAAATGGTACGAGGGCCTGCTCGGCCACGGCTACGAGGGCGTGCGCCAGATCGAGACCCACCTGACCAACACGGTCGGCTGGTCGGCCACCGCCAACGCGGTCCAGCCCTGGATCTACGAACGGATCACCGAGACCTACGTCCTCGACAAGGACATGCGCGAGCGCATGGCCGCCTTGAACCCCACCGCCTCCGCCAAGGTCGCCCAGCGGCTGATCGAGGCGCACCGCCGCGGCTTCTGGACCCCCGACGCAGAGATGCGCGACGCCCTCGACCGGGCCGAGGAGGAGCTGGAAGACCGCCTGGAAGGCGTCACCGCAGGAGTGGCCGCATGAACATCGCGATCCGCAATCCCGTCGTCGCCCGGAAGGAGGAGGGGAGCCTCCAGGTCGCCCTCGACCCCGACCTGAAGATCGAGACCGCGAAGGTCTTCGCGGTCTACGGCAAGGGCGGGATCGGCAAGTCGACCACCTCGTCGAACCTGTCGGTGGCCTTCTCCAAGCTCGGCAAGCGGGTGCTGCAGATCGGCTGCGACCCGAAGCACGATTCGACCTTCACGCTGACCAAGCGCCTCGCCCCCACGGTGATCGACGCCCTGGAGGCGGTGAACTTCCACTCCGAGGAGCTGCGCGTCGAGGATTTCGTGGTCGAGGGCTACAACGGCGTGATGTGCGTCGAGGCCGGCGGCCCGCCCGCCGGCACCGGCTGCGGCGGCTATGTGGTCGGCCAGACCGTGAAGCTCCTAAAGGAGCACCACCTCCTCGAGGACACCGACGTCGTGGTGTTCGACGTGCTGGGCGACGTGGTCTGCGGCGGCTTCGCCTCGCCGCTCCAGCACGCCGATCAGGCGCTGATCGTCACCGCCAACGATTTCGACTCGATCTTCGCCATGAACCGGATCGTGGCGGCGATCCACGCCAAGTCGAAGAACTACCCGGTGCGCCTGGGTGGCGTCATCGCCAACCGCTCGGCCAAGACCGACGAGATCGACCGGTTCAACGACGCGGTCGGCCTGAAGCGGCTGGCCCACTTCCCCGACCTCGACGTGGTCCGCCGCTCGCGGCTCAAGAAGTCGACCCTGTTCGAGATGGACTCGTCCCCGGAGCTCGACGCCGTGACCGCCGAGTACATGCGGCTCGCGGAGACGCTCTGGTCGGGCGCCGCGCCCTGCGAGGCGGTCCCAATGAAGGACCGCGACCTGTTCGAGTTCCTCGGTTTCGATTGAGTTTGGGGTCCGACCGATGGCCAGCGCCAGCTACGACGCCCGCCGGGGCGAATTGACCACCTACTTCGATCGCACCGCGGTCGAGGCGTGGTCGCGCCTGACCTCGGACGCCCCGGTGAGCCGGATCCGCGCCACGGTGCGGGCCGGGCGCGACGCCATGCGGGCGACGCTGCTGTCCTGGCTGCCGGCCGACATGACCGGCCTGCGCCTGCTCGATGCCGGCTGCGGCACCGGGGCGCTCAGCGTCGAGGCGGCGCAGCGCGGCGCCGAGGTGGTCGCCATCGACGTCTCGCCGACGCTGGTCGGCCTCGCACGGGAGCGGCTGCCAGCGATTCCGGGAGCGGGCCGCATCGACTTCCGCGTCGGCGACATGCTCGATCCGGGGCTCGGGCGGTTCGACCACGTGGTGGCGATGGATTCGCTGATCCACTACCGCGCCGCCGACATCGCCCGGGCGCTGACGGTGCTGGGCGCGCGCACGGACGGCTCGATGCTGTTCACCGTGGCGCCGCGCACGGCGCTGCTGACGCTGATGCATGCAGCCGGACAGTTCTTTCCGCGGGGCGACCGCTCACCGGCGATCGTGCCAGTGACCGAGCATGGGCTACGGCGGCGGATCTCGTCCGAGCACGCGCTCGACGGCTTCGCCTGGGCGCAGAGCCACCGGATCAACAGCGGGTTCTATCTCTCGAACGCGGTGGCGCTGACGCGCACCCAACGTGCCTCCCAACCTCACCCTCATCCTGAGGTGCCGGAGCGCAACGGAGGCCTCGAAGGAGAGCTCCAGCCAGCCGCGCGATCCCTGGAGGGCTCCTTCGAGGCTGCTGTGCAGCACCTCAGGATGAGGGGGATTGATCGGACGGAAGGATCCGCCCCGTGAGATCCGGACGCACGCTCACAGCCGCCCTCATGCGCCTCGGCCCGGCGATCCTGCCGTTCGCGGATGCCGCCACGGTCGAGCTGCCGCTCGGCCGCCTCCTGCGCCTTGCCCTGTTCCAGGTCACCGTCGGCATGGCCGCGGTGCTGCTGATCGGCACCCTCAACCGGGTGATGATCGTCGAACTCGGCGTCCCGGCCTGGATCGTCGCCATGATGCTGGCCCTGCCGCTGATCTTCGCCCCCCTGCGGGCGCTCGTCGGCTTCCGGTCCGACACGCACCGCTCGGTGCTGGGCTGGCGGCGGGTGCCCTATATCTGGTTCGGCACGCTGCTGCAGTTCGGCGGGCTGGCGATCATGCCGTTCGCCCTGCTGATCCTGTCGGGGGACACGACCGGGCCGCTCTGGGTCGGCGACCTGGCGGCGGCCCTGGCCTTCCTGCTGGTCGGCGCCGGCCTGCACACGACCCAGACCGTCGGGCTGGCGCTCGCCACCGACCTCGCCCCCGCGCATGCACGGCCAAAGGTGGTGGCGCTCCTCTGCGCGGCTTTGCTGTTCGGGATGATGGCGAGCGCGGTGGTGTTCGGTCTGTTCCTCGCCCACTTCTCGCCGGTGCGCCTGATCCAGGTGATCCAGGGCGCGGCTTTGGTCACCATCATCCTCAACGGCTTCGCCCTGTGGAAGCAGGAGCCGCGCGACCCCAATCGGAGCCGGGAAGCGCCGCAGCGCGACTTCCGGTCCTCCTGGCGGGCCTATGCGGGGCAGGGCACCGCCCAGCGGCGCCTCGTGGCGATCGGGCTCGGCACCGCAGGGTTCTCCATGCAGGACATCCTGCTCGAACCCTATGGCGGCCAGATCCTGCACCTCTCGGTGGCGGCCACCACGGCGCTGACCGCGCTGCTGGCCGCCGGCGGCGGCCTCGGCCTGCTGATCGCGGCGCGCTGGCTCGGCCGCGGCGGCGATCCGTTCCGGGTCTCAGGCGTCGGCGTCGGGATCGGGATCCTCGCCTTCTCGGCGGTGGTCTTCGCCGCGCCCCTGGCCTCGGCCGACCTGTTCGCCGCCGGCGTCAGCCTGATCGGGCTCGGCGGCGGCCTGTTCGCCCACGGCACCCTCACCGCCTCGATGAACCGCGCCGGCCCCGAGGATACCGGGCTGGCGCTCGGCGCCTGGGGCGCCGTGCAGGCGACCGCCGCGGGTCTGTCGATCGCGGCGAGCGGCCTCGTGCGTGACGTGGGCGGCGCCATCGCCCAGTCGGGCGTGCTCGGCGAGGGCATGAACGAGCCCGCGATCGGCTACCTCATCGTCTACCACATCGAGATCGCCCTGCTGTTCGCGGCGCTGCTCGCGCTCGGACCGTTGGTGCGTGAGGACGCGCGGACAGAGGATCGGGACCGCATCGCCAACGGCCTTGCCGGCCGGACGGCCTGACATTCGGGGAGGACATCCATGCCAACCGGCGCACTTACGGGCTATGTCGACGTCGCTCAGGTCGTGCTCTACGCGTTCTTCATCTTCTTCGCCGGGCTGGTCTTCTGGCTGCGCCGCGAGGACCGGCGGGAGGGCTACCCGCTTGAGAACGAGGCCGTCGGCCGCCGCAAGGCGGACGATCCGATCCTGATCCCCCGGTCCAAGGCCTTCCACCTCCCCGGCGGCGAGACCACCTATGCACCGCAGGCGGTACACGGCCGAAACGACATCGAGACCGGCATCCCGGCCCGCAAGGTCGAGCCCTGGCCGGGTGCCCCCTACGAGCGCACGGACGCCTCGCTTCAGGCCGGCGTCGGTCCCGGCTCCTGGGTGTTGCGGCACGACGTGCACGACCGGACCTGGGACGAGGAGATCCGCATCGTACCCCTGCGGGTGGCGAAGAATTTCGTCATCCACGAGGACGGCCCGAATCCGATCGGCATGACCGTGTTCGGCACCGACGATGCCGTGGCGGGCGTCATCAGCGACGTCTGGGTCGACCGCGGCGAGTCGCTGATCCGCTACTACGAGGTTGAACTTCCGACGGGCGGCCGCCGGCTGATGCCGGCCACCTTCTGCCGGGCCGGCGGCTTCACCAAGACGGTGACGACCGAGGCGCTGCTCGCCAGCCAGTTCGCCGACATCCCGGCCACCCGTGATCCCGACAGCGTGACCTTCCTCGAGGAGGAGCGGATCATGTCGTATTTCGGCGCCGGCACGCTCTACGCCACGCCGGCCCGGGCGGAGCCCCTGATATGAGCGGCGACTTCCTCCCTGAGGGTACCCTGCGGGGTCTGCCCGGCCCGTTGCCAGCGGGCGAGCGCATTCTCTGGCAGAGTGCGCCGACCACCGCCGGCCTTCTGGTCCGGGTATTCCACGCCCGCCTGGTGATCGCGTGGTTTGCGGTCTGCGCCCTAGCCTTCGGCCTCACGGCGGGATCCCCCGCGGCGGCGCTGACGGTGGTGGGGCCGACCCTGGTGATCGGTGCCGGCGCCGTCGCGCTGCTCTGGCTGCTCGCTTGGCTCAGCCACCGGACGACGCTCTATACGGTGACCAACCGCCGCGTCGTGCTGCAGGCCGGCATCGCTCTGCCGGTGACCCATAACCTGCCTTTCGCGCAGATCGAGAGCGCGTCCCTGCGCGCCTTCACGGATGGCAGCGGCGACCTGCCGTTACGGTTGCGGCCGGGCCTCCGTATCGCCTACCTTCATATCTGGCCGCATGTCCGCCCCTGGCGTCTCGCCCGGACGGAGCCCATGCTGCGCTCCGTGCCGGAGGCGGAGGCTGCGGCGGCCTTGCTGGCACGCGCCCTCGCGGCCCATGCCGACGGCACCGCGCCGCCGGTTCGGGTGGCGCAGCTCGGGCGCGCGGGCGAGAATCCCGGTCGCCTCGTCGCGGCCGAGTAGGGAGGGGCACGATGGGCGAGCGGGCGGAGGGCACCGGCCGGGCCACGGGGCCGGCAGCCTCGGGACCGGCACCGGCGCTGCTGATGATCGGCGCGGGCGCGCTGATGGGCTTCACCATGCTGGCGGTCCTGATCGGCCGGAGCGAGGGCGTCGGCCTCGTCGCCCTGCCGCCCGCCAAGGCGCTGGCGCGGCTCGAATTCCGTGCCGAGGATCAGGTCGACGGCTCGATCGCCCTGCGGGACGTCGCCGACCGGCACATCGTCGCGTGGATCCGCCCCGGCGAGGACGGCTTCCTGCGCGGGACACTGCGGGGCCTCGCTCAGGCCCGGCAGCGCGAGGGTCTTGGTCCCGAGCAACCCTTCAGCCTGACCCGCTACGACGACGGCCGCCTCGCGCTGGCCGACGAGGCCACCGGCCGCCGCGTGCCCCTGGAGGCCTTCGGCCCCACCAATGCCGGGTCGTTCGCCCGGCTGATGCCCGCGCCCGGCGCGCCAGCCACGGAGACGCGGTGATGGGCCTGTTCGGCGGCCGCACCGTCACCGTGCCCTGCACGGTGGAGATCGAGCAGACGCCCGAGAGCCTGCACGCGCACGTGATCCTCGATGCCGGTTTCGAGATCGAGCCCGGCGACGAGGTCCAGGTTCACGACGCGCCGACCTCGGTGCCCTATGGCGAGCGGCTGATGGTGCGCCGCACCGCCACAATCACCCGGGCCGGGGCGCTGGAGCGGGTCTGGACCAAGCTCATCGCCCATCTCGAGCTGACCGAACTCTACGAGGTCAGCTTTTCCGAGAGGAGGAAGCTGTGAACGCGCCCGTCACCCCGACCATCGGACAGCCGGTCCCGAAGACGCCGGTCAACGAATCGACCAAGGCCGCGCAGGAGACGACCTTCCTGTCGCCCCGCTTCTACACCACCGATTTCGACGAGCTCGACCGGACGAATGTCGAGCCGGTGCGGCGCGACTGGGACGTGCTCATCGCCGAGCTGCGCTCCGATCCGAACAAGCGCCACTTCACACGCAACGCGGAGTTCGACTGCGACCTGTCGCAGATGGAGCCCGAGCTGCGGAAGGAGTTCCTGGATTTTCTGGTCTCGTCGATCACCGCCGAGTTCTCCGGCTGCGTCCTATACGCCGAGATGCGCAAGCGGGCGAAGAACAAGGACATCCAGGAACTGTTCGGCTTCATGAGCCGCGACGAGGCGCGGCATGCCGGCTTCATCAACGACACGCTGAAGGATTTCGGCATCGGCGTGGACCTTGGCTTTCTTACAAAATCCAAGAAATACACGTTCTTCCGACCGAAATTCATCTTCTACGCCACCTATCTTTCGGAAAAGATCGGCTACGCCCGCTACATCACGATCTTCCGCGAGTTGGAGCGGCACCCGGAGCGGCGCATCCACCCGATCTTCAAGTGGTTCGAGCTATGGTGCAACGACGAGTTCCGCCACGGCGAAGCCTTCGCGCTCCTGATGCGCGCGAATCCGAAGCTGACGAGCGGCGTGAACCAGTACTGGATCCGGTTCTTCCTGCTCGCTGTCTTCGCGACCATGTATGTGCGCGACCATCACCGCCCGGCCTTCCACGCGGCGCTCGGAGTCGACCCGACCGACTACGACTTCAAGGTCTTCCGGATCACCTCGGAGATCTCCCGCCAGACCTTCCCGCTGGAACTCGACCTCGACAATCCGAAGTTCAAGGCGGGGCTCGACCGGCTGCTCGCCTGCTCCCGGGCGATCGCCGACGCCAAGGCGAAGGGCGGATTTGCCGGCAAGGTCCTGCAGGGCGTCCACGCGGCGCGGGCGGCCTTCACCTTCGCGCGGCTCTATCTGCTGCCCGTCAAGGCCAACGCCCTACCGGCCGACATCCGCCTTCAGCCGGTCTGGTAGAATGGGGACCTACGCCGCCCCGGTCCTGTACGCGGTTCTGCTCTGGTGGTTCTCCACCGGGCTGATCCTGCTGCTCGACCACGCCCCGCGACGGACGCATCCGTGGAGCATGGCCGGGGCGACGCTGCTGCTCGCCGGTGCGCTGGTGGCGATCCGGTCCAGCGCCGCCGACACGAGCGCCACGGGGGCCTACACGGCTTTCACGGCGGCGCTCGTCGTCTGGGGCTGGCAGGAGATGAGCTACTATATGGGCTTCCTATCGGGCCCGAAACCGGCCGCCTGCGCGCCGGGGGTGCGGGGGTTCGACCGGTTCCTGGCGGCGCTCGCGACCAGCCTGTGGCACGAATTCGCCATTGTGATCGGGGGCCTTGCGATCCTGGCGCTCGTCTGGGGCAGTCCCAACCGCTTCGCCCTGTGGACCTACGGCACGCTGGTGGTGATGAACCTCTCGGCACGGCTCAACCTGTTCCTGGGGGTGCGCAACCTCCACGCCGAGTTCCTGCCGGACCATCTCGGCTACCTCGCCTGCTACCTATCCCGGAAGCCGATGAACCTGCTGTTCCCGGTCTCGGTGAGCCTCGGGACCATCGCGGCGGCGCTGCTCGGGCGCGCGGCTCTGGGCCCGGACCTGCTGGAACACGAGCTGATCGGCTTCACGGTCCTGGCGACGCTGACCGCGCTCGCCACCCTGGAGCACTGGTTCCTGATGCTGCCGCTGCCCTCGGCGGAGCTGTGGCGCTGGAGCCTGCCGGCCCGGGCATCCGGGGACGCGGCGGGACCGCGGGATCCTGTGTAGAGCCGAGGGACCATCAACGGGCGACGCACGTCCACCAATCTGGAACTGGTCTTGTGCGAAAACCGGTGTCACAGGCGGGATCAACCCGCAGGATTTGTTCGGGGAGAGGCGACATGGACTACGAGACCTTCTTCGGGGCTGAAATCGCCGGGCTCCACCGGGAGGGGCGCTACCGGGTCTTCACCGACCTCGAGCGCCACGCCGGCAACTTCCCGCACGCGACCCACCACCATGCCGGCGGCACGCGACCCGTGACCGTCTGGTGCTCCAACGATTATCTCGGCATGGGCCAGCACCCGGCCGTCACCGGGGCAATGCACGAGGCGATCGACCGCTGCGGCGCGGGCGCCGGCGGCACCCGCAACATCTCGGGCACCAACCACTACCACGTGCTCCTGGAGCGCGAGCTCGCCGACCTCCACGGCAAGGAGGCGGCTTTGCTGTTCACCTCCGGCTACGTATCGAACTGGGCGGCGCTCGGGACCCTGGCCTCGCGCCTGCCGAACTGCGCGGTCTTCTCAGATTCCGAGAACCACGCCTCGATGATCGAGGGCATCCGGTTCTCCCGCGCCGAGCGCCACATCTTCCGCCACAACGATCCGGAAGACCTGAACCGCAAGCTCGCCTTGATCGACTCGGCCCGACCCAAGCTGGTCGCCTTCGAGTCGGTCTACTCGATGGACGGCGACATCGCGCCGATCGCCGAGATCTGCGACGTGGCCGAGGCCCACGGGGCGCTCACGTACCTGGATGAGGTCCACGCGGTCGGCCTCTACGGTGCCCGCGGCGGCGGCATCTCGGAGCGCGACGGCGTCGCCCACCGGCTCGACGTGATCGAGGGGACGCTCGGCAAAGCCTTCGCCGTGCATGGCGGCTACATCACGGCCTCGGAGAAGCTCTGCGACTTCGTGCGCAGCTTTGCGTCGGGCTTCATCTTCACCACTTCGCTGCCCCCGGCCGTCGCGGCGGGCGCGGCGGCGAGCATCCGCCATCTGAAGGGAAGCGGCGGCGAGCGCGCCCGCCATCAGGAGCGCGTCGCGAAGGTCCGGCAGGCCCTGGAGGCCGCCGACATCCCGACCATGCCCAACGACAGCCACATCGTGCCGGTGATGGTCTGCGATCCGGTGCTCTGCAAAGGGATCTCCGACACCCTGCTCGACGAGTTCGGCATCTACGTGCAGCCGATCAACTATCCGACGGTCGCCCGCGGCACCGAGCGGCTGCGGATTACCCCGTCGCCGCTGCACACGGATGCCGACATCGCCCATCTCGTCGAGGCGCTCACCACGATCTGGGGGCGGATCGGGCTCCGCCAGAAGGCGGCGGAGTAGGCTTCCGTTCCCCCACCCGCACCCTCATCCCGGGGCGCCCGCGGGAGCGGGCCTCGAAGGAGGGCTCCAGCCAGCCGCGCGAATTCTGGAGATCTCCTTCGAGACCTCCGCTGCGCTTCGGCACCTCAGGATGAGGGGGTGGGTTGGATGCCCCCGCAGCATCGAGGCAACGCGTGCCCACTTTCCCCTTCTCGGCCATCGTTGGCCAGGACGAGATGCGCCAGGCGCTGCTGATCGCGGCAGTGGACCCGGCCGTCGGCGGCGTGCTGGTCTTCGGCGACCGCGGCACCGGCAAGTCCACGGCGATCCGGGCGCTGGCCGCCCTGCTGCCGCCGATGCGGGCCATGGTCGGCTGCCCGTACAATTGCGACCCCGACAGCCCGGCGGAATCCTGCCCCCACTGCGCGAGCTTGCCGGGGGCGCGGAGAAAGTCCGAAAAAAAACCGGTGCCGGTGGTGGACCTGCCGCTCGGCGCAACCGAGGATCGGGTCGTCGGCACCCTCGACCTTGAGCGGGCGCTCGGCGCCGGCGTGAAGGCCTTCGAGCCGGGCCTGCTCGCCCGGGCCAATCGCGGCTTCCTGTACATCGACGAGGTCAACCTCCTTGAGGACCACCTCGTCGACCTGTTGCTCGACGTGGCGGCCTCCGGCGTCAATACGGTCGAGCGCGAGGGCCTGTCCCTGCGCCACCCGGCGCGCTTCGTGCTGGTCGGGTCCGGCAACCCGGAGGAGGGGGAGCTGCGCCCGCAGCTCCTCGACCGGTTCGGCCTCGCCTGCGAGGTCGTGACCCCGAAGGACATCCCCACCCGCATCGCGGTGGTGCGTGCCCGGGACGCCTACGAGCGTGATCCGGAGGGGTTCTGCGCCGCCCGCGCCCGGGACGAGGCTGCGATTCGAAAGCGAATCCTGCTGGCGCGGGAGCGCCTGCCAACGGTGACCGTGCCGGATGCGGCCCTGGAGCGCGCGGCGCAGCTCTGCTTGGCGCTCGGCACCGACGGATTGCGCGGCGAGTTGACCCTGATGCGGACCGCCCGGGCACTCGCGGCCCTCGACGGCGTCGGAGACGTCACCGACGACCACCTCCGCCGCATCGCTCCGGCGGCCCTGCGCCACCGCCTGCGCCGCAACCCGCTGGACGAATCCGGATCCACCGCCCGCGTGGAGCGGGCGCTGGCGGAGGTGTTTGCGTGACGGGCGCGCCACCCTTCGCCGCCACACCAGCGGACCCAGCCTGCGGCCCGAGTCGCGTGGTTTCAGGACAGCGCGCCGGTCCCCTCTCCTCGAGGGAGAGGGACAGGGTGAGGAGGGGTGCGTGGCGTCGGGAGACGACGCGCCCTCGACGCGCATCGAAGCCGTGCCCTGTCCTGAACCTCCTCGCCGCTCACCCCAACCCTCTCCCGCGCGAGAATGGCGGCCGGTGGCGGCCTGCACACGCCGATGCGTGACCATCGTCGCTCCGCAGGGGAGAACGGGGGCACTCCATCCTGGGCCGACGCCCACCTTGCCGCCCGGCTGCTCGCCGCCGACCCGCACGGGCTCGGCGGCGCAGTGCTGCGCGCCGCCCCCGGCCCGATCCGCGAGCGCTGGCTTGAAGCCTTGCGCGCCGCGCTCACGCCCGGAACACCCTGGCGCCGCCTGCCCCCCGGCATCGGCGACGATGCCCTGCTCGGCGGCCTCGACCTCGCGGCGACCCTGGCGGCCGGCCGTCCGATCTCCCGGGCCGGCCTGCTGGCGGAGGTCGATGGCGGGATCGTCGTCGTCCCCATGGCCGAGCGCCTGTCACCCGGCACCGCGTCCCGTCTCGCGGCCGTTCTGGATACCGGCATGGCCTCGGATCAGCCGGCCCGTTTCGGCCTGATCCTCCTCGACGAGGGCGAGGCGGACGAGACCGTCGCCGAGGCGCTGGCCGATCGCCTCGCCTTCCGGATCAATCTGCACGGCCTCGGCCGCGCGGAGGCCTCGGCGCCCGTGCCAGAACCCGCCCCGGGCGCTCCGGAGCCGGACCCGGTCGGCAGCCTCTGCGCCCTGGCCGAGGCCTTCGGCATCGCGTCCCTGCGCGGTCCGATCCTGTCGGCACGGGTGGCGCGCGCCCTCGCGGGAGCGCGGCCGATCGGCCAGGCCGAGATCGTGTCGGCCGCGCGCCTCGTCCTGGCACCGCGCGCCACGCGCCTGCCGGCGCCCGAGGAGCCAGCCCCCGAGACCGCGGAGGCGCCGCCGGCGGACTCGCCTCAGGAACAGCCCGGGCAGGAGAGGGCGGATCCGGCCGCCGCGGAGGCGCCGGACGACATCGTGCTTGAGGCGGTGCGCGCCGCGATCCCGCCCAACCTCCTCGACCAGTTGCTGGCGGGTGGCCAGCATCTCGCGGCCGCGAAGGCGGGCCGGGTGGGGCAGGCGGCCTCCGCCCGCACGGGGCGCCCGGTCGGCAGCCGGCGGGGCGACCCGCGGCGGGGACGCCTCGACCTGCTCGCCACCTTGCGGACGGCGGCGCCCTGGCAGGCTTTACGGCGGAATGCGGCGGAGACGCGCGCCATCGTGGTGCGGCGGGACGACTTGCGGATCCGAATCCTGCGGCAGCGGACCGAGACCACCACGGTGTTCTGCGTCGACGCCTCGGGCTCGGCGGCCCTGGAGCGGCTGGCGGAGGCCAAGGGCGCCGTCGAACTTTTGCTGGCCGAAGCCTATGTCCGGCGCGACCGGGTGGCGCTGGTGGCGTTCCGCGGCACCGGCGCGGAGCTGGTCCTGCCGCCGACCCGCTCCCTCACCCGGGCCAAGCGCGGGTTGTCGGGGCTGCCGGGCGGGGGCGGGACGCCGCTCGCAGCAGGGATCGACGCCGCCATCACGGTGGCCCTCGGCGTGCGCCGCGGCGGCAGCCGGCCGGCGATCGTACTGCTGACCGACGGGCGCGCCAATGTCGCCCGTTCGGGGGAGGGCGGCCGCGCACGGGCGGGTTCGGAGGCCCTGCAGGCGGCGCGCGCCTTGCGAGCGGCCGGGTTGCCGGCCCTGGTGATCGATACCGGCACCCGGGGCGACGAGGCCCGTTCGGTCGCGGACGCGATGGGCGCCCGCTACCTGAAGCTGCCGCGGGCCGAGGCCGGTCAGCTCAGCGCGGCGGTGCGGGCGGCGCTCTGAGCGCGGCGATTCCGACGCGCGAGACGGTGACTCAGAGGTCGCCGCCGATCCCGCTGTCGGCCAGGCGCTGGTGGTGGGCGAGCCACGAGTTCAGCATCTCGCGGACGAGAGCCTTGAGGCTCCAGCTGCCGGAGACCGGGGCGGCGATGTTCTGGGTCGAGGAGGTGAAGAGGATCATGGCCTTCTCCAAAGTCGGGGGACGTGTCTTGCTCTTGTTCACCCGTGATATGCCGGCCCTGTTGCGACGCAGCAATCAGCCTCCGCTCACCGGTGGCATGCGGCCGCCGCATAGGATTGTTCAGTGTTACGAAATACTTCCGGCCATGAATGATAGCGCCCCCGCCTCCTCCGGACCGCCCGCCCCTATCGCAGTGCGGGATGCGCTCCCATGCTGACCAAGTTCGACGCGGACCGGCCCGACTGGGCCGTGGAGGGCCGCGACTGGCCCCATCGGGAAGCTAGCCGCTTCATGGAGGCGGCGGGCCTGCGCTGGCACGTCCAGGAATTCGGGAGCCCGGACGCCCCGACTCTGCTGCTCCTGCACGGGACGGGGGCAGCCAGCCATTCGTGGCGCGGGCTGGCGCCGCTCCTCGCCCGCGACTTCCGCGTGATCGCCCCGGACCTGCCGGGCCACGGCTTTACGGATCCACTGCCCGACGCCGACCTGTCCCTGCCCGGCATGGCCAGGGCCGTGGCGGGCCTCGTGGCGGCGCTCGACCGTCCGCCCGTCCTGGCGGCGGGCCACTCGGCCGGGGCGGCCGTGCTGGCGCGGATGTGCCTCGACGGCGCCATCGCACCCCGATTGCTGGCGGCCTTCAACGGCGCCCTGGCACCCCTGCCGGGGGCGGCCAGCCTCCTGTTTCCCAGCATGGCGCGGCTGCTGTTCCTCAACCCCTTCACCCCGAGGATCTTCGCCTGGACGGCGGACCGATCCGCGGCCAAGCGGCTGATCGAGGGAACCGGCTCGCGCCTCGGTCCGGAGGGGATCGATCTCTACCGCCGGCTCTTCGCCCGGGCCGGCCATGTTCGCGGGGCGCTGGGGATGATGGCGAACTGGGATCTCGCCGGGCTGCACCGGGCGCTGCCCGGCCTCGCGACCCGCACCCTGCTGATCGTCGGCGGCGACGACAAGGCCATCCTGCCGGACACCGCCTTCGCCCTGCGTGATCGCCTGCCCGATGCCCGCGTCCGCCTGATCCGCGGTCTCGGCCACCTCGCGCACGAGGAGGCGCCGGAACGGGTGGCCGAGGTGCTGCGCGCGGAGGCTTTGGACGCGGGCCTTCTGTCGCCAGCGTGACCCGGATGGGACTGGCGCCGGCCTTGCGTGGGTCGTAGAGCCTGCCGCGGGCAGCGAGGGCCCGACATGCAGCCAGCACCGAGGAGCAGCCGGGAACGATGGCGAGACCCGTGATCGGCGTCATCGGCAACGCGCGCCTGATCGACAGCCGGTTCCCGGCGCAGATCGTCGGCGAGAACAACATGCGGGCGGTGGCCGCGGTGGCCGGTGCCCTTCCGCTGATGTTCGCCGCCGCCCCGGCGATCACCGATCTCGGCGACCTCCTCGACACCGTGGACGGCGTCCTGCTCACGGGCGGCCGCGCCAATGTCCACCCGGCCCGGTTCAACACCGAGCCCTGCGCGGCGCACGAGCCCTACGACGAGGACCGCGATGCCGTGGCGCTGCCGCTGATCGAGGCCTGTGTGGCGCGCGGCGTGCCGCTCTTCGGCATCTGCCGCGGCTTCCAGGAGATGAACGTCGCCTTTGGGGGCAGCCTGCACCCGGAGATCCGCGAACTGCCCGGTCGGCTCAATCACCGCATGCCGCGCCTCGCGAACGGCGAGATCCACCCGGACCTGGAGGTGATCTTCGCCGACCGTCACGCGGTCCGCCTGACGCCCGGAGGGGCCTTCGCCCGCCTTCTGGAGCGCGAGACGATCCGGGTGAACTCCCTGCACGGCCAGGGTATCCTGGAGCCGGGCGCGCGGGTGGTGATCGAGGGCGTGGCCGAGGACGACACGGTCGAGGCGATCCGCATCCGCGACGCGGCGGGCTTCGCGCTCGGGGTCCAGTGGCACGCCGAGCACGACCCGGCAACCAACCCGATCAACCGCGCCCTGTTCGAGGCTTTCGGAGCCGCCGCGGCGACTCGGCACCGGGCGCGTTTGGGGGGCCGGACCTGAGCCCCTGCTTCGGCGCGGATCGCCGCAATCCTTGCGGCCAATGCGGCAACACAGCACCGAGCGGCCGCCGGCATTTCGAGTCGTCTTCTCATTAACTTATGTTTATTCTGACCTCTTGATCACAAGAATATTGCCCCTGCCATCGGACAAATCTTGTCCCCCTGCCTCGGGATTCACCTTTTCCCCGGGCGACCTGTCGCAGCACGGAACGGCAGCAGTTCGATGGTGTTGCCGGAGTCCCGAACAGCGGGAGCCTTGCAGCGAGGCTTCCTGCGCAGAGAACGGCCAGAACGCGCATGCAGCTACCCCGCGACGACCGAGCGCACCCCCGTGCCGAGGCCTTCCGCGACTTCATCCGGAACCCGCCCTTCCCCTGCGTGGGCGCCAAGTCGGCTCTGTCCCGCGGACGGATGCGGATTGTAGTAGCTCGGGACATCACTTCGGGCTGGGACGACATGCGCATCTACCCGGCGCTGCTCGCCTTCGTGGCCCAGTACCGGGCGCAGCCGGACCTGTTCCAGAGCTTCGCCGTCGTCTTCGAAGGTCCCGGCGATCTCTCGGAGGAAGCGTTCGAGCAGAACCTTTGGGCGCGGGCGCAGTCCCTGACCGACAAGGATGCCTGGCTCGGCCAGCCCCACGATGCCCGCGTCGCCGACGATCCCGACAATCCGCATTTCTCGCTCAGCTTCGGCGGCGAGGCCTTCTTCGTGGTCGGCCTCCATCCGAATGCCAGTCGCCCGGCGCGGCGCTTCTCGTCGCCGGTTCTGGTCTTCAACCTGCACGCCCAGTTCGAGCGGCTGCGCGAGGAGGGACGCTACGAGAAGCTGCGCGCCGCGATCCTGGAGCGTGACGAGGCCCTCGCCGGGAGCGTGAACCCGATGCTGGCGCGCCACGGCGAAGCGTCGGAGGCGCGCCAATACAGCGGCCGCGTGGTCGATGCGGACTGGCGCTGCCCCATGCAGGGCCGTCCGGCACCTGCGCCCGAAACGGACGACTGGCACCCGCCGGTCCTGCCTGTGGACCACAGTCTGCCGGGCAGTGGGGTCTGAGGCACGCGGATCGCAGGGCCGGACGGCGCGTTCCCGGAGGCGGAGCGGCACGGCCTGCGATACGGGTTTGATGCAGCCGACAATGAAGTGAGTCGACCCATCATGTGCCAAGCGGACGTGCAGCAGATCGAACCGCGCTCCGGCGTCGCTTTCACTCTCAGCCGGGGCCAGGGCCTCACGGTGATCGACCCCTGCGGCGAGCAGGTGGCCGACCTTGTCGCCTACAACCGCCACGATACGGGGGAGGTGATCTCGTCGGGCCGGACCCTCGACTATGCCAGCCGGATCTACCTGACAACCGGCGACCCGCTCTACTCGAACCGCTCCAACATCCTGCTGCGGATCGTCGAGGATACGGTGGGGCGGCACGATTTCCTGCTGACACCGTGCTCGGCCGACACGTTCCGCATCATATACGGCGACACGAACCCGCATCGCGGCTGCTTCGGCAACCTCGCGGCGGCGCTCGCCCCCTACGGCATCGCGCCGGACGCGATCCCGGTGGCGTTCAACTGCTTCATGAACGTGCCGATCGACAGCGCGACCGGGGCGCTTACCGTCGCGCCGCCGCTCAGCCGGGCAGGGGACCGGATCGTGTTCGTGGCGGAGACCGACCTGATCATCGGGCTGACCGCCTGCTCGGCCCTGCAATCGAACAACGGCAGCTTCAAGCCGATCCAATACGGCGTGAGCGGATAGCCGCCACAACGTTGATCAACGGCATATCCCAGCTAATCCACGCCGCTGGTCAATGAAAATCCGCAGATCAGATCGAATCTCAAGATTATTATCGATCTTCTCCCGCCCATTGCCGGCCATCACCGCAAATCTTTGCGTTTTACTAACTTGATTACACGAGGTTGACCCTGTGCAACGCCTGCAGCGATTCCATGCCGGCCGCAGGCGTCCTCTTCCGGTGCTTGGATGATCCCCACCCAGACCAGCCGCCCGCCCGCCGCGCGTGTCATGCCGTGGCAAGACCTCGCGAACCTCAAGCTCCGCCACAAGCTCGCAGCCGTGATGGCCCTGGCGCTGCTGGCCAGCAGCGCCCTGAGCTTCGTCGATATGCGCCGCTCGGCCCTCGCGGACCGGGCCCTGATGACGAAGCGCCTGACCGAGGTCGCGCAGGGCCTGCTCATCCACTACGAGGCGCAGGCCAGGACGGGCCAGATACCCCTGGCGGAGGCGCAGAAGGCGGCCCTCGCGGCGATCACCGCCCTGCGCTTCGGCAACGAGGATTACTTCTTCGTCCTCGACGCCCAGGGGCATCTGATCGCCAACGCCTTTAACGCCAAGAACGTCGGCAAGCTGGTGCTGGACCAGACCGACATCGCGGGCGGCAAGCGCTACTTCGCCGAGATGGTCGAGACCGCCACGCGCGACGGCTCCGGCTTCGTCGACCCGGGCGGGCACTCACGCGATCCCGTCGATCGCCACCCGCAGATGCTCCGGGCCGCGCAAGGCCGCGCCCGGCCGGTAGGGCGGTGGATCCGCGATCAGCCGCGGCGCCTTCAGCCGGCGCGCGAGGGCGGTCAATGCCGCCTCCGCCTCGAACCGGGCGAGCGGCGCGCCCACGCAGTAATGCAGGCCGCCGCCGAAGCCGAGATGGCGGATCCCGGTGCGGTCCGGGTCGAATCGGTCGGGATCCGGGAAGACGGTCGCGTCGCGGTTCCCGGCGGCCAGCAGCAGCAGGAGGTCGGCGCCCTCAGGGATCGTGACCCCCGCTATGTCGATGGCCGCGAGCGTCCGGCGGGTCCGGAACTGCACCGGCGGCTCGTAGCGCAGCAGTTCCTCGATGAGCCGCGGCGCCCGGAGCGGATCCTGCCGCAGGCGCTCCAGCTCCTCCGGGTGCCGGAGCAGGGTCAGCAGGCCGTTGGTGATCAGGTTCACGGTGGTCTCGTGGCCCGCCACCAGCATCAGGATCGAGGTGGCGATCAGGTCGTAATCGCCCATCTTCACCCCAGCCGGGGTCGCGTGGTTGGCGAGCCCCGACAGCATGTCATCCTGCGGGTGCCTGCGCTTCTCCTTGATCAGGTCGGCCATGTAGCCGCCGATCGCGTCGAAGGTCCGGCTGTTCTTGGCGCGGATCTCGGGGTCGGACAGGCTGTCGGGTTCGAGCGCGGTGGCGAGCTGCGTCGCCCAGCCGTGGAATTGGGGCTCGTCCTCCCGGGGCACGCCGAACAATTCGCAGATGACCGTCACGGGCAACGGGTAGGCGAGGTCGTCGACCGCGTCGATCTCCCGGGCGCCGCATTTCTCGTTGAGGAGGTCGGCGACCAGCCGGTCTGAGCGCGCGCGCATCGCCTGGACGCGCTCGCGGCTGAATTGGTGCATCACAGCCGAGCGCAGGGCGTCGTGGTCCGGCGGGTCGCGGAAGATGAAGACCCGGTGCCGGTCCATCATCCAGTCCTTGAGCGGCTTGACGATCAGGTCGGTGAGGGGATTGCCGGTGCGCGGCCGGTCGGCTGGCGGCAGGGTGTCGGAGCTGACCCGCGGGTCCTGCAGCAGGCTGGCGATGGTGCCGTGGGTCGCCGCCACCCAGGTGCCCGCCTCCGTGCCGTCCTCCTGGCGCGAGACGGGATGCTCCCGCAGCTTCGCGTAGACCGGGTAGGGGTTCGGCCGGTTGGCAAAATCCTTGACCTGATCGAGGAGAGTGGCGTCGGGCATGCGGTCTCCTTCGCGCATCGACCCGGAAGGCGGCCACGGGCCTTCGGGAAAAGATGCCGCGACAGCAAAGGCTGCGCGCGTCGTGGCGGTTCCGTCCCCGGGTCCGCGCTACCTGGGTGGCGAGGTCGAGAGGCCCTGGTTGTCGGCCGGGATGCGCCGGGCTTCCGCCCACGCACCGTCACCCAGGGGAGGCGCAGCGCAGCCCGGATCCAGGGCCGCCGGCGCACCAAGGTCTTGCGGAACCTACGGTTCTGGAGTCCAGGCCGGCATTCGGCGTCCCGGAATGGCGGAGCGGGAGCCGGTGGCGCCGTTCACCGCGGCGAACAGCACGAACGTCGTGTCCAGAGGACGATGCGTTAGGCAAAGCCCGGCTCGAAGATCGCGACGCCGTTCGGCCGGTCGGTCGCGGCGCCGCGGGGTGGGAACGGCGCGCGGGCGGCGACCAGCTCGGCATGGGCCGGCAGCCAGCGGGCGGAATCCACCGAGACTGCCGCGATGCAGCGTCCTGCACGGCCGTAGAGGGCGACGAAGCGGCCGGCGGCCGGATCGCCCTGCGTGATCGCCACCGCGTCGGCGCCCTCGGTCAGGCCGGCCGATTTCACCACGAGGTCTCCCTGGGTCGACCAGAAGGTCGGCAGGGCGTCATAGGGCGATTCGGGCTCTGCGCCGGCGAGCATCCGGCCGGCATGGATGCCTTGCGCCACCGCGTGGCTCCAGTGCTCCAGCGCGACGCGTCGGCCGTCGTAGAGGGGGTGCGGAAAGCGCGCCACGTCGCCGGCGGCGGCGATGTGCGGGTCGGGCCTTCCCTCGGTATCGAGGACATGGCCGCGCGCATCGCAATCGACCCCGCCCGGATCCGCCGACAGGCCGGCCCCGTCGAGCCACTCGGTGTTGCGCACCGCTCCCAGCGCAACGACGGCAACGTCGGTCGCAAGGCTGCTGCCGTCGACGAGATGCGCGCGGGTCAGCCGGCCGTCCTCCGCCTCCAGCCACTCGACCTCGCTGCCGCAGCGCAGCGCCACACCGTGTCCCTCGTGGATCGCACCGATGAACGCCCCGACGGTGCGGCCGAGGACGCGGGCCAGCGGCGTCGGGCCGGGCTCGACCAGGGTGACCGGCAAGCCGAGCTGCCGACACAGGCTGGCGACCTCGCAGCCGATGAAGCCGCCACCGATCACCAGCACGTGCTTCGGGCCCGCGGCCAGGGCCTGCCGCAGGGCGGCGGCGTCGTCCCGCCCCCGCAGGGTGAAGACGCCGGCGAGGCGGCCCTCGTGCGGGTTCGGCCAGGGGCGGGCGCGGGTGCCGGTGGCGATGAGCAGACGGTCGTAGGGGAGGGTCCGCCCGTCTGCGAGGCCCACCATACGCGCTTGCCGGTCGAGGCGCAGAGCCGCGCTGCCGAGTTGCCAGTCGGCCGCGAGGCCGCCGACCCCTGGCAGAGTCGTAGCATCCGCCGGGATCGCGCCGGTGAGGACGTGCTTCGAGAGCGGCGGCCTGTCGTAGGGCGGATGGGGCTCGTCGCCGACGATGGTGAGCGGGCCGGAAAATCCTGCCGCGCGCAGGGCCTCGGCGCCGCGCAGGGCCGCGAGGCCGGCGCCCACGATCAGGACACGCCCGGGTTCTTGCGCCATCAGGCGGCGCGCTCCGGCTCCTCGACCCGGATCGCCTGGACCGGGCAGGCGACGCGCGCCCGCTCGATAGCGTCCCGGTCCTGCACGGCGGGTGCGGGATCGTAGAACAGGGCTTCGTGCCCCTCGATGCGGAAGTGCCGCGGCGCCGCATAGCAGCACTGGGCATAGGCTTGGCACAGGTTGAGATCGACGCTCACCCGCAGGCCGGGCAGGGGACCGGAAGACACATCGGCGGGGGCGGACATGGCGGGGCAACCGCGGGCGGCGCCCCGGGTTCCGCGGGCCGGGGTCACGAGGAACGGCCCCGACGCGTCCCCAGTCGGAGCGTCATCGGTATTAAACGTGTTTGGGCGATCTTCGCGGAAATGCAGCGACGGAATTCCCCTGCGCGGCGGTTCGATCTATTGTTGCGACGCCCAGCGGACCTGTCCAAGACGCCGCGATGTCAGGAGGGCACCATGCCGCACGCCGCGCGAACGGGACTCGCCGCCCTCATGCTGGCTCTCGGACTCGGCAGCGCCTCTGCCGAATCCGTTGCCACGACCTGGACGGATCCGCCGGCCCACAAGCCGGCCGCCGAGAAGGCGCCGGCCGCTGACCAGAAGGTCGCCGCACCGGCGCCGGCCGCAACGACCCCCGCTGCCTCGACCCGTGCCCGGCCGGCGTCCAGCCGACGGAAGGCCGTCGCGGCGCGGCATGTGCCGGAGAAGACGGCGCGCGCCGCGTCTCCGGGGGCCAAGCGGGTTGCCGCCACGCCACGCCGGGCGCGCGTCGTCGCGGCACCGACCCGAACGATCCGCAGCGCTCCGCAGAGCGTCGCCGCCGCCCCGCCGCCTCCGCCTGAAGGCTACGCGCGCTACCGGGCCTACAATTACGGGCCGGGCTACGGCTACGCACCGGCCTACGGCTACGCCCAGGGCTATACCGACGATCGCCTGGACCGCCTGAGCAGCGCGCAGGCCGCCGGCTACGTCGTGGTCCGCCGCCGGACGGTGCAGTTCCCCGACGGCCGGACTCTGCGGGTCTACCGCCCGGACGATGAGGGCGAGCCGTTCTGATCTGAGCCCTCCGCGAATACCGCCCGCAAGGGAGCCCGCATGATCTTCCCGGCGGGATTGCGCGGCAGGAATTCGTCCCAGATCATGATTCGCACCGGCACCTTGAACGCGGCGAGCCGCTCGGCCGCGAAGGCGCGGATCGCCTCCGGGCTGGTCGCCGCCCCCTCCGCCAGCACCACGATGGCGCCGGGCTCCTCGCCCAGCGTCGGATGGGGGACCGGCAGCACCACGGCGTCGATCACGTCCGGATGGGCGTAGAGGGCGTTCTCGACCTCGCAGCAATAGATGTTCTCGCCGCCGCGGATCAGCATGTCCTTGATCCGGTCGACGATGGTCAGGAACCCCTCCGCGTCGGCGCGGGCGAGGTCGCCGGTGCGCAGCCAGCCCTCGGAGAAGACGTCCGCGGTGGCGTCCGGGTCGTCCCAGTAGCCGCGGACCACGTTGGGGCCCTTCACGCAGAGTTCGCCGACCGCGCCGGGCGGCAGCGCCTCCCCGAGGGGATCGACGATCCGCACCTCGCAGACCGGCAGGGGCGGCCCGCAGGAATCGGGGTGGGCGAGGTAATCCTCGCCCTGGTGATGGGTGAAGGTCGCCGAGGTCTCGGTCATGCCCCAGCCGGTGCCGGGGACGACCCGCGGCAGAACCGCGCCCAGGGTCCGGACGAGGTCGCCGGCCGCGGGCGCGCCGCCGTACGTGATCGCGTCGAGACTCGGCAGCGGCCGCCCGGCCTCCCGGGCCGCCGTGGCGAGCTGCCACGCGATGGTCGGCACGCCGCCCGCGCTGGTGCAGCCCTCCGCCTCGATCAGGTCGAGAGCCGCGCTCGCGTCCCAGCGATGCATCATCACCAGCCTGTGTCCGCCGTAGAGCGCGGCGCCCAGGCTCGCGTGGCAGCCGGTGACGTGGAACAGGGGGATCACCAGCAGCGCGACCCGCTGCGGCGCGGACGGATCGGGTTTCGGCGGGCTCTCGCCCCGGCGGAGGTATGTGCGGGCCGCCGAGTAGGGATAGGCCATGACGGTGGTGGCGGCCGCCCGGTGGGTACCGACCGCGCCCTTCGGCTGGCCGGTGGTGCCCGAGGTGTAGAACAGGGTCGCATCGTCCTCCGGACCGAGGGCGATGTCGGGCGGGGGCGCGTCGGGCAGACCTGCCCAGTCGGCCGGTGGGCCGACGAGGTCGGAGAGCGGGGTCGCCCGGGGATCGGGCTCCATCCGGGTGGTGAGGACCCGCTGCAGAGCCGGGCATTCGCCGAGGTGCGGAGCGATCCGGGTGAAGCGCTCGCCGTCGGCGATCAGCACCCGCGCCCCGGAATGCCGGAGCCCGTAGGCGAGTTCGGGCCCGGTCCACCACGCGTTGAGCGGCGTCGCGATCGCCCCGGCGAGGAGCGCGCCGAAATAGCTCACCGGCCATTCGGGCAGGTTGCGCATCGCGATGGCGACGCGGTCACCCTTCTTGATCCCGGCAGCCGTGAGCGCCCGCGCCAGCGCGGTCGCCGCGCGGGAAAAGCCCGTGAAGGTGACGCGCTCGTCGCGGTAGACCACGAAGGTCCTGTCCCCGTGGCCCTGGGCGATCCGGAACAGGTCGCGCAGGGTTGGCGGGGCCTTCACCCAGATCCGGGTCGGCACGCCGCGGATCGGAATGGTCGCGATCTCGAAGGGCGCGCCCGGGGCGGTGAGCCGCGCCTCCGCGTCGCGGAAGGGCAGGGCCGGCCAGCCGGCGGGGATGCGGGAATCGGCGCTCATCGGGCGATGGTCACGCCGCCGTCGACGACGAGGGCCTGTCCGGTGACGAACCGGCCGGCCGGGGAGGCCAGGAACACGGCCGCGCCGGCGATCTCGTCGGGCTCGCCGATCCGGCGCAGGGGCGCGGCGTCCGTGGTGGCGGCCAGCATCGCGGGATCCTCCCACAGGGCGCGGGCGAAATCGGTGCGGATCAGCCCCGGGCAGAGGCAGTTCACGCGCACGTTGGCCGGACCGTACTCCACCGCGTAGTTGCGGGCGAGCTGGAGGTCGGCGGCCTTCGAGACGTTGTAGGCGCCGATCACCGGCGAACCCTTCAGCGCCCCGATCGAGGAGACGATGACGATCGCGCCGTCCCGCCGCGCGATCATGCCGGGGGCGACCTTCTGGATCAGCCAGTGGTTCGACAGGACGTTGTTGTCCAGGATCTTCCGGAACTGGGCGTCCGTGATGTCGGCGAGCGGCCCGTAATAGGGATTGCTCGCGGCGTTGCAGACCAGGACGTCCACGGGACCGAGCCGGTTCTCGGTCTCGGCGACGAGCTCCTCCAGCTCCGCCTTCACCGAGATGCTCGCCGGGATCGCCACGGCCCGGCCGACCCCGTGCGCGGCCTCGATCTCGGCCACGACCGCCGCGCAGGCCTCGCGCTTGCGCGAGGAGATCACCACCCGGGCGCCGTGCTCGGCCATCCGCAGGGCGATCGCCCGCCCGATGCCGCGGGAGGAGCCGGTGATCAGCGCGACCTTGCCGGTCAGATCGAACAGGGACATGGCACAGCTCTGCTCCGGATGGTGCGGCGCAGGGCCTCCACCCTCATTCCAAGACCTTCGATCGGTGCGCGTCGGCCGGTTAGGGTCGCGACGCGCACCCGCTCCCGTCCGGGCGAGGGTTGGCGTGCGGGGTGCGCGCCACCCGGACAGACCCGATCCCCCACGCTGTCCCGCTCCCGCACGGGAGAGGGGACCCGCGCCCCACGAGAGGGTCGACCGGATCGCCCGAAGCCGCTCATCCTCACGAGTCCGGCTCCGCCCGCATCGCCCGGCGCAGGCGCGCCATGCCGGCGAGCCAGCGCTCGAGATCCTCGGCCCGGCGGCGGGCATACGCCGCCACCTGCGGGTGCGGCAGGATCAGGAAGCGCCCGGATGCCAGCCCGTCGAGGGCGGCCTCGGCCACGGCCTCGGGCGACAGCACGCCGTCGCGGGCGGCCGCGCTGGCCGCCCCCAGCATGGCGGTGTCGACGCCCTGCGGGCACAGGGCGGCGACCCGGATGCCGTCCTCGGCATGCGCGATGGCGAGATGCTCCAGGAAAGCCAGCGCCGCGTGCTTGGTGGCCGAGTAGGTGGCGCTGCCGATCTGGCTGAGCAGCCCGGCCGCCGAGACGGTGCCCAGGAACGCGCCCCCGCCCCGTTGGCGCCAGAGCGGGACCAGAACCCGCGCCGCGTGGACATGGCCCATCACGTTCACCGCCCAGGACCGCGCCCAGCTTTCCGGATCGGCGGAGGTGGCGAGATCCGGATCGGGATCGCGCTCCAGGATGCCGGCATTGGAGCAATAGAGGGCGACCGGGCCAATCTCGGCCTCGATCCGCGCCAGGATTGCGGCGACCGCCGCGGCGTCGCCCACGTCGAGCGCGAAGGCCTGGCCGCCGAGCCCGGCCGCCACGGCCTCCACCCCGGCCGCGTCCCGGTCGAGGGCTACGATCGTCGCGCCGCGGGCCTTGGCCGCGACCGCGAGCGCCCGGCCGATCCCCCGTGCGGCCCCCGTGACGGCGACGACGCGGCCGGCGAGATCCATGCCGGGATCCACGCCGAGGTCCACGCCGCGATCCACGTCAGGCCCCCGCCCGCTCGGCGAAGCCCCAGGCCGCGGCGGCGAGTTTCGGCACCCGCGCCGCCATGGCGGAGGCGTGCTCGCTCGCGGCGTTGCCGGCCTTGGCGCGGGCGGCTACACCCTGGAGGATGCCGACCAGCCGGAACAGGTTGTAGGCGAAGTACCAGTCGAGGTCGGGCAGGCTCGTCCGGTCCGCCGCCCGGCAGTAGAGCGCCACCGCCTCGTCCCGGGTGGGGATGCCGAGCGCCTGCAGGTCGAGGCCGCCCAGCCCGCTGCGCCCGTCGGCGGGCAGTTCCCACTGCATCAGCAGGTAGCTGAAATCGGCCAGCGGATCGCCGAGCGTCGACAATTCCCAGTCGAGGACCGCGCTGACGCCGCCGTCGCGGGAGAAGATCAGGTTGTCGAGGCGGTAGTCGCCGTGGACCACGCAGGCGCCCTGCTGCTCGGGCACGGTGCGGGGCAGCCACGCGATCAGCCGCTCGACATCCTCCAGGCGCCCGTCCTCGGCGGCGCGGTACTGGCGGGTCCAGCGGTCGACCTGTCGGGCGAAGTAGTTGCCGGGCCGGCCGTAATCGGCGAGCCCGGCCGCCTCCGGGTCGATCGCGTGGAGGCGCGCCAGCGTGGCGATCATGCCGGCGTAGTGCCGGTGGCGGGCATGGGGGTCGAGGCCCGGCAGCGCCCCGTCCCAGTGCACGGCGCCGCCCACCGCCTCCATCACGTAGAAGGCCGCGCCGATGACGTCCGGATCCTCGCAGAGCGCGAAGGGGCGGGGCACCGGAAAGCCCTCGCCGTAGAGGGCGCCGATCACCCGGAACTCGCGCTCCACCGCGTGGGCGGAGGGCAGGAGCGGGCCGAAGGGCTTCCGGCGCAGCACGTAGGCCTGGGCGGCCGTGTCGAGCCGGTAGGTCGGGTTCGACTGGCCGCCGCGGAACTGCTGCACGGTGAGCGGGCCGGAGAAGCCGCGCACGTGCTCCGTCATCCAGGCGGAGAGCCGCGCCTCGTCGATCCGGTGGCGCGGCTCGACCGGCTTCACGCCCGAGAAGACATCGGCGTCGCTCATGCGCGCTCCGGCTCCTCGGCGCCCGGACGGGCATTGGTGTAGCGCCCGAATTCCAGCCGGGCGATCGAGCGGTTGTGGACCTCGTCCGGCCCGTCGGCGAGCCGCAGGGTGCGGATATGGGCGTACATCCTGGCGAGCCCGAAATCCTCCGACACGCCGGCCCCGCCATGGGCCTGGATGGCGTCGTCGATGACCTTCAGCGCCACCCGGGGCGCCGCGACCTTGATCATGGCGATCTCGAGCTTGGCGCCCTTGGCGCCGACCTTGTCCATCATGTCGGCCGCCTTCAGGCAGAGGAGGCGGGTCATCTCGATGTCGATCCGCGCCTCCGCGACCCGCTGCTCCCAGACCGACTGCTCCGAGATCCGCTTGCCGAAGGCGACCCGGGACACGAGCCGGCGCGCCATGGCCTCCAGCGCCACCTCGGCGGCCCCGATCGTGCGCATGCAATGGTGGATGCGGCCGGGTCCCAGCCGCCCCTGCGCGATCTCGAAGCCGCGCCCCTCGCCGAGGATCAGGTTCTCGGCGGGCACGCGGACGTTCTCCAGCACCACCTCGCCGTGGCCCTTGGGGGCGTCCTCGTAGCCGAAGACCGGGAGCAGCCGCTCCACCCGCACGCCGGCCGTGTCCATGGGTACCAGGATCTGCGATTGCTGCTTGTGCCGCGGCGCCTCGGGGTCGGTCTTGCCCATCAGGATCGCGATCCGGCAGCGCGGATCGCCGACGCCGGTCGACCACCACTTGCGGCCGTCGATGACGTAGTGGTCGCCGTCCCGGCGGATCGACGTGGCGATGTTGGTGGCGTCCGAGGAGGCGACCTCCGGCTCGGTCATCAGGAAGGCCGAGCGGATCTCGCCCGCCATCAGGGGCTTCAGCCACCGGTCCTTCTGGGCTGCGGTGCCGTAGCGGTGCAGCACCTCCATGTTGCCGGTGTCGGGCGCCGCGCAGTTGAAGCATTCCGAGGCGATCCCGACCCGGCCCATCGCCTCGGCGCAGAGGGCGTAGTCGAGGTTGGTCAGGCCGGCGCCGCGATACGCATCCGTGTCGTGCCCGGGGGAGGGCGGCAGGAACAGGTTCCACAGGCCCTCGGCCCGGGCCTTCTCCTTGAGGCGCTCCATCGTGGGGGCGGGCGCACGGCTCGCGGCGCGCTCCGCCGCCACCGCGGCGGCGGCCGGCACAATCGCGTCGGCGATGAAGGCGCGCACGCACCCAAGCCAGTGGGTCTGGGACTGGGAGAGGTTGAAGTCCACGGCGTCCGCTCCCTAGGGTATTGTCTGCCGGACTGGCGCGCCAAGCTTGCGCGAGCCGGTGACCCACCTTCCAACGGCCCTGCGCCGCGGCGCAACGGCCCCCCTCCCGCCCGGGAGAGGGAACCCGCGCGTCGGCCCGACCTGCACGCGCAAGCCGCGACGGACCGAAATCATCCGTCCCTCACAGATAGGCCGATCCCATCTCGCTGGCGAAGCGCTGCGGCGGTCCCTCCCAGACGATCCGCGCCTGCTCCAGCACGTAGACCCGGTCGGCATGCGGGAGCGCGAAGGTGACGTTCTGCTCGCCGAGCAGCACCGTGATCGGCGTCGTCTGGCGCAGCTTCTCCAGGGCTTTCGACAGCAGTTCCAGGATCACCGGGGCGAGGCCGAGCGTCGGCTCGTCGAGGATCAGGAGGCGGGGGCGCATCATCAGCGCCCGGGCGATGGTCAACATCTGCTGCTCGCCCCCCGACAGGGTGCGGGCAGTCTGGCCCTCGCGGGCCTTCAGGATCGGGAACAGCTCGTAGAGCCAGTCGCGCTGCTTGGCGCTCTCGGCCTTCGGAAAATGCTGGCCGCCGAGGTCGAGGTTCTCGCGCACGCTGAGGTCGCCGAACAGCTCGCGGGTCTCGGGCACCTGGACGATGCCGGCGCGCGCGATGGCGGCAGGCTTCATCCGGGCGAGATCCTGGCCGCCGAACCGGATCGTGCCGGCATGCGGGACGAGGCCCGAGATGGCGTTGAACAGCGTCGTCTTGCCGGCGCCGTTGAGGCCCACGACCGAGACGAACTCGCCCTCGTGGACGTGGATCGAGGCGGAGCGCAGGGCCTGCGCCTTGCCGTAGAGCACGTCGACGCCCTCGACGGTGAGCAGCGAGTCGGGCTTGAACGCCGCCTCGGGCCGGGCCGCCGTCTCGATGCTGCCGCCGAGATAGACCCGGCGCACGGTCGGGTCGGCCATCACGGATTCGGCGGAGCCCTCGGCGATGCGCTCGCCGAGATACATGGCGAACACTCGGTCCACGAGGGCCGAGACGCTCTTCACGTTGTGGTCGACGAGGAGCACGGCCTTGCCCTCGTCGCGGAAGCCGCGGATCAGCTCGGAGAACGAGGCTACCTCGCCGCCGGTCAGGCCCGCGAAGGGCTCGTCGACCAGCACCACCCGGGGATCGCGGGCGATGGCCTTGGCGAGCTCCAGCCGGCGCAGATCCGCGAAGGGCAGGGTGCCGGGCCGCCGTTCGACGACGGCGCCGAGGCCGACGCGCTCGGCGATTTCCTTGGCGCGCCGCGCCACGTGCGGATCAGCGGCCAGCCGGATCAGGCTGTCGGGCAGGAGCGCGAGGCTGATATTCTCCAGCACGGTCTGCCGCTGGAGCGGGCGGGCGTGCTGGAACACGAGCCCGATACCCGAGCGCGCCACCCGGTGGGCCGGCATCCCGCCGATCTCGGCGCCGTCGAGACGGATCGAGCCGGCGCTCGGCCGCTCGAGCCCCATGATCAGCTTCATCACGGTGGACTTGCCCGAACCGTTCGGGCCGATCAGGCCGAGGATCTCGCCGGGCCGCAGGTCGAGATCGACCTCCTTGACGGCGACGAGGCCGCCGTAGCGCTTGGTCAGGCCGCGCACAGTGAGGCAGGGCTCGGCCAAGACGGGAGACACGGCCGGCGGGGGTGCCACGGCGACGGTCATCGGGCGCTCCGGAAGGACGCGAGGCCGAGGAGCCCCGAGGGCACGAACAGGATCACCAGCAGCGCCACCGCCGAAACCACGAAGGTCGAGAGGCCGCCGAGCGGGCGCAGCAGCTCGCCCGCCGCGATCAGGAACACGGCGCCGAGCGCCGCGCCCACAATGGTGCGCCGTCCGCCGAGCACCGCCGCGATGATCACCTGCACGCCCACCGAGGTGTTGATCAGCGTGCCGACCGAGGCGGTGCCCATGTAGAAGACCACCAGCCCGCCCGCGAGCCCCGAGAAGGCGGCGCTCACCGCGAAGGCCGCGAGCTTGTGCTTGGCGACGTTGAAGCCGAGCGCGCCGGTCACCACCGGGTCCTGGCCCGCGGCCTGGAGGATCAGCCCGGCGGGCGAGCGGGCGATGGCGGTGAGGATCAGCCCCGAGACCGCCATGAAGCCCAGCGCCAGCCAGTAATTGGTGTCGGCGTCGATGGAGATGACGTCCGGCACGGTCAGGCCGATCTCGCCGCCGGTGAGGTCGGAGAAGACCACGATCATGTTCTGCAGGAGCAGGACCGCCACCAGGGTGATCAGGCCGAAATAGGGGCCACGGACCTTCAGCGCCGGCAGCGCCAGGGCGAGGCCGCCGACCACGGCGAGCACGGTCCCGGCCGCGAGGCAGTAGGGGATCGGCAGCTCGTAGCGGTTGTTGAGGATGCCGGCGCCGTAGGCCCCGAGCCCGATCAGGAAGGTCGGGCCGAAATTCACCTCGCCGGCGAAGCCGAAGAGCAGGTCCCAGGCCATCGAGAATACGCCGAAATAGTAGGCGATGGTCAGGAGGCCGAGGATGTAGCCGGAGACCCACCAGGGCAGTGTGGCGGCGGCCAGGACGGCGAGGATCGCGATCCAGAAGCCGGGGGTGGTGAGGAGCTTCATGGATTGGCCTCGCACACGGCAGCGATCCGGCTCGTTCGGCGCAGAGGCCTTTCCCACCCACTCCCCTCATTCTGAGGTGCCGCGCCAGCGGCCTCGAAGGAGGCCTTCAGGGATCGCGCGGCTGGCTGGAGGGCTCCTTCGAGGCGGCTTCGCCGCGTCTCAGGATGAGGACGCGGGCTGGAAACCCGGGGCGCAAAAAAAACCATCACCGCCGCCCCAGGAGGCCCTGCGGGCGCAGGTACATGACGGCCACCAGCAGCAGCAGGGCCGGGATCACCCGGTAGGCGGGCGAGATTAGGTAGGCGGTGGCGGTCTCGAGATACCCCACCACGTAGGCCGCGATCAGCGAGCCGGTGACGCTGCCCAACCCCCCCAGCACCACGATCGAGAAGGCGCTCGCGGTGAGCGGCCCCACCGAGTAGGACGAGACGCCCAGGAACATGCCGAGCAGCACCCCGGCGATGCCGGCGAGCAATCCGTAGATCGCCCAGACCGCCACGTAGATCTTCGCCATGTCGTGGCCGAGCAGCGTGACGCCGCGCGGGTTCATGGAGGCGGCGAGCAGGACCTTGCCGGCCCGCGCCCGGTTCACGAACAGCCAGAGCAGCCCGATCACCACCCAGCAGATCAGCGCGGTGAAGAGCTCGTTCTTCGGCGTGCGGACGCCCGCGATCTCGACCACGCCCTCGATGAGCGGCAGCACGGTCTTCGGGTTGTCGGTGAAGAAGTAGGCCACCAGCTCCTGGATCATGATCCCCCAGAGCAGCGTGCCGGTGAGCACGAAGATTTCTTTCTCTTCTCGCGGGATCGCCCGGCTGCGCTCGATCGGCGCCACGACGGCGAAATAGGTGACGAGGGCGCCCGCGAGCCCGCACAGCACGCCGATCGCCGCGCCCGCGTAGGAGCCGAGGCCGAACAAAGCCGAGGCCGCCCAGGCCGCCACCGCGGCCATGACCATCAGGGCGCCGTGCGTTAGGTTGAGGACGCCCGAGACCCCGAAGATCAGGGTGAAGCCCATCGCGCCGAGGGCGTAGAGGGCCGAGATGGCGAAGCCATCGACGAGGATCTGGAGGCCGATCACCGCGCTCTCCTGCCCCGGCCTACTGGACCGCCGGCTTGACCGCAGGGGGCAGGATCATGGCCCCGTTGGCGGTCGCCGCCGGCCAGATCGCCACCTGCTTGCCGTTCTGCCACTGCCCGAGCACGCTGGTCATCAGGCCGGGCCCGTACTGGATCGAGTGGGTGAACGGGTCGTCCTTGCCGTAGAACTTCAGGTGGCCGACGGTGCCGACGTAATCGGTCTTCTCCAGGGCCTCGACGAGCTTGTCGGCCTCCGTGGAGCCCGCCCGCTTGATCGCCTCCGCGGCGTAGTGGGTCGCGTCGTACGCCATGTAGCCCGCGTAGGACGGCGCCCCGCCAAAGCGCTTGGTGAAGGCCTCGGCGAAGGGGATCGTCTTCTCGGTGAGCGCCACGCCCGGCAGCGCCACGCTGTCGAACAGCACGCCCTGCGTGCCGCCGTTGGTGTTGGCCCAGAAGGTCGAGGAGGTCGCCTGGCCGCTGATGCCGGTCATGGCGATCGGCACCTGCTGGTTCTGCCACTGCACGGTCGGCTGCACGCCGACATGGGCGATGCCGGTGACGATCAGGTCGGGCTTGGCCGCCTCGATCTTGTTGTAGATCGGCGTGAAGTCGCCCGTGTCCGGCGAGAAGCGGACGTGCTCCACCACCTTGAGCCCGGATTTCGGCAGGCATTCCTGGTAGGCGGCGTCGAGCGGCCGGGTCCACGCCGCGTCCTCGCTCATGATCGCCGCGGTCTTGGCCTTGAGCTTCTCGACCAGCACCTCCTTGGCCGAGTCGCAGACCGCCTGCGCCAGGGCGTGCGAGGTCAGGTAGCCGTGGAAGGTGTACTTGTTGCGCGCGTAATCCTTGTGGACCGCGACGCTGATCTCGTTCGAGGCCGCGCCCGGCGTGATCATTGGCGTCTTGAGCCGGGCCGCCCAGGGCATCAGCGCCAGCACGACCTCCGAGATGTAGCTGGCGATGACGAGGTTGACCTTGTCCTCGGAGACCGCCCGCTGGAAGGCCCGGACCGCGTCGGAGGCGGAGGACTTGTCGTCGTAGGTGACGACCTGGATCTGGCGCCCGTCGATGCCGCCCTGGGCGTTGATCTCGTCGGCGGCGAGCTGCACCGCCTGCGGGATCGAGGCCCCGGCCACCGACTGCGCCTCGGCGATCACCCCGATCCTGATCGGATCCGCGGCTCGCACGGGCCCGGCGGCGACCAGCCCCGCCGCGACCAGCGCGGGCAGCGCGCGCCGAATCGGCGCAATCCGGGCGGCGGCGCGCACGGTCTCGGACATCGGCGTTCCCTCATCCCAATGCCCGAATTTTATATTCGCGGGCTTGGCACGAACTGTACCCGCGCTCCGACGGATCACAAGGGGCCGATCGGGACCGGCCGGTGACGTTTGCACGGAGTCGTTTTCCCCCTGGACTATCGCCGCGCGCCGCCGCGTCCTAGTCTCGCAGCGGCCCTGCGATGCGCGGGCCCGGTGGCCTCGAAGAAGGGCACGGTCTGGTGAGGAACGCACGCTCGGCCGCGGCCGGGGTTCGCCCCGGACCGCGGCCCTGGAGGCTTGGGGAACGATCCGTTCCGTGGCCGGCCCCGAGGGGGCAACGGGCGACGGGATCGCGCGCATGAGCCTGCGCTGGACCCGGCGGCCGGAGGGCTCGACCTGGGGGGATTTCGGCCCCGACGACGAGTTGGGGCGCCTGAACTTGCTCACCCCCGAAAAGGTGCTGCAGGGCATCGCCGAGGTGCGCGCGGGCCTGACCTTCTGCCTCAGCCTGCCGCTGGACCTGCCAGGCGGCAACGTCCTGAACCCGCGTCGCCACCCGCCGCAGATCACCCCCACCCGCCGCGCCGACGGCCGGCCGAACATGAACTTCCCGGTCTGCGAGGAGGTCGACGGCGCCACCGACGTGGTCTGCGACGACCGGGCGCTTATCCACCTGCAATACTCGACGCAGTGGGACTCGCTCGCGCATGTCGGCTCGCTGTTCGACGCGGACGGCACTGGGGCGGCGCCGACCTTCTACAACGGCTTCCGCGGCGGCCGGGATATCGTCGGGCCGAGCGCCCCGGAGGCGGCGGACCAGCCGTCCCGGGCGAAGCGCCTCGGGATCGAGCGCCTCGCCGAGACCGGCATGCAGGGCCGGGCCGTGATGATCGACCTGCGCGCCCATCTCGGCGACGCCAAGACCAAGGTGGGCTACCACCAGCTCGCCCGGATCCTGGAGGCCGACGGCGTCGTGGTGGAGCCCGGCGACATGGTCTGCCTGCACACGGGTTTCGCCGAGCGGTTGATCGCCATGGGCGGGGACCCGGACCCGAAGCTCGTCCACAACCTCTGCGCCGGGCTCGACGGGCGGGACCCGCGCCTCCTCGACTGGATCACGCGCTCCGGCCTGTGCGCGCTGATCGCCGACAATTACGCGGTGGAGGCCTACCCGGCGGGCCCCGGCCCCGCCTGCTGCGCGACGCTGCCGCTCCACGAGCACTGCCTGTTCAAGCTCGGGGTCAATCTCGGCGAGCTGTGGCACCTGACGCCGCTCGCCGACTGGCTGCGGGCCCGCGGCCGCAGCCGCTTCCTGCTCACCGCCCCGCCGCTGCGCCTGCCCGGCGCGGTCGGCTCGCCGACGACGCCGATCGCGACGGTGTGAGAGCCGCGGCGGCCTGGAAGCCGCCGGGATCAGCCGAGGGCGAAGGGTGCGGCGTCGGCGTGCGGCGGATCGCCGATCGCTTCCACGGCCTCCTGGGGCGGCCCGGGACGGAGGACGGCGCGCTCGCGGAAATGCGGGATGGCCGCCTCGAACACGGAATCGGCGGCTGCCCGGTCACCGGCCGCCACGGCGTCGCGCAGGCGCGCCACCCAGGCGTCGAGCCGGTCCCGGTCGGCGAAGACCGGCCGCGCCGCCATCACCCCGTCGATGCCCGGCAGGGCGATCCGGGGCTCCTCGCGGGCGAACAGGATCTCGTTGAGCCGCTCGCCGGGCCGGGCGCCGGTATAGGCGATCTCGATCTCGGTGCCGGGCTCGAAGCCGGCGAGGCGGATCATCCGCTCGGCGAGGTCGGCGATCCGCACCGGCTGCCCCATCTTGAGCACGTAGACCGCGGCGCGCTCCGCGCCGCCGCGGGCCTCGCCGTCGGCATGCGAGGCCGCCGTCAGCACGAGGTCGCAGGCCTCGCGCACGGTCATGAAGTAGCGGACCATGTCGGGGTGGGTGACGGTGACCGGGCCGCCTCGGGCGATCTGCGCCTTGAACACCGGCACCACGGAGCCCACGGAGCCCAGCACGTTGCCGAACCGCACGGCGATCAGCCGGGTCGGGTGGTCCGGCCGCACGGATTGCTCGGCGTCGAGGGCCTGGGCGACCATCTCGGCGAAGCGCTTGGTGACGCCGAGCTGCGAGACCGGCTCGATCGCCTTGTCGGTGGAGATCATCACCAGGGCGCGGGCGCCGGCCGCCACCGCCGCCTCGGCGACGTTGATCGAGCCGAACACGTTGGTCTTGATGCCCTCCTGCCAGTCCCGCTCCAGGTAGGGCACCTGCTTCAGCGCGGCGGCGTGGAGCACGTAGTCGGGTCGGAACGCCGCGATCACCGCGTGCGTCCGCTCCCGGTCGCGGATATCGGCCAGCACGCCGGTCACGGCAGCCTCCGCGGCCAGGATCGCGGGGTGGCTGAGGATGCCGTGGAGCGCCGGCTCGGAGGATTCGAGCACCAGCACGGCGGCGGCCCCGAAGGCCACGGCCCGCAGGCAGATCTCCGAACCGATCGACCCGCCGCCGCCGGTCACCACGACCCGGCGGCCGGCGAGGAACGCCTCCAGGCGCGGCCGGTCGATGGCGACGGTCGGCCGCAGCAGCAGGTCCTCGATCTCGAGCGGCGCCAGTTCCGGCCCCTGCACGCCCTCGCCGAGGCCGACGACCCGGGCGAGGGGCAGGCCGAGGCGCCGGGCGCGGGCGATCAGGTCGTCCGGCGCCGCCTCAGGGACGAGGGCGCTCGGGGCGGCCACGAGCCGCCGCACCGGCTCGCCGCGGCCCGCGAGGTCGGCGACCACGCGCTCGAGATCCGGGAAGCCGCCCAGCACCGGCACGCCGCGCATGAACTGCCCGCGCTCGTCCGCGCGGGGCGACAGGATGCCCCGCGGCGCGAGCTTCTTCACCGAACCCGCCTCGATGGCGCGGATCAGCACGTCCATATCGGCCCCGCGCCCGAGGAGCAGGGTCGGGACGGTGGCGGCCCGCGCGCTCGACTGCCGAGAGCGGGTGTCCTTGAGGTAGCGGAACGCCAAGCGCGTGCCGCCCAGGAAGAAGATCTGCAGGACCCAGTAGAGCAGGATCGCGATCTTGCCGAAGAAGTAGAAGCCGTAGAGGTCGGACGAGACCAGCACCCAGTCGGTCACCAGGAGCGCCAGGGCCAGGACGCTGGCCGCGCGGACGATGCCGGCGAGGTCCTGCAGCGAGGCGAAGCGCCACTTGGTCCGGTAGAGCCGGAAGCGGCCGTAGACGAGGCCGGCGAAGACCAGGAACGGCGGCAGCAGCAGGGGCAGGGCGTGCAGGCGCTCGGCCAGCATGCCGCCCTGGAAGCGGAACAGGAAGGTGAGCACCACGGCGGCAGCGGTCGCCGCGAGGTCGTGGGTCACCATCACCGCGGTCTTGTAGAGGCGCTGCTGCATCGTGTGCCGGATGGGATGCCGCGGGGTATCCGCCGCGGCACCGGCCCTGTCAACGCGGCCCGTCCGGGGCCGGAGGGCGCGCGAGCCTCAGCCCAGAGCCCGGGCGGCCGCGCCCGCCGCGTCGTCCACCCGGTCGATGTCGGGGGCGTCGATGTGCCGGTAGCGGGCCTGGATGAGCCCGAAGGCCCCGAAGGCGGCGTGGCCGGCCGCCACGAGCCCGAGGAGGATCCAGCCGTAGGGCTGGGCGCGCAGCAGCGCGAACGCCTCGGACAGGCCCTTGGCATCCGAGGAGCGCTGGTGCCACGCCGCCGCGACGAGGAAGCCGCCGATGATCAGGAAGGCGAGGCCCCGCGCCGCGTAGCCGAACCGACCGATCGGGCCGGCCCAGCGGTCACGGTCCTGAGCGTCGAGTGCGAGCCGGTCTGTGACGTCCCCGCGCCAGGCCTTGCCGAGGAAGCCGAAGCCGCCGCCCACGACCGCGAGGCCGACGAGGGCCACGAGCCAGCGGCCAAAGGGCTTGCTGAGGAGCCACGCGGTCCCGTCATGCACGCCGTCGCCGCCGCTCATGCCCAGGCCGAGGCTGAGAGAGGCCGCGCTTGCGGCGAGACCGAGATAGAGAACGGCGCTGATCAGGTGGGCGCCGCGCACCGCGAGGCCCTTGGCCGAGGTACCCCGCCGGTCGGCATCGGTGATCCCCTCGACGAGGCGCCAGAGGGCGAAGCCGGCAAGGCCGAGGGCGATCAGACCGACGATGGCCGCGCCGAACGGCCCGGCCATCACGGCGCGCAGGGCGTCCTTGCTGTCGCCGGCCCGCCCGCCATGCCCGAGTGCCGCCAGCAAGGCGAGGCCGCCGACTACGATGTAGACCACGCCGCGGGCGCCGTAGCCGAAGCGGGCAATGCGCTCGATCGTGTTGCGACCGCCGGGAAAAGTCCTCATGGGCGGGGCCGGGCAGCAGGGAATCGGGCAGCGGGCACGGGCGGCATCCTGTCGGGCGGGACCGATCAACGCCCGGCGGCGCCCACCCGATCCGTTGCAGGCACAACCTCCGGGGCCGCCTACATCGGCGTCCGCTCGGCCCGCCCGGTGAGCGCCACGTAGAAGCCGAGCCCGTCCTGGGCCGGCAGGGTCTGCAGGCGCTCGATCAGGCCGCGGCGCTTCGCGTCGAGGAGCAGGCGCCCCGCCGGCTGGAACAGGGTCTCGCCACCGCCCTCGGGTGGCGGGTCAAGCCGGATCGCCACGGTCTTGCCCTTGGCGAAGCGGCTGCGCTCCAGCATGTCCTTGAGCGAGGCCTCGGCGGTCGCCCGGTTGGTGCCGCGCAGGTCGAGCACCGACTCGGCGTCGGTGACGCCGAGGGAGCCGCGCAGCTTGGCCGCGTAGAAATCTTCGAAATGGGGCAAGTCCGGTGCCTTGATGCTTCGCCGTTCGATCAGGTGGGGTGCGGGCGCTCAGAAGGCGAGCCCGCGGTCGCGCACCGGCACGGTGCCGTCGAGCTCCGGCAGCGTCACGGTACCGTCGAGCCCGAGGGCCGCGACGCTCCAGTCGTCGCCTTCGAGTCGCCGGACCTCGACCCGCGCCTCGTCGGAATAGACGATCGGCAGCACCGCGAGGCTCGGCACGGTCCGGTAGAAGTCGATCTTCCGGCCGCGGTCGAGGCTCATCGACGAGGGCGAGAGCACCTCGGGGACGAGGAGCGGGTCGGCGGCGTAGCCCTCCGGCAGGGGCGGCCCGCACCGCACGACCACGTCGGGAACGGGGGCGAAATCGTCCATCGCGGCGCTGAGGATCGCCAGACCCGGCATGGCGCGGCAGTCCTTGGCGTCCACGAGGTCGCCGATTCGGGGGATCAGGTTCGCGACGATCGCCTGATGCCTCTCCCGCGGCGGCGCCATGGGTACGGGCTCGCCGTCGAGCAGCTCCCAGCGCTCGTGCGCGGGCCGGCCCTCAACCCAGAGCCTGAACTCGGACACATCCATCCGCGCGTCGCGCTTCGCGGCCAGAGCCATCGCCGATCCCCACCTCGGCCGGATGGTAGCATCGCGCCGGCCGCCCGCAACAGCACCGGCAGCGCGCGCTCGCGCTTCACGGCCCATGCCAGGGCGGCCTCCGATCGCGACGCGGAGGCCTGCACGCGGCGGCCGGCGCGGCGACGGACTCAGTCGGCGCCGAGCCGGGCCGCCGCGACGGTGGCGCCGGCCTCCAGGAAGCGCTGCGGATCCACCGGCTCGCCGTCGATGCGGGTCTCGTAGTGGAGGTGCGCGCCGGTGGAGCGCCCCGTCGAGCCGACGGCGCCGACCACGTCGCCCGCGGCCACGCGCTGTCCCGGGCGCACCGCGATGCGGGCGAGGTGGCCGAACCGGGTGGTGAGGCCGTGGCCGTGATCGATCTCGACCATGTTGCCGTAGCCGCCGACGGCCTCGGCGGCGACCACCCGGCCCGGCGCGGTGGCGCGGGCGGGCTCGCCGTACTCCGCCTTCAGGTCCAGCCCGGTATGCTGGGCGAGGCCGCGGGTGAAGGGGTCGGCGCGCGTGCCGAACGGGCTCGACACGGCCGAGTGCCCACGGATCGGACGTGCCAGGGGCAGGGTGGCGGCGAGCCGGCGCAGCCGCTCGCCATCATCGAGGGTCCGCCGGGCCAGCGCCAGCCCCTCGGTAAAGCCGGCGCCGTCCAGGGCGCGGCCGTCCAGGGGGACCAGAGGACCGCCGAGGCCCGCGGCCGGCACCGCCGCGTCGAAGCCGTCCGGATCGAGGCCGGTGCGGCCGATCAGGCTGCGTAACCGCCGCACTGCGTTCCCGGCCCGGACAGCCAGGCCGGCGAGGCGCTCGCCCTGGGCGGCCTGCAGGCCGTCGAGCCGGGCCTGCAGCCGGATCAGCCCGGTTTCCGCCTCGCGCGCGCCGCGGCCGGGCAGGGGATCGAGGGCAGATCGCGGCGCCGGAGCCGGGGCCTCGGTCGGGCGCAGGAAGAGATCGTCGTAGCCCTCGCTGTGCCCCCCATCGGACCGCCCGGGCAGGGCGCCGGTGGTGACGGGCTCGGACAGCGCCTGCCGCTCAAGGTCGGCGAGGGCCGCGGTGCGCCGTTCCAGCTCGGCCTGGCGCTCCAGGGCGGCCGCGACGCGGTCGGCCAACCCCGCCTCGCTGCCGACCCTGTCGCGCCGATCGCCGTCGAGGCGGTCCTGAAGCTCACCGATGCGTGCCTCGTAGGCGTCGCGCAGGGCGGCCTGCCGTGCCACGAAGCCGGCGAGCACGTCGTCGTGGAACACAATCAGGTAGGTGGCGCCGAGCGCCCAGACCAGCGCCAGGGCGAGGCCAACGGCGAGCCAAGGAGCCGGCCGGTGCAGTATGAGACGCTCGAGGAACTTCGGAGGATGCATCGGGACGGCCCCGGGAGAGCCGCCACTCAGACCTCAGTAGGGTTAAGGATCCGTCGCGCGCCGGGTCGTCCGGCCGGTCAAGGGAAGACGCGTCAAGGCAGGGCGCGAGCAGCCGCCAGCACAGCCTCGGCATGTCCCGGCACCTTCACCTTCGGCCAGATCCTGGCAATGCGCCCCTCGCGGTCGACCAGCACGGTGGTGCGCTCCACGCCCATGTATTTGCGCCCGTACATGCTCTTCTCGACCCAAACACCGTAGGCTTCGAGTACGGTCTTGGCCTCGTCGGCAGCGAGCGGAAAGGTGAGCCCGTACTTTCCGCAGAATTTGTCATGGCTCTTCACCGGGTCCGGTGAAAGGCCGATGACCTTGGCGTCGGACTCCGCGAAGGCCGGCAGCAGACCGTTGAAGTCCTGTGCCTCAAGCGTGCATCCGCTCGTGTCGTCCTTCGGGTAGAAGTAGAGCACGACTTTGTGACCTTTGAGCGCGGACAATCCGACGCGCCCTCCGCCCGAGGCGGGAAGGTCGAAATCAGGGGCGACATCCCCCTCTGACAGCGGCATCGTGCCTTCCTTTCGGCCGATTGATGATGTGCAACCGATCTCGTGCGCGGCCTCGAGCGATTGCGCCGCGCACGTCCGAGCCAAGCCCGGAGTCGCGGCCGCTGTAAAGCGCGGGCGCGCTTCGATCCACCGGCCGCGGAGCCCGACGGCACCGTGTGCAGAGCCCCCGGAACAAAGGTCCCGATGGCGGACGAGACAACGTCGGCAGGCAGGCCTCGGGGGCGGGCGCGACGCGTGGGTGGCGTCTGCCTCGTCAGCGCCCTCGCGCTGGTGCTGCTCCTCGGCGCCGGTGTCGGTCTCGTGGCCCTGCGCCTGTCGAACGGCCCGCTGCAGATCGACGGCCTGTCGCGCCGCGTCGCGGCCGCGGTGGCCGAGCGGATCGGACCCGGCTGGAGCATCGGGCTGCGCGGTAGCAGCCTGGAACTCGACCGCGAGAACGCCCTGAGCCTCCGCTTCTCCGGCCTCGACATCCGCAATCCTCAGGGCGACCTCGTGGTGCGCGCGCCCCTGGCGCTCGTCAGCCTCGACCCCTGGGGGCTCCTGCGGCTCAACCTCCAGCCGCGCTCGATCGAGTTCCGCGAGACGCAGACCACCGCGCTGCTGCACCGGGACGGCTCCATCGCCTTCGCGGCCTCGGAGGCCAACCATCCGGCCGACGTCGCGCCGCACACGCCGCCGAGCGTGGAAGGGGTGCGGGGCAGCGTCTCGCCCCTCTCCGCCGCGATCGCGTCGATCTTCGGGATCGTCCTCGATCCGAGCGGCGTCGTCGGCGCCCTCGACCGCGCCCGCGTCACCGATGCGCGGCTGCGGCTGATCGACGAGGACGGCCACGAGCGCGCGGTGTTCGCGCGGGTCAACGGCCTGTTCGGGCGCGATCCGGTCAACGGGACCCGGAACTTCGAATTGCGGCTCGACGGGCCGCACGGCGAGTGGCGCTTCGGCGGCACGCTGCGCGACGGCGCGGACGGGCAAGAGCGCTCAGGCGTCATCACTCTCGACGACTTGCCGGTCACCGATCTCCTGCTGCTCTCCGGCCACTCTGGTCTGCCGCTGACCACGGACCTGAAGCTCTCGGCCCGCGCCGATGTGAGCCTGACGGCCGGCCGCATCCGGACCATGAACGCCAAGCTCCACACCGGCGACGGCACGTTCCTGATCGAGGAGAAGGACTTCAACCCCGTCACGGTCGAGAGCCTCGACGCGTCCCTGGACTGGGACGAGGCCAACCGGGTGATGTCGCTGACCGGCCTGGACTATCGCGGGGCCGGCAACGCCGTGCACCTCACGGGGACGTGGAAGGGAAGCCCCGCGGACGCGAGCACGACTTGGACCGCGAGTTTCGCGGGTCGCGACGCCACCTTGCGCGGGGCGACCCCGCAGGACGCGCCGGTGAAGATCGACGCCCTGGACGCGCAGCTCTCCGGCCGCGACGGCGGGATCGCCATCGACGCGCTCAGCCTGTCGGGTCCCGGCGTGAAGGGCGCGATCACCGGCACGATCGGCACCAGTGCCGACGACGGCGGCCTGACCCTCCACCTCGCCGGCCACGACGGCGAGGTCCGCACCGGTCTGCGGCTCTGGCCCGAGCACATCGCGCCGCCGGCCCGCACCTACCTGGTGGACCAGCTCCGCCGCGGCCGGATCGAGTCCGTCGACATCAAGGTGAAGATGTCGGGCTCGGTCCTGGCCGCCGCGACCCGCGGTGACCCCGCCCCGGACGACGCGGTCCATATCGACTTCCACGTCACGGACGCGGCCATCGACGTCACCGCCGACGCGCCGCCGGTGACCAAGGGCAACGTCGTCGGCGTGATCACCGGGCGCTCGACCACGGTGCGCAACGTGACCGCCGAGGTCCACGGGCCGGACGGGCGGGGGCTCGCCATCTCGGACGGCAGCTTCGTCATCCCGCAGATCACCCCGGACCGGGTCGTGGCGCAGATCGGGATGCGGCTCTCGGGCGGCGCCGACGGCATGGCCTCGGTTCTGCAGGCCAAGCTGTTCAAGAGCGTGATGAGCGTCGACCTCGAGCCGGCCACGATCAAGGGCAGCGCCGACCTGCGCGTCGACTTCCCCCTCGACCTCAAGCACATCCCCGACCTGCCGGACCTGCCGGTGACGCTGACCGGCTCGCTGGCCGACCTCTCGGTCGACAAGGTGATGGGCCGGGACCGGCTCGAATCGGGCCGGTTCAACCTCGTCTACGACCGGGGCGCCTTCACGCTGAAGGGCGACGGCCGGGTCGCGGGCGCGCCGATGTCGGTCGACCTGCGCCAGCCGAAGGTCGGGCAGCCCGGCGAGGCAGTGATCAACGTGTCGCTCGACGAGGCGGTCCGCGGCCGGAAGGGCCTGCCGACCGCGCCGCAGCTCACCGGCACGATCCCGGTCCGCGCGGTGGTGCAGATCGGCCGGCCGGGATCCGGCAAGCCGCCGATCCGGGTCGAGGCGGATCTGGCGAAGGCCGGGATCGACGGGCTGATCCCGGGGCTGACGAAGTCCCCGGGCAAGCCGGGGCGGCTCACCTTTACCCTCGTCGACAGCGGCCAGAGCTTCGACCTGCGCGACTTCGCCCTCGACGCGGCCCCGGCCAGCGCGCGCGGCACCGTCTCGATCACGCCCGAGGGCGGCCTGGAACGGGCGGACCTGACCAGCGTCAAGCTCTCCCCCGGCGACGACCTGCGCGTGAGCCTCGACCGGACCAACAGCGGCTACAAGGTCGTGGTCCGGGGCGCGGTGGTCGATGCCCGGCCCTTCCTGAAATCGCTGGGCGCCCCCGATCCCAAGGGTGGCCGGGAATCGAAGGACGCGAACCCGAGGGATATCGAGGCCGACATCCAGGTGCCCATCGTCGCCGGCTTCAACGAGGAGGCGCTGACCGGCGCCAATCTGAAGCTCTCCCTGCACGGGAAGACCCTGCGGGCCGCCAACATCACCGGGCGCTTCCGCGCGGCGCCCTTCGCCGCCACGGTCACGCGCGGCGAGCGCGGCGTGCCGACGCTCGCGGTGGACTCGGCCGATGCCGGCGCCACGCTGCGGTTCGTCGACGTGTACCGGCGGATGTATGGCGGCCGGCTCAATGCCGGGATCGGCCTCAACGACGGTCCGCAATCGGGCGTCGTGCAGATCCGCGACTTCATCCTGCGCAACGAGCCGGCGCTGTCGAGCATCATGGCGCAGGGCCCGGAGCCGACCGACACCGAGACGGCCCGCGGCCGCCGGGTCACGCCGGGGCGGGGGGCCGGCGACGTCACCTTCGACCGCATGCGCGCCAATTTCGTGCGCACCGGCACCCGCGTCGATTTCAGCGACGCCGCGATCTCGAACGCCGCCATGGGCTTCACCCTGTCGGGCTGGCTCGATACCGGCCGCGAGCGCACCGACATGACCGGCACCTTCGTGCCGCTCTACGGCCTGAACAACGTGGCCTCGCAGCTGCCGCTGCTCGGGCCGCTCCTCGGGGGCGGACACAACGAGGGCCTGTTCGCGGTCAATTTCCGCGTCTCCGGCAAGCTCGCCTCGCCGGACGTGAGCGTGAACCCGCTCTCGGCGATCGCCCCGGGCTTCCTGCGCAAGCTGTTCAGCGCCGGCGGCGGGCCCTTCGCGGACGGGCTGCCGGGCGTGCCGCAGCAATAGGACGGGCAGCCCGGAAGAGCCGCCCGCCCCTGTCTCACGCGCGGATGAAATCCGCGATTACGGCCGGTGCCGCCGCGTCGAAGCCGACCACGTCGAGCATGCCGGGATCCTCCGGGTCGGCGATGCTGAAGCCGTTGGAGACCAACCCCACGACCACCAGCTTCGCCGGAATCCCGGTCTTCTCCCGGTACGCCCGCAGCGCCTGGACCGGGTGGACCGGCCCCGCCCAGGTCTCCGAGTCCGTGTAGACCACGAACGCGTCGGCCTTGACGCCCCGCTCCAGCGCCCAGCGTATCGGCAGGCCGCAGTCGGTGGCGCCGAACGGCAGGTCGGCAGTCGCCCGCACCGCCTGATCGAGCCGCGTCGACGGCCCGATCGGCAGCGGCGTCAGCGCAGCCCCCTGGCTCCAGGCCCGGCCGCCCTCGGCGGTGAAGCCGAGCACCTGCCAGCGCTCCTCGGTCGCCGCGGTGACGAGCGCCATCGCGGCGGCCGCCTCCCGGGCCGTGAGCGTCGAGCCCGCGACCGTGCTTGCGCCCATCGAACCCGAGACGTCCAGCGCCAGCACGAGGCGCCGGCCCGTGGGCTCGACCGCGCCGAACGCCGTGTAGAACGCGGCGTTCAGCGCCTCGACGATCGCCGCCACTGGCTCCCAGGTGAGCTTGCCCCGCTGACCGCGCCCGGAGGCGTAGGTCTTCAGGGCCAGCAGCAGCGCCATCGGGTGCAGGCGCGCCCGGAGGATGCGCTCCCGGTCCGACAGGACCGACCGGACATGCTCGGTGCCCTCCGAGAAGGGCGCGAGCACCCCCGCGGCCGTCATACGCCCGAGCTGGCGCACGAGAGCGCCGACCGGCATCCGCTCGATCAGGGCCTCGTTCACTGCGCGGCTGCCCATCAGCCCGGTCGGCAGCGCCTCCCACGGCAGGCCGTGCGAGCGCACCAGTGCGGCGGCCACCGCCCCGTCGACGCCCTCCGCCTGCACCCGCGCGAAGGCGTGGACGATCCCGGGGGCGGCCTCGGTCACGGTGCCGCGGCAGATCCAGTCGAACAGCGCCTTCCGGGCGGGCTCCTCCGTCTCCGGGTGGGCCAGCCGCAGCAGGTCGCGGTGCGACCAGCCCTGACGCGTCCGGTACTTCACCGCCTGGAAGGCCAGGGCTTCCACGGGCTTGTCGGCGTACCAGCCGCCGACCGCCCGGCGCAGGCCTCGGCCCCAGCCCCGCATCGCCTCGACCGCCTCGGCGAACTGGAACAGGTGCGTGCCGGTGCGGCAGACCCGGGGCAGGGCCGCGAGCGCCGCGCGCCGGGTCGCGAGGTCCGCCGAGGCGGCGGCTAGCGCCAGGGCGAAGATCGCCGGATCCTGCTTCGGAGCCCGGCCCGCCTCGCTCACCGCCACGATGGCGGCGACCGCGCGGGCACCGTCCTGCGCGATGCACCGCTGCACCGCCGCCGCGTTCGCGGCAGTCAGGGTGCGCGGGCTCGCGTAGTACGAGCCGCCCTCGGAGCCGAGCACCAGGAAGCGGTCAAGCCGCGCCCAGTCGCCGACCGCGAAGGCGTGGCCTCCGGCGGCGTTCGGCACCGTGCCGGGGATCGGCTCCGACTGCGGCGTGGCGCGGAGCCGGAACATCTGTGCAAGCTTCGTCATGGCGGGCTCCTCTCTGTCTCTCCTCTCTCCATCGCGGCCGATCGCCGGCCGGTGGCGCGTTCCGGCGCGCGCGGTTGGGCGGGGACGCGGCCGCGGCGCGTCGTCCACCGCCGCCCGCGGGCGGCCGGTCTCTCGTGTCGTCGGGGTCGGGGTTCCGTCCGGCCGCGGGGCGGGCGTGGCGGCGACGAAGGGCTTGTCCGATGCTCTGCTTGAGCTACGGGCCTGACGGCCCGGCGGGACTCGCACCCGCACCCCTCGGATCCCGATAACCTTCGTCTTCCGGCCCGCGTCCGGGCGATGCGGGCGTGGCGTGAGGAACGATGTCTGGGCGCTCTATCCGGGCTGAGCTACGGGCCTCCCGGCCCGGCGGGATTCGAACCCGCGACCTCCCTTACGTAAGGATAACCGTTCCTCTCCGGCCCGCATCGTCGGCCGGAATCCGCGCGGTCGGCTCCGCGCTCGTCTCGCGGGGCCCTGCGGTCGTGGTGTCGGGGACGGGCATGAGCTCCGGCGACCGCGCGGCCCCCGGCGGGGATCGAACCCGCAACCTCCGCGGGACAAGCCCGCGGCGCTCTACCGATGATAACCGTCCCCTGCCGGCCCGCAGGGTCCTCGAGACGCGCTCAGCCTCTCGGGCCGAGAGCCCCGCGATACGACCGTAACGGTCGCGTCAGCCCGGGACGGGCGAACGCCGCGACGCCGATGCCGTCGTGCTGTCTCATGCCAGGCTCCGTCCGAACGGGGCTGCGGGTGACGCGGGCGTGTCGATGAGGCTCGGAGGTGATCCGTGACAGGGATAACCGAGCGTCTCCGGCCCGCGCCGGTGAAGGTCGACGGTCTGCCGGTCGTGACCGCTCACGGCGGACGGGGCGTGGCGCCCCCGCGGCACGCGGACCGCGGACGTCCCGAAGGTGCGAGACCCTCGGATCACCGGCCCGGCAGGCCGATGGCGCGGTGGATACGGTCGCGCTCGGCCTGCGTCAACCGGAAACTTGATAATTCTTTCAGTTCGGGCGATCCCGGAGCCATGATCACTGCCGCCCAGATCCGCGCCGGCCGCGGACTTCTCAAATGGACGCAAGGGGTTCTCGCGAGCCGCGCCGCGGTCTCAGTCGTCACCCTGAACATGATCGAGAGCGAGCAGGTCCAGCCCCGCACGCGGACCCTCGCGGCGATCCGCACGGTCCTCGAAGGGGCGGGCATCCGCTTCGTCGGCGACCCGCAGGAGGGCTACGGGGCGATCCTGCGCCCCGCCCCCGCGACCGGGTCCGCGCCGGCACAGAAAAGCCCGGCGCGGCGGACCGCACCGGGCTGAAACCGAACCGGCCTGTGCGGCGGGCTACTTCTCGACGAAGGCCTTCTCGATGACGTAATGGGCGGCCTCGCCGTGGTTGCCCTCCTCGTAGCCGCGCGAGGTCAGAAGCTCGCGGGTGTCGCG